>CALCIB010000060.1 GCA_937907525.1 uncultured Planctomycetales bacterium | reverse complement strand
CCGCGAAGGATTCCCGGAAGTTATTTCGGCATCGTTCCTCGGGCCACCTTCTCCCACAAGGGGAGAAGGGGGAGCGCGCCCTTCAAACAAACGGTTTTCGATCAGAGTCTCCGCTTGATTTTCGGAGGATTCGAATGCGACGCGACGGAGCGCGGCTGACGGCCGCGGCGGTCCTGGCGATCGCGACGGCGACGACGACGGCCGCCGCGGCCGGCGACCGGGTGGAGACGCGGTCGGGGACGGTCGAGGGGACGTCGAAACCCAATGGCGTCCGCGAGTTCCTGGGTATTCCCTTCGCTCAACCCCCCGTCGGCGACCTCCGCTGGCGGGCGCCGCGGCCGGTCGAGCCCTGGGAGGGCGTCCGCCCCGCGAAGGCGTTCGGGCCGGGACCGACCCAGAACGTCGTCTTCGCCATGATCACCGGCGCTCCGCCCAGGTTCAGCGAGGACTGCCTCTACCTCAACGTCTGGACCCCCGCCAAAGCCCCCGGCGAGAAGCTCCCGGTCATGGCCTGGATCCACGGCGGCGGGTTCCTGATCGGCTCGACCGCGACCCCGGCCTACGACGGCGCGAGGCTGGCCGAGAAAGGGGTGGTCGTCGTCTCGATCGCCTATCGCCTGGGGGCGCTGGGGTTCCTGGCCCATCCGGAACTGAGCAAGGAGGCCGACGGCCGCTCGGGCAACTACGGACTTCGGGATCAGATCGCCGGCTTGGAATGGGTCCGCGACAACGTGGAGGCGTTCGGCGGCGACCCGGGGAACGTCACCGCGTTCGGCGAGTCGGCCGGGGCGATCTCGATCAGCATGCTGGCGGCCTCGCCCAGGGCGCGCGGGTTGTTCCATCGCGTGATCGCCCAAAGCGGCGCGTCGTTCGCGCCGTTCCGACTGGCCGAGGAGGGGGGGCAGACCGTCCGCCCCTTGAAGGTCGCCGAGGACGACGGCGTGAAGTATCTCGCCGGCCTGGGCGCCGCCGACCTGGCCGCCGCGCGGGCGCTGCCGGCCGTCGACTTCCTCAAGGACAGGCGCTGGTGGTGGCCGGTCGCCGACGGCGACGTGATCGTCGGCGACCAGCGCGGGCTTTACGAATCGGGCGCGTTCAACGACACGCCGATCTTGATCGGTTCCAACTCCGACGAGGGCGCCCTGTTCGTCCGCCCCGGCCCGGACTCCTCGCCCCTGGCGTTCGAGAAGGCCGTCCGCGACGGCTACGGCGACGGTGCCGAGGCGGTCCTCGCCGCCTACCCCCACGCCACCGAGGACGAGGCGTTCCGGTCCTCCAAGGATCTCTTCCGTGACTCCATCTTCGCCTGGCACGTCTGGACCTGGGCGCGGCTCCAGGCCGGGAAGGGGTCGGGCAAGGCGTTCGTCTACTACTTCGACCGCCACGCCGCCGGCTCCGACGGCGCCCCCCACGCCGCCGACGTCCCCTACGTCTTCCGCCACATGAACCTCATGGGCGGCTTCTTCGGCAAGCCGACCGACGCCGACCTCGCCGCCTCGGAGACGATCTGCGACTACTGGGTCCGGTTCGCCAGGACCGGCGACCCCAACCGCCCCGGCCTGCCGCCCTGGCCGGCGTTTTCCGACGCCGACCCGGCATGCCTCCGTTTCGACGCCGCGCCGACCCCTTCCGCCGGCCCCGTCCCCAACCTCGACAAGCTCCAGGCGCTTGAGGCGTACTTCGACTGGCGCCGCGAGCGAATCGCGACCGGCGGCGGCTGAGGCGGGACGACGCGGGCTTAGACCTTCGGCTCGATCCGAGGGCTGGGGATCGTCCTCTTTGGAGAGTTGGCTTCGACGGCTTGGTTAAAGCGCAATATCTCCTTCTCGGACGCCCGTCTGATCGCTTCCTTGAGACCGTCATAGGCTCTGGCGAGATCCTTATTCTTTTCTCCGTCCTTTTTCGCCACGGGATGAGACTCCAACGGGACTCAAGAGCATCTCGGCCACGGCTTCTAGATCGAGTCGGAGGGCGAACTGTTCCATGTAGCTCTCGATCGTGGACCGGTCTTCCTCTTTGAAAAACCCCTCTTCATCGGTATCAACGACGATCGAAGCTGCAATGGGTTGCTTGAGGTCGATAAAATCCAAGATCGGAAAAGCAATCAGAGATCTTAGGTAATTCTCTTGATTTACATGGAAACAAGCGTCTTCTTCCAGGCAATTCGTCACGATTAACAGCTTTCGTTCTTGGATGCACCGCACCGCGTAAGCGGCCTTGTTCTCGCAAGCGAGGTTGAATTTGTCGGGAAACCGGATGTAGGAAGTCAAGAACTGGCGGGCCTTCCGGCGGTGATCCCAAGATTCCTTGGGTTCCATTCGCCCGTTGCGTTCTACGTAGAAGCCCACGCGGAAGTTCTGTCTTTCGCTGTTCTCGCATCGAGGCAACGATTCATGTAAAAAAGAGGTCAAGGCTTGGAGGATGAGCAGTGTCTGTTCCTGAGGGGACAAGCCCGCGCGATGAGCGTCGGGAGCGTTGCGTGAGAATCCTCCATCCAGGACCCTCCGGACTATGCTTAGGACCCGCTGTTTCTTGTAGGCGACGACCTCGCCGAGCGACGCCAACAACTTGGTCCTGAGATAAGCTTGCTCGACCACCGAAGCGAAGTCGGCTTCGCGACGCTTAAAATCTTCCTCCTCGCCCTTCTTGTCGGTGTCCCTCTTCGCCGTGCTCCGGTTGTCTATGAGCTCCCAGAAGAGCAGGCCCACCAAAAAGATACCGGCGGTCCAAGTGGCGAGTTGCTGGCTCGGAGTCTCGATCCCCTTGGAGACGATGCCGAGCATGCCCGAAGACCCTTTGAGGATGGAAAGCGTGGGCTTCGGCCATGCCGTTGAAAAGACGGGTCTGGCCCATTGCCAGGCGAGCTCCACCACGATCCAGATCAGCAGTCCACAGAAGGCGAATCCAACCGCCAAGACGAAAAAGACCCAGATCACGCGAAGCCCTCGGCGTCATCGGTCAATTGAGGCGAACAGTCGAATTCCAGGCCATATCCTTCCACGGAAACGATTTGAACCTAGCATGACAAGCAAGCATGGCCAACACCCTCGAGAGGCACTTTTCGTTCAGCGAAACAGCGCCGCCTCGGCCGCCAGGCCGGGGCCGAAGCCGAGGGCGACGCAGGGGCGGGGGGCGTCGCCGCGGGACAGCTCGTCGAGGATGAACAGGACGGTGGCGGACGACATGTTGCCGTAGCGGGCCAGGACCGACCGCGAGGTCGCGACGGATTCCGCGGGGAGGCCCAGGGCCTCGGTCACGCACGCCAGGACCCGGGGCCCGCCGGGATGGACGGCCCACGAGGCGACGTCGCCGACCGTCAGGCCCGATCGCGCCAGCCACGATTCCAGCCAGGGGCCGACGTGCTTCTGGATCAGGCCGGGGACGCGCGTGGAGAGGACCATCTCGAAGCCGTGGTCGCGGACGCGCCAGGTCATCGCCCCTTCGGACCCCGGGAACAGGCACGCGCCGTTCGCCGCCAGCCGCCAGCCGGGGTGACCGGAAGGCGGTCCGAGGACGACGGCCGCGGCCCCGTCGGCGAACAGGGCGTTGCCGACCATCCGCCGCGGGTTCCACCCGTAGGAATAATGGAGGCTGCACAGCTCGACCGAGCAGAGCAGGACGCGCGCCCCGGGCTCGGCCGCGATCAGGCCCCGCGCCACCCGCAGCCCGTTCAGCGCGCCGTGGCAGCCCATGAAGCCGACGTGCGCGCGCTCGACCGTCGCCGACAGCCCCAGCCGGCCCATCAGCTCCAGGTCGACCCCCGGCGCGGCGAGCCCCGTGCAGGAGACCGTCACCAGGTGCGTGATCGATCCGGGTTCGACGCCCGACCGCCCCAGCGCGACGCGGCTCGCCTCCTCGGCCAGCGGCGGGGCCTCGGCCTCGAACCGCTCCATGCGGACGGCCGTCGACGGGCCGGGGTCGCCGACGCCTTTCGCGACGAACGGGGTGTCGCAGTCCCCCTCGCCGTAGACGATCCGCCGGAACTCCTCCGGCCGGTAGACGACGTGCCGCGCGTCCACGCCCGACTGGCGATACAGGCTCGCCAGCAATTCACCGTGGTCGTCGTCCTCGGCGCACAGCGCCCGCGCGACGTCGATCGACTCCGATCGGTCGATTCTCAGCGGCGGCGTCGCCGTGCCGATCCCCAGGACTTCGATGTGCATGCGGGAGCCTCGCGGTTGGTGTCGACTCTAATCTCGATGCATGGCCGAGAGCAACGGCCGGGCCAGCCCGGGCCGGAATTCCAGCGCCGCGGCCATCATCGACGTCATCGCGGGCGAGCGCAGGACCCTCGCGACGGTTCGGCAGGCGAGTTGACGATCCCGGACGATCCGCCGATGCCCGCGTTCCCAGCGCCCGGCCGGGTCGGGGTCGTCGGCGAGGGTCGCGGCCAGGGTCTCGCCGCCGGCCAGGGCCCAGGCGATCCCCTCGCCGGTGAACGGCTCGACGTAGCCGGCCGAATCGCCGACCCGGAAGACGCTCCCGACCACGACCTTCGCCGGCGACCGCGACAAGGCCGGCGTCCCTCGCCACCGCGACGCCGCCAGGCCGGGGACGTCGGGAAGCCTCGTGGACGCGACGATCGCCGCGGCCGCCGCGGCGGCGCCGCCGGCCTCGCGGACGGCCGCCGGATCGAGCGCCGCGGCGACGTCCAGCCGGCCGTCCTCCAAGACGACCAGCCCGACGTAGCCGCCCCTTCCGCACGCCATGAAGATCCGACCGGGGGCGTAGCCGTCGGGCGCGGCGTCGAGGATCGTCCCCGCGCCGACCCGCGACCGCGCCGTCGGCGCCGCGCGAGCCTCGGCCGGAAAGAGGCCGTCGGCCAGCCCCGTCGCGGAGACGACGAACCGCGCGCGGACCTCGCGCGCGGCGTCGCTCAGCGTCAGCCGGACCCCGCCGGGCGCGAGCGCCGCCGACGCCCCCGGCAAGAACTCCGCCCCCGCGGCCACCGCCTCGGCCGCTAGCGCGGCGTCGAGGGCGTCGCGCGACAACGCCGCGCCGAGGGGATAATCGAGCGTTGCGCGGCGACGACCGGCCGCCAAATCCAATCCGGTCAGCGGCTCCGCGCCCAGCGTCTCGACGAGCGCGCCCAGGCCGATCCGCGCCAGCGTCGCCAGCGCGCGAGGGTTCAGGCAGCAGCCGCAGACCTTGGAGCGCGGGAACCGCGCGCGATCGACCAGCAACACGCGGAGCCCTCGCCGCGCCAGGCCCCGCGCGGTCGTCGCCCCCGCCGGCCCCGCGCCGACGACCACGACGTCGAAGCCGCCGGTCGTCATCGCCCCTCCGTCAGCAAGAAGCGGCAGGGGAACCGCGCGACGGTCCTGGGACGCTCCCAGCCGGCGGCCTCGGCCAGCGCGCGGGCCTCGCCGCGGGTGAACGCGCCCTCGACCGACCGCGGGCCGTCGACCCGCGCCACCGCCGACCGCGACAACAACCGAGTCCCCGCGACGGCCAGCAGCCAGCCCAGCCGCCCCCGCTCCAGGTCGTCCACCAGCAACAGCCCGCCGGCCCGCTTCATCGCCCCCAGCAACCCGACGGCGTCGGGCTCGTCCAGATGATGCAAAAACAGCGAGCACGTCAGCACGTCGAACCCTTCCGGAAACGGCTCGGCCAGGACGTCGCGCCGGAAGAAGCGGGCCGAGACCCCCGAGCGCCTCGCGTGTTCCGTCGCGTACTCGACGGCGTACTCGCTCACGTCGCAGCCGAAAACCTCAAGCGCGACCCCCTCGCGACGCGCCTTCCGCGCGATCCGAACCGCGAAGTCCCCGCCGCCGCAGGGCGCGTCCAACAGCCGAGTCGGTCCCGACCGCGACCGGGCGAACGCGCGAATCCGCGGCCAAAGCGCCCGCGCGCCGGCGCTGAGCAGGTTGATCCGCCGCAGCGCCTCCAGCGCCCGACCGTGCTCCGCCGGGTCCAACCCCGGCTGGTCCATGACCTCGGCCGATCGCCGCCTCGTTCGCAAATCAGGGAGAAGACGGAGCAAGATTCGACGCCCCCAGCGAACGGTGACGAAACGACTTCCCGGACCTGAACCACGGAGTCACGGAGGACACGGAGAGGAAATCGAGAATCAAGACAAATGGATCAATAATTCAAAAACGAATGGATCTCTCCTCGGTCTCTCTCCGTGCTCTCTGTGACTCTGTGGTTCCCTGTCTTCGTCCGAGGGAATCGGTCGAAGACGCCGCCACGGTCGATTCTACATCGACGGTCCAGAGGGCGGCCGTCGTGGGATTCGGCGAGTTCCGGACAATATGTTGGCGTCGGGGACGAACTCATCACGGCTTGAAGGCGTCAAAGCATCGAGTCCGCGCGGACGTCGCGAGGACCATCGACCAGTCGGGACCGTTTCGGAGGCCGCGTCCATGAGCGCCGCGAACAACTTGAACGCCTTGATCCTGCTCGACCGCTCCGGCTCGATGGAGTCGCGCTGGGACGAGGCCCTGGGGGCGGTCAACGCCTATGTGAAGGAGTTGGGGAAGGCGAACGTCACCCTGGCGACCTTCGACGGCGTCGACGGTCTGAAGTTCGACGTCCTGCGCTCCCACGTCAAGGCGGGTTCGTGGAGGGACGTGACGTCCGCGGAAGCCTCGCCGCGGGGCTGGACGCCGCTGTACGACGCCTTCGCCCGGATCGTCGCGTTGGCCGACGCCGCGGCGCGGCCGAAGACCGTCGTCATCGTCATGACCGACGGCGAGGAGAACGCCAGCCGCGAAGTCTCCCGCCAGGACGTCCAGGCGATGGTCGAGCGCTGCAAGGCCAAGAACTGGCAAGTCGTCTTCCTCGGCGCCGACTTCGACGCCTTCGCCCAGGCCGACCAGATGAGCGTCCCCGTCGCCCGCACCCTCAACATGAAAAAGGGCCGCTACCGCGCCAGTTTCGAGCGCCTGGCCAAACGCTCCCGCGAGTACGCCGACTTCGACTCATCGGTTTCGGCCCCGCTGGACATCGAATTCACCGACGAGGACCGCGACGACGCGGCCGGAAAGTGACGAACCCGACGTCTTCCAGGCAATCCGCGGCGCGTTCTTGATCCAACGCGCCACGGATGCTAGGATGCCTTCCGTCCGCGACGTTGAAAGCCCCTCCACGTCCCATGAACAGGTGTTGGCGGACCATGACGATTCCCAAAGGCATCGGCCTGCTCCTCGGTGTGGCGGCGACGCTCTATCTCGCGCCCGAGGCGTGGACATCGGATCAGACCCCCCCCGCGGACGTCCGAACGGACGAGGAATACCAGCGCGCGCTTGAGGCGGCCGGCTGGACTCCAGCGGCGGCCCGGGCGGTCGTCGCCAACCAGGCGGACTACTGGCGGCTCCTGGACGAGAACGGGCGCGAGGAGGTCGACAACCTCTTCGGCACCCTTTACGCGCGGTTCCGCGATCACGACCGCTGGCTGAAGAAGCTCGAATCGCGACCGGAATACGCGGGCCTCCTCGCCGGCCTGTTCGAAATCGACGGCGACGGCCCCGACGTCTTCCTCGACGGCCTGAACTCGATCCGCGGCCACGACGCCACAGTCGATTCGCTCTATCAATTCGGCCCGCGTCCGAAAGAAGCGCTGGAGACCGCCCAACTGCTCAAGGAGGAAGGGGCGCTCATCCCCAAACTCGTCGAGCGCGACGCGCTCGATCTGATCGGACTCTTCCAGCCCGACCGCCCTCCCCACGACCCCGAAGCCCGCCGGATCTATCGGCGCTGGGCGCGAAGACTCGCCGAGCGCGGGTTGGACTCTCCGGATAAGCGGCTCGACCGAATCCAAGCGGTCCTGCTTATCCACGCCACGACGGTTGCCAATCGACTCGACGAAGACGTGGATTTCCGTCAGCGATTCGAGGATATCGCCCCCCTGGCGGAATCGGTCCTTCTGAAGGATGGCGACGACGATCTGGATTGGGGCGTCCGCGCCGGGGCGCCCGCGATCTGGGCGTACCTTCAGGCATATGGCGAACAAGGTCGGCAGTGGTTCGAGTCGCAAGGGACGGTGGCGGTCGACCTCCTCGCGGCGCCGGAATACCGCTCCGTCCGTAAGAAGGTCGAGGAGGCGGTGAAGTCTGGCGACGAAGCGACGATGGCGGCGCTTCTCGACGACGATCTTCGATCGCGCCCAGCCTTCATCAATCTCCTGGAACGGTGCCTCTCCGCGGGGACGCTGGCGAAGGCGCTGGCGAACCTCCGAGCCGATCCCAAGAACGCGGCGAGCCTGTTGGACCGTTACGCCCGCCTTTCCGACGCCGCCCTGACCAAGGATCTAGGCCCCCCTCCCAGCGGCCCGCTGACCTGGCTGCCCGGTTATTCGCTCTACGAACTTGCCGACAAGATCCACGATGGTCGCGACGTCGGCGTGTTTGACGTGGCGTTCGCCGCGGCGGACGCGGGCGAGGCGATCTTCATGTTGAAAGGCGGCACGAAAACGCTGAAGGCGATAGTTCGGGCGGCGGTCGAGGATGGCGCGACGCAGAGAGGGGCGGTCGCCGTCGCGAGAGCGACAACGACGACGACGGAGCGACAACTCCTGCCCTGGATGGTCAAGGAATCCGGCGCCGCGACGCGGACGGTCATGAAGGAGTTGACCGAGCGCGCGGCGAAGGCGATGACCGTCGATGCGACCAAGGCGGTCCAACTCGCCTTCAAGGGTTCCGGCGTCGGCCGCGACACGTTCAAGAAGCTCACCGATCTGGATGCGCGCATCTTCATGCGTACCGATCGGCGGGTGTTCATCGATTTCAGTTCGACACTCGCCAAGGACCACGTCCTGGGCCGCTATCTGCGGATGACGGCCGTCAACGGAGGGGTGATCGAAGGCGCCGGCGTCGTGTTGCCGGCGGGCGCGAAGGCGCTGAAACCCGCCGCGGCCCAACTGGACGCCTGGCGGAAGCACGTCGGCGCGTGGTGGCTCGCCAACGCGAACCGTACCCTCGACCGCATGGCCGCGCCCGCGGCGGCGGCCCACTGAAGATCAACGCATCAGGAGTACGACGACATGAATCGGCGAACGATTCGACGGTCCCTGGGCGCGGCGTTGGCGCTGGTCCTGGCGGTCGGGCTCGCCCCGACGCCGGTACGGGCGGGATGGCTCGACCGGATCGTACGGAAGGCCGCCCGCGTGGGGGAGGACGTCCCGATCGGGAAGCTCGGCAAGCTGGACGACGCGGCCGATGCCGCCCGCCTGGCGCCGTCGGGCCGCAAGGCCCTCGAAGCCGAGGGCGCCCTGGACTCCGCGGCGCGGATCACGAGGGCGAGGGCCGTGGTGCGGGAGGCGCTGGGGACGGCGGCGGACCCGGCCTTGTTGAGGGAAGTGGCCCGACTCGACGGCCCGTTGCTGGAGGTGAGCGCGGCCGTGGCGAAGGGCTCGCGACGGGTGGCGGAGACGATCCCCGACGTCGCCGCCCGCGGCCGGCTCCTGAGCGTGGGGGGCGCCGACACCTTGGTCGTGCTCGGCAGATACGGCGACCTCGCCGACGACGCCGTCCGCTTCGAGTCCGCGGCGCGAGGCGGCAAGCTCCTGCCCGCCCCCGGCCGCTCGGCGGTCGAACTCCAGGACTTCAACAGGTTCTTCATGACCGAGGGGGACCGCGCCAGCACGTTCTGGGGCAAATACGTCAAGCCCCACTGGAAGGTCTGGCTAGGCGGCTCCGCCCTGGCCGCCGTCATGGCCACGCCCGACGAATACATCGACCAAGGCGGGGAACTGACCCAGGCCGGGATCAAGAAGCTCGGCCACGGCATCGCCACCGGGATCGGCGCGGTCGTCGAGGGGACGATCGAGGCCGGCGCGGAGGTCGCCAAGGCGCCGATCAAGGGCGCGGCGCGGGGGTTCGCAAGCGGCTTCCTTGCCGACGGCTGGGGCCTGATCGCTCTCGGCGGCGTCGCGGCGGCGGGCGTCTTCTTCTTTTGGCTTTCGCCGATTCGTCGTCGGCTGACGAGCCGGCGCTGGTCCCGCGCTTGACTTCCCCAGAAGCACCGGCGGAGTTGGAACGATGACGATCCCCTCTTTCCTTCAATCGACTGAAACCAAGGCGCCGGCCGGCGAGCGCCGCGCCTCTCGGACGCTCTATCGATTCGCGCTCTACGGCCGCAGCGGCGCGGGCAAGACCTGCGTGCTGGCCCAGATGGCGCGTGGGGCGTTGGGGCACCGCGACGGCTTCGAATGCACGAAGCTCGCCGTGCCGAACGGCGACGCCGAGGCCGCCGGACTGTACGCGGGCGAGGAATGGATCGACCAGGCGGTCGCGGCCCTGGGTCGCGGCGAATCCCCGCGCGCGACTAGGCAGATCGAGGCGGGAGAGACCCACCAGGCGATCGATTTCGAGATCTCCGACCCCCGCCGCGGCGCGACGCTCGTCCGCATGATCGATTACTCGGGCGAATTGATCGATCCCAGGAACGAACGCGACCCGAAGTCGATGGCCAACGAGTTGAAGGCGCGATTACGGACGCTCGACGGCCTGATCGTGCTGGCCGACGTTTCCGAGACCCGGGGCGACGAGTTCCGGATGCTGCGCGAGGCGCTGGCGTCCTTGCCCGGCGAGTCGGACTTCAACCGCGAAGCCGTCGTGGTCGCGTTCACGAAGTGGGACCGCGCATCGTCCCAAATCCAGGCCGACGATCCCGAGGCGGAGTACGTCAAGCTCGACGAGTTCCTGGACACCGAGAGTGCCCGCGACCACAAGGCGCTCCACGATTCGATCCGCAACGTGGCGAAAGGCGACGGCTCCCGGAAGATCGCCTTCCCGACGAGCGCGTTCAGGGAGGATCCCGGCCGCAAGCCCCTGGGCGACTCCCGCCCGTTCGGCCTCCTCGAACCGTTCCTGGCCCTGGCCGACCTCCGAGACGAGATCGACGCCGAGAAGGTCGAGGCCGAGTTCAAGGCCGCGGGATGGCGGCCCGGGCCGCTTTCAACGCTCGCGAAACGAGCCGACGACCTGCTCAAGCGAATGCCGAAGCCGTCCAGGTCCAAGGAGGCCAAGCGGGTCGAAAAGGCTCGCGACGCCGCCCGGGAGCGGATCGTCGCCGCTCGGAATCGGATCGCCGCCGCCCTCTTGTGCGCCATTGTCTTCGTCATTTCCCTCTGCTACTGCGCTGTCGGCTATAAGATCAACGCGTGGGACTTCGCGAGCCTTCGCGGAGACGTCGACGCCCCGACGAGCGACGATGAGAAGCTTGCCGGCGCTCGTGAACGCCTTGTGCGCTACGGTCCCGGCCGTTGGGCCTCCTGGTTGCCCTTTCATCCGACGTTCGAGACGGTCAACGAACTCAAGGATCGCATCGACGCAGATCGTGACGATATCCGCTGGCGGCCCGTGGAGGCGGCGGCGGGTCTCGCCGAGAAGGCCGAGAAGGCTCGAGAGTATCTCGGCGCCCTTCCGGGAGGCCCCCACGCCGTCAAGGCGAACGAGTTCATCCAAAAGTCCGAGGCGACGCTCGCCCTGCAGCGCGAGGCCGACCTTTGGCGGCTCGTCGAGACGACGGCGGATCTCTTCGAGAAGGGCAAGCGGGCCCAGGAGTATCTCCAGGCCCATCCAGGAGGCCCCCACACCGTCAAGGCGAACGAGTTCGTCCGAGAGTACCAGGTGATGCTCGCCCAGCAGCGCGAGGCCGACCTTTGGCGGCCCGTCGACACGGCGACGGACCTCGCCGAGAAGGCCGAGAAGGCTCGAGAGTATCTCCAGGCCCTTCCGAAAGGCGGCCACGCCGACAAGGCGAGGAAGATCGTCCAGGATCACGAGACGACGATCGCCGAACGCGCGGTCGACTCCCAGTTGAACGAATGGGAGAAGCAAATCCAGGCGGCGAGCGCCGACGGCCCTCGACTGCTTAGAATCCTGGACGAGCTGAACGCCTGGAACTATACGGGGGGCGACAAGTCCAAGCCCGGGCGTCGCGACGCGCTGGCGGCCATGTGCCGCGAGCGGATCGCGGCGAAGAACTGGAAAGACGTCACGAAACTCCTGGACTCCGGCGACGTCAAGGGGGCCGGCGAGACCTGGGCCCCGCTGGCTGACTCCGACGCGCAATGGAAGGAACACACCCCCGACTTGATCGGCCGGATCAAGAGCATCACCGAGGCCAGCATCGACGAAGCCCTTCGGCAATCGAAGTTCCCGGAAGCCGAGCGACGTCTCGCGGAGGCTCACGACGGCCTGGCGGCCTTGCAACCGCAGGTGGCGGAGCACGCCCCCGAACTGAACGAGGCCCTCGCGGCCGCCTTGCGGGAAGCGGGTCCGGAAGGCGAGCCGAGCAAGCGCGTAAAACAGGCGATCTCGGCGAAAAACTGGAAAGACGTCACGCAATACCTGAACTCCGGCGACCTCAAGGAAGCCATCGAGACGTGGGCCGGAGTGGCCGACGGCGACGTCGATTGGAAGACGCGCACCCCCGAGTTGATCGACCGGATCAAGAGCATCACCGAGGCCAGGATCGACGAACTCGTTTTCCAGAACAGGTTCGACGAGGCCGACCAACGCCTCGACGAGACGCGCGACGCCTTGAGGAAGGACCTGGAGGGGCCGGCGAGGACGCGCGACCGCGAACTGGGCGATACCGTCCTGGCCGCCTCGCGAGAGATGGACCTGGGAGGCCGAATGCGCGTCGGCGTCGCCCTCGCGCGAGACCGCAAGCTCTACGAGGAGTTCCGCATGGATCGGTCGGTCGACCTCGCGGATCGATACCTCGCCGGCGGTTCGGAACGTCCGATGCGGGAGAGCGTGGAAGCCTACAGGAACTACCTGAAGGCCCGAGCGGACGTGAAGACAGTCAAGATCATGCCCTCCATCCTCTGGGACTTGAAGGGCCAGGACGGCAGAGGCGGTCAAACCTTCGCCCTATCGGTCGACGGCAAGGCGAGGGTCAAAACCGACGGGTTGACGTCCAGCCGCGGCAACGTATCGCAGGCCAACAGCTTCGATCTGGAGCTTCGTGACGGCGAGTTCCTCTCGGGAAGCCGTGAATTCAAGGTTTCCATTCACGAATATGGGAATTTGAGGAGATGGAGTTGGTGGAAGGTTGGCGCCGGCTCCAGCACGCTGAGGCTCGCCGACCTGGAGGAGGGCAGGGAGATTCCGATCAAGTCCCCGTCGGATGAGAGCCGCGTCGGCCTAGCGATCCTGAAGATCGTCTCGGGCGTCCCCAAAAAGCCGGAGTTGCCGCAATGGAAAGCCCACTCGTCGTCGCGATGAGTCCCCGAGTGGTCCGCTGGAACCACCGCTATTTCGCGCCCACCGACTCGAGCGTCGCCGAAAGGGAGGCCGCGGAATTGATCGACGTCGCCCTGAATTCAAGGATCCGCGACGATTCCATCGTTCACGCCGAGCACATGGTGGAGCAGGTCTCGACCGGCCGCGTCAATCCGGAGGCCCTGCTCGTCCGCGACGCCAGGTTGGCCGGCTGCCCGCCCGACGTCCGCGCCCGCGCCGAGGCGATCTTGCGCGAATCCCTGCCCGCGTTCGGTAATTTCGTCGCCGGCCTGACGGAAGCCGAGGGAGCGTCGTCCTCGCTCGTCAAAAACGAGCGGTTCGACAACCTCGTTCGCGGCGTCCTGGAGAAGCTGGCCCCCGTCCTGAAGGACGCCGAGGAAGCACGCCGCGCTCGCGAGCGAACCCCGACCCCTCGCGAAAGCCGAAAGCGCCGCCTGACCGCCGCCGCGGCCTGCCTGGCCGTCGCCGCGGCCTTCGTCTACTTCATGACGCCTCAGACCCCGCAAACGAGCGAAGAGACCCCGCGAAAGAGCGAAGCCCCCGTGGCGGAGTCGCCATCGAACAAGAAGCGGCCGGGTGAAGTCAGGAAGTGGTGGGATGGAATCACAAAGCGGTTGGGGGATATCGTGCCGCGGTCATCCGCGTCGCCAGAGAGGCCAAATCTGAAAGGGCTCTCGGTCGCCGTCCTGGGGAAAACACTCGCGAATCCAGATGATTATGTGGAATCTCGTGACGCGATCATCAAGGAGCTGAAGGACGGGCTTGACCCTGAGGACCGCACCGCCTCAATTCCCACTTCCTCGGACGCGCCCGAGGACGAGTTGCGGGGGTTGCTCAACAAATACTACTCGAAGATTTACTCCAAGGACGGCAAGGACGAAGACCTCAAGGAGCTTTTGGACGACATCGGGTTCATCAAAGAATTAGAGCGCGTGTTCACGGACCACCGAGAGGCGCGGGTGGCGCTCGAGCAATTCAAATGCACCGGCCCCCGCCACTTCCACAATGTCTTCAACGCCTTCGTCGAACTTCAGGGAGCGATCGACAAGCTATCAAAGGACCGAGACGACCTGGAGGGATTTGCCGAAACCTGGCAGCGCGATTTTATATGGCGATTCCCCAAGGGAACTTTCTTGAGAGATCCCTTGCACCCCAGGGGGCCTTCCGATTCCACCTTGCGGCTTTACAGGGATGAGGACCGAAAGGATGCCGAAGCCATCGTCACGCTTCTGAGAAGCTTCAAGGATGTCCCGTCATCGATCGAGGGCGTCAAGGGTTCGAACCCCGTCGCCTGGTTGCACGACAGGTTGCGCGACTCGAAAGACGAGTGGGGGTCGCAAAAGTTCAAGCCCGCGCTCGAAAGTGGGAAGTACGGCGCCGCTTTCAAAGCGCTGGAGAAACAACGCGGCGTCTGGTTTCCCGAGTAGAGGGCCCGGCCCTGATCATCCGCCCGCCCCTGCCGATTCGCCTTGATGAAACCCCGCCAGGTCCGCCAAGCTGGTTGCGGGGCGAGACGGATCGGTGGGACGTCGCGGGGCGAGGGCGAGAGGGGATCCATGGATCGGGCGGACGAAGCGGACGGAGCGAGGGGCGAACTGGGGGGGATGCTGCGGCTGGCGGGGCCGGTGGTGGCGGCGGAGATCGGGTGGATGGCGATGGGGATCGTCGATACGATCTTCGTCGGCAGGCTCGGCGCGGAGGCCATCGGGGCGGTCAGCCTCGGCAACGCGCTTTACTTCGCCGGCGCCATCTTCGCCATGGGGCTGCTCCTGGGGCTCGACGCGTTGGTTTCGCAAGCCTACGGAGCGGGCGACCGCGAACGCTGCCACCGCTGGCTGATCCAGGGGCTTTACCTCTCCGTCGTCGTCTGTCCCGTCGCCATGGCGGTCATGTGGGCCGTCGATCCGCTCTCCGACCATCTGGGGCTCAACCCGGTCGTCCTCAAGCAGGCCAAGCCGTACCTTCGCGCCGTCGTCTGGGGGACTCCCGCGCTCTTGGTCTACGCGGCCTTTCGCCGCTACCTGCAAGGGATGGGGCTGGTCAAGCCGATCATGGCCGCCTTGTTGTCGGCGAACGTGGTCAACGCGCTGATGGACTGGATGCTCGTCTACGGCAAGCTCGGGGCGCCGGCGATGGGCGTGGCCGGAGCGGCGTGGGCGACGACCGTCTCGCGCTGCTACATGGCGGGGTTTTTGGTCGTCTTCGCGCTGGTCCATGACGCGAGGACCGGCCGCGGGCTCGTTCGGTCGAGCCTCAAGCCGGACCTGGCGGCAATCGGGCGGTTGTTCGCGATCGGGCTGCCGGCGGCGACGCACATCTTGCTGGAGGTCGGCGTCTTCGCGACGGCGACGACGTTGGCGGGGATGCTGGACGCGGTGTCGCTGGCGGCGCACCACGTCGTCCTGGACGTGGCGAGCGTGACGTTCATGGTCCCCTTGGGACTGGCGAACGCCGGCGCGATCCGGGTGGGCCAGGCGATCGGCCGGGGCGAGCCGACCGCCGCCGGTCGCGCCGGCTGGACCGCCCTGGCGCTGGGAGCGGCGTTCATGGCGACGTCCGGGGCGTGCATGGTCGCCTTCCCCCGCTCGATCGCGGGCGTCTTCACCGACGACTCGGCGGTGATCGCGACGGCCGCCCGGCTGATGCTCCTGGCCGCGGCGTTCCAGCTTTTCGACGGCCTGCAAGGCGTGGCCACCGGCGCGCTTCGGGGCGCGGGGGACACCCACACGCCGATGGTCTCCAGCCTCGTCTGCTACTGGGCCGTCGGCCTGCCGACGGGCTGGCTGCTCTGCTTCCGCGGCGACCGCGGCGTCGACGGCCTCTGGATCGGCCTGGCCGTCGGCCTGCTCGCCGCCGGGTTGGTCCTGCTCCGCGCCTGGTCCCGCAAGGCCGCGGCGCTGGTCCGGAACGAGCCCTCCCTGGCCGCCGTGGAAGTCGGCGGCTGAGAGTCTGCCTCATCAGTGGTAAAACGATCTTCCCCCCTCGCGGGGAAGGACGTTATTATGATGCTCCCGTAATATGTGGTGGTCACTCCGCCTTCTTCACCTCCTTGGGGGCGTCGTCGAGGATCGTCAGTTCCGCGTCCGGGAAATGCTCGCGGGTCCAGGCGATGAGTCGGTCGATTCGCCGGGCCCCCTCGTCGAGCCGGTCGATTTCGCGCCGGATCCGCTCGGCCTTCAGGTCGGCCGGCTTGGCCTCGCGGGCCCGATCCAACCTGGGGCGCGACGAGTCCCGCGCGGCGGCCCGTTCCAACTCGGCGATCGCGCGGTCGAACTCGATCTCGTCGCGACGCGCCCCGATCTCGTCCCGCATGTCCATGAGTTGGCCCAAAATGACGCGAACCGGCTCCACCGCGACGTCCACTTGTTGCTGGGGGATGACGTTACGCTCGCGCAGACGAAGGAGTCGGTCATACACCTGATGCGCGTTGATGAGCCGCGCCTCGATCTCCCTCAATCCCTGGCCATCGACGACGGCCCCGGTCGCGGCGTCCCGATCGCCCGCGGCGACGGGCGACGACGGGGCGGCGTCCCGCTCGGCCAGCGTCGCGGCGAGACGGTCGAGCTTCGCCTCCAGGTCGTCCAGCCGGCGATCGACCGGGACCGGGCCGGGCTTCTCCGAGGCCGCGGCGGGGGGCGGCGGCTCTTGCTGCTTCGGCGACTCCTCTTGAGCGACGGGCGCGAGGGCCGTCGCCGCGACGGCGAGCGCTCCGGCGGACAGTCCGATCGAGGCGATCCCGAATCCCAGCAGCTTCCAGGAAGAAAGAACCATGGTCGTCATCACTCCTTGGGCAAGGGCCGCGGCGGGCCATCGTGACGAGGTCGTGAACAGGGCGAGCCGGGCGAGACCGACGAATCGGCCGGCGGCGGCGGCCGTCTCCACGGCGAGCGCGGCGGAGGCGAGCGGGGAGCAGGCGACGTCGAGCCGGATCGCGGCCAGGCAGGCGGGGGCGTCGATCCCTCGCCGCGACAATCGGGCTCGGAGGATCGCCCGGCCCCTGGCCGCGCGACTGCGCGCCGTCCCCGGCGGCCAGCCGAGCTCGGCGGCGGCCTGGTCGTAGGACCGGCCCCTCAGATGGCAGAGCACCAGCGGGGCGCGGTATTTCTCCGGCAGCCGCGACAACTCGCGGTCGAGCGCCTCAAGCGCGTCGTCCGGGGGCCGGTCGGCCGCGGCGGCGATCTCGTCGAGACGGTCGGCGTCCGCCTCTCGGGCGCGCCGCTTCAGGACGTTCGACCGGGCGCGGAGGGCCACCCGACGGGCCACGCCGTACAGCCAGCCGGCCAGGGCGTCGCCGTCGCGGAGCCCGCCGCGGTTGCGGGCGAGGACCAGGAACGTGGCCTGGAAGGCGTCGTCGACGTCGGCCGGCTCGCGGAGGTAGCGGCGGCAAAGCGCCAGCACCAGCGGCCCGTGCCGCTCGACGATCAGCGCGAAGGCCGCCTCGTCGCCGTCGACCCGGAACCGCTCCAGCAGGCGGGCGTCGCCGGGCGGGTCCACGCCGTCCCGCAACAACCGCTCCAACTCCTTGCCGACCCGCCGCGATCCCAGCATGCCGCCTCGATCCTCCCTTCCAGGAGGTTACTGCGTCGTGACGGCCCCTGGGTCCCGGATTTTCGGGAGGACGCGGGATTTTCCTCCGGCCGCCGCGGGTTTCGGGATCGTTTCCGGCCTTCCCCCCTCGCGGGGGAAGGTGGTCCGAAGGGCCGGATGAGGGGGGGACGCGCCAGAACGCCTTCGAAGTCCAGGGTTTGCCGGACGGGCTTCCGCGAATATCAACGGTCGTCTCGCGCGTCGTCCCCCTCATCCGACCGCTTGGAACGCTGCCGAAACAACTTCCCGTGAACGACATGGGAGAGAATATCCACAGATTTCGCAGATTAACACAGATTAAATTGAATTTTCCGATCTGAATCCGCGTCAATCTGGGTAATCCGTGGATGAATTCCACGACGGAGAAGGCGCCGGCCGTCTACGAGGCTCTTGATTCCCCGGATTTACGGTTCGATGCCACGCGAGTCGACCCCGGAGGATTCCCGGAAGTTATTTCGGCAGCGTTCCTCGCGGTCGGTCTTCCTCGGATCGCCGCCGGGTTCGGTCGTCGCGTGACGCAAGCGGGACCGGACGTCGCTTTTTCGCAACTCGATTGATCGAATCCTCGGTCTGAGATATGATCTCGTTGTTCCTGGTCGCGAGGCGCGGATTGCATCGTAAAGCGATGCCGTGTTCGTGTCGCCGATGGATACGAACGATTTTTGGGAACGGCTTCACGAGCCTCGGGTCCGGGCGCCTTCGCGCGGGCCTCGGTCCCCGGGGAGGCCGCGACCGCTTCGCGCCCGTCGGACGGCTTTGACGACTCGTCCCGTCGTCGAGGCCAAGGGCCGATTCCGCCGAGGAATCGATGCGGCCGTCGCCGCGTTCGCGAGCGTCGCGCTCGCGGGCGAGCCCCGAAAGCGCGACCGCGTTGGGTCGCGCTCGCGCTCGAATCCCAGAGCGTCGGCGGACGACGTTGGCCGCCGACTTCGAGTCAGACGAACGATCCCCAAGCAAAGGAGGACGTAATGCCTCGCTTTAACTCGCCCATCGGTCCGTTGCTCGCCGCCGTCGCGTTCGCCGTCGCCGCGCTTCCCGCGCCCGCCGGCGCCGACACGTTGACGTTCGACGACATCGATCTCTCGAATGATATTTACTTGGTAATTCCAAATGGATACGGAGGCCTGAACTGGGGCGACTTCGGCGTGGTCGACGGCTTGCATTACGCCGGCAATCCCTCGGGATACGAGGCCGGGGTCGTGAGCGGGACGAACGTGGCCTTCAACCTGTCAGGGCAACCGGCGGAGATCCTGGCGGTCTCCGGCGGGTCGGCCTTCACCTTCAACAGCGTCTACCTGACGGCGGCCTGGAACGACGACCTCCAGGTGACGGTCCAGGGGTATTCGGGCGGAACCCTCCAGTATGATCGGACGGTCACGCTGAGCGCCACTTCGCCGACTCTCTTCACGTTCGATTACGAGAACGTCGACGAGCTCAGGTTCACGTCCTTCGGCGGCACTCCCCACGCCGACTACGGCGACTACCCCGCATATAGCTTCGCGATGGACGACTTCACCTTTAACGAGGCCGTGCCCGAGCCGTCGTCGCTGGCCATGGGCGCGTGCGCGTCGGGGCTCTTGGGTCTGTTGGCGCTGCGTCGCAAGTCGGCGCGCGGCGGCGGGGAAGACGAGGGGGACGTCCCCGCTCCGCGCGCATGACGGCGCCGCCGCCGAACCGACTCGCCGCGATCGGGGCCCGGGGGCGCCGGTTCGGCGAGTCGGTTGGGTGGCGTTCCGGGCGGCGGGTGCGAGTCGCGGCGCTTCGCGGGTGGCGACGGTCGCGCCTGACGCGCGCCGACGCCCGCTCCGAAGCGCGACGACCCTCACCCGGCCCTTCGGGCCACCCTCTCCCGGGGGGGGGAGGGGACGACATATGTCGTCCCGCACTTGCGTGGTTTCCGAGCCGCGCGCTCAGGCCTTGAGCGCGCGGGGGTCGCGGCCGATCCAGAAGCCGCCCATGGGGGTCATGGAGACGACGGCGTAGGCGGGGCGGGTCTGAAGCGCCCGGGAGTAGGCCATCGCCACGGCGCGGTAGCGGCCGGGGGCGAGGGGGCGGATGGACGTCGCGGTCCAGCCGCCGGAGGCGTCGGCCGTGGTGGTCGCCAGGACGGGGATTTTGGAAAGGTCCGAGGCCGGGCCGACGTAGACCCGCACCGTCGCGCCGGGGGCGGCGGAACCGGCGAAGATCGGGCGGTCCCCCTCGACGAGTTGGTCGACGCCCCAGTTGGCGGCGGCCCGCTGGTCGAGCGCGGTCGTGGGCTGCCAGGGGGTGGGGGAGGCGTCGGCGACGGTCCCGTCAAGTCGCAGTTCGTGGACCAAGGGCGAGCCGGCGGCGAGGGTGGGGGCGACGAAGTTGCGATACCAAAGCGGCACCCCGGAGTTGCCGCTGTGGGTGGCGCCGGTGGCGGTCAGGTTGTAGTAGTGGACCTCCGCGCCGCCTGGGTTGGGGACGGGGACCTGGCCCCAGAGGTTGTAGCCGCCGGGGGTCATCAGGTGGATGTCGCGGACGTAGGTGTGCTGGTAATAGACGTCGGCCTCGTCGACGTTCGTCGGGATCACGACGGTGGGATCCTTGGCGTCGGCCTGGTAGTTGAAGATCGTCGAGTGGGCGATCCCGCCGATGATCGTGTTCGAGGTGTCCATCTGGCCGGGGACGTTGTTGTTGGCCGCGTGCGGATCCAGCAGGGTCTCCTGGATCCACCCCCCGCCCAACTGGGGAGGCGCGTCTTGCTCCAGCTTCTGGAGGGCGACCATGTTGACCACCGTCCCCTGGCTGTGGCCGATCAGGTGCAGGTCGACGACCGTATCGGCGGGGAGCTTGTCCAGCAGCCGCTCGATCTGGTTGGCCAGCTTGGGCCCCTGGGGCGCGGCGCGGCCGGGGGTGCTGCTCTCGCGGATCCAGTCGTAGGGGATGACGACGTCGTAGCCCTGGCGCTGCATCAGGCGGCCGATCTGGAGTTGCCAGGGGGAGCCGTGGGTCCAACTGGGGTTGATGATCCCGCCGTGGGTCACGACGCCGATGGTGAACTTGCGGAAGGCGGCGGAGCGCGCCAGGTCGGTCGACGCGCCCGGGGCGTCGGGGTTGGCGACGACCAGGACGTAGGGGCGGGCGACGTCGATCGGCAGGCCGTCGGCCAGGGGGACGGTCAGGTCGTGTCGGCCGGGCGCGAGCGCGGCGGCGGGGACGTCGTAGGTGGCGACGAGTTCGTCGGCGGGCCCGAACGTCGCGTCGGCGGAGCGGTAGACGCCGAACCGCAAGGGGAGTCCCGCCGCGGTCGGGTCGGCCGAGTACCGGACCTCGACGGAGCGCGGGCCGGTCGCGGTCGCCGACTGCATGACGATCGACGAGGGGGAGGCGCTTAAGGCCAATCGGGGTTCGAGCGTCTCATGGAGGACGAGTCGGGGGGACGGTCGGCGGCGGCGGCGTCGCGCGGCGCGGCCGGCCCTCGTCAGGAACGCGAACATCGGAGAAGCTCCCGGGAGTTCGGACGACCTCGACGGCTCAGGCCCGCGAGGGTGCCGCCGCGGCGGCCTCGATCTTGTCGAAGTGAGGCGCGGGTGTCGCGGCCCGCTCCGTATCCTTCCGTCCCCCCTTGTCCAGCATCAGGTTTCGGACGTAGACCGCGAAACCCATCGACTGCCCCAAGCTCACCACCGGGTCCCGCCGCGAGATCGCGTAGGCGAGCAGCGCCGCGGAACCCAGGATGCTCAACCACCAGAACGAGGCCGGCATCACGACCTCGCCCCGACGCTCCGACGCCAGCCACTGCACCAGGAACCGGAGCGTGAAAAGCCCCTGTCCCGCGAAGCCGACCGCCATCCAGAAGTACGGGTTGACTAAAATCCCCATGGGTCAGCGCGCCTCGCCGATCGCGGCCGGTTCGCCGCGAGCCGCGGCCGCCGCCGGGCCCCCGTCGCGTTCGAAGACCTCGAACCGCGGCGCGCGTCGCATCAGCCAGGCGACGCCCAGCAGGTCGACGACGACTCGGAACGAACGGTTGCGGAGGTCGTAGTGCGATTCGCCGTGCGGCCGGGCGCGGTGGTTCACCGGGACCTGCGCCACCGTCGCCCCCTCGCGCAGCAAGAGCGGGCCCAGGAAGCGGTGCGCGCCGTCGAACATCGGCAGCCGCGCGGCCAGTTCGCGACGAAAGATCCGGGTCGAGCAGCCGGTGTCGCGGATCGACTGGCCCAACACGGCGTTGCGGACCCGGTTGGCCCAGCGGCTGATCAGGCGTTTGCTCCAGGAATCGCGGCGTTCGCGGCGCCAGCCCAGGACGGCGTCGAAGCCCGACCGCGCCCGCCAGAGGGTCGCCAGGTCGGCCGGGTCGTTTTGAAGGTCGGCGTCCAGGGTGGCGATCCACGACCCCCTCGCGGCGCGGAAGCCGGCGAAGGTGGCCGCCGACTGGCCGGCGTTGTTCCGCAGGCGGATCGGCCGCAGCTCGGGGAAGTCGGCCGCCAGTTCGTCAAGGACTCGGGGCGTCTCGTCGGTCGAGCCGTCGTCGATCAGGATCACCTCGAAGCCTTCCAGCCGCGACTCGTCGTCAAGGCGGAGCGGCCGAAGCGTCGCGGCGAGTTCCGCCAGCAGGCGGGGCAGGCATTCGGCCTCGTCCCTGGCGGGGATCACGACCGACAGGAACGACGGCGATCCCTCCCGCGGCTCGGCGTTCGCGGGCCTGGGCGCGTCGAACCGCCAGACCCGGCCCGGGCGGGGGTCGCGCCGATCGGCGAGGCGAGGCCGCCCTTGAGGACTCGGCGTCACGACGAACCTCCTTGTCGGTCGGGACCCAGGGCGAGGGGATGACGGCGCCGGCCCTGGATTCCGAAAGGGCTTCCCGCCCCGACCTCCAGTGTCGATCGCTCCGTGCTTCGTCATGGTTTGTAGATCAGACTTGGCGGGGGGCATTCTCCATGGAATCGCCCGCCGGTCCAGGCCGAAAACCGTCGTCGCGAGGTTTGGATCGCTTTTTCCGCGCCCAGACGCGATAATCGACCCTAAAACGGAGGACCAGCCGTCATGCTTCGACTCGCCCTGATTTTGGGATCAAGCTTGCTGGCCGCGACCGCCGTCGCGGACGATGACGACGACGTCGAACTGCCGCCGGCGGCGACCCGCCAGGTCGATTTCGCGCGCGACGTCGCCCCGATCCTGGAGCGCGACTGCCAGCGCTGCCACGGCGCCAAGAAGCACAAGGCGGGGCTCTCGCTGCACGATCCCAAGAAAGCGATGGCCGGCGGCGACTCCGGCCCGGCGATCGTGCCGGGCGAGTCCGCCGAAAGCCTCCTGATCGAGGCCGTCGCGCGGATCGACGAAAGCACCGCCATGCCCCCCGACGGCGAGGGCGACCCGCTCACCGCCGAGCAGGTCGGGATCCTCCGCGCCTGGATCGACCAGGGCGCCGAATGGCCCGCCCCGGTCGCGTCCGCCGAAAGCGACGACCACGGGCACTGGTCGTTCGTCCCCCCCAAACCCCAGACCGTCCCCGCCGTCGCCCACGCCGACGCGGTTCGCAACCCGATCGACGCCTTCGTCCTGGCCAGGCTGGAAAAGGAAGGGCTCGAACCGGCCCCCGAGGCCGACCGCCGGACCCTGATCCGCCGCCTGAGCCTCGACCTGATCGGCCTGCCGCCGACCCCCGCGGAAGTCCACGCCTTCCTCGCCGACGATCGCCCCGACGCCTACGAACGCCTCGTCGACCGCCTGCTCGACTCCCCCCACCACGGCGAGCGCTGGGGCCGCCACTGGCTCGACCGCGCCCGCTACGCCGACACCAACGGCTACGAGAAGGACCGCCAACGCTCCATCTGGCCCTACCGCGACTGGGTCATCCACGCCATCAACGCCGACATGCCCTTCGACCGCTTCACCGTCGAGCAGATCGCCGGCGACATGCTCCCCGACCCCACCCCCGAGCAACTGACCGCCACCGGCTTCCATCGCAACACGATGATCAACGAGGAGGGGGGCATCGACGTCGAGGAGTTCCGCTTCGCCGCCACCGTCGACCGCGTCGCCACCACCGGCGCCACCTGGCTGGGCCTCACCGTCCAGTGCGCCCAGTGCCACACCCACAAGTACGACCCGATCACCCAGCGCGAATATTACCAGATGTTCGCGTTCCTGAACGACGCCGACGAACCGGAGATCCCCCTCCCCGACCCCGAGATCGCCGCCCGCCGCGAGGCGATCGAGACCCGCGCCCTCGCCCTGGAGGCCGAGCTTCCCTCCCAATACCCGGCCGAGGGGCCCGAGTCGCTCCAGGCGAAGACGGAGGCGTGGGAGAAGTCGCTCCATCCCGTCCGCTGGACCGTGACGCCGCCGGTGAAGGTCGTCTCGCGGAAGAACGCCACGATGACCGTCCGCCCCGACGGCTCGGTCCTGGTCTCCGGCGACAAGCCCAACAACGACGTCTACGAGGTGGACCTCAAGACCGATTTGAAGGCCCGCGCGATCCGCCTGGAGGTCCTCCCCGACCCCAGCCTGCCGGAGAACGGCCCCGGCCGCGCGCCGTTGTTCTCGGTGGGCGACTTCCTCTTGACCGAGGTGGAGGCCGCCGCCCGCCCCGAGGGCTCGACCGAGCCCCCCCGGCCGCTGAAGTTCGCCCGCGCCACCGAGGACTACGCCCCCAAGGGCCGATCCGCGGCGTTGGCCGTCGACGGCGTGCCCGACACCGGCTGGAGCGTCGCCGGGGCCGTCGGTAAGTCCCACGCCGCGGTCTTCGCGCTGGCCGACGACCTCGACGGCGGCCCGACCGAGATCCGTCTGACGCTCCACCAGGAGTTCATCCACCAGACGACCATCGGCCGCTTCCGCATCTCCGTCACCGACGCCCCCGACGCCTCGGCGTCCGGCGTCCCCGCCGAGATCGAGGAAATCCTGCTGGTCGACCCCGCGGGCCGCTCCCCCGAACAGGCCCGGGCGCTGACGAGTCACTACCTGGCGATCGCTCCCGAACTGGCCGAGGCCCGCAAGCCCATCGACGCCTTGCGGGCGTCGAAGCCGAAATTCGCGACCACCATGGTCATGCGCGAGCGCGACCCGGCGCACGCGCGAGTCACCCGCATCCACAAGCGCGGCGAATTCCTCAAGCCGGCGGATCCGGTCGAGCCCGGCGTGCCGGCCGTGCTCCACCCCTTGCCGCCGGACGCGCCGCGGAACAGGCTGACGTTCGCCCGCTGGCTGGTCGCGCCGGACAACCCGCTGGTCGGCCGGGTCGTGATGAACCAGCTTTGGCAGACGTATTTCGGCCGCGGCCTGGTCGCCACCCCCGACGACTTCGGCACCCAGGGGGAGCCGCCGACGCATCCGGAGTTGCTCGACTGGCTGGCCGTCGAGTTCCCTCGCCGGGGCTGGAGCATGAAGGCCATGCACCGGCTGATCGTCACCAGCGCCACCTACCGCCAGGACAGCCGCGCGACCGTCGAACAGACCGCCCGCGACCCCAGGAACGAGCTCCTGGCGCGCGGCCCGCGGTTCCGGGTGGAGGCCGAGACGATCCGAGACGTCGCGCTTTCCGCCGCCGGGCTGCTCGACGACCGGGTGGGAGGCCCCAGCGTCAAGCCGCCCCAGCCGGAGGGGGCGACGTCGTTGTCCTACGGCCAGGAGGCGTGGAAACCGAGCACGGGCGGCGACCGCTACCGCCGGGGGCTGTACACCTTCATCAAGCGGACGGCGCCGTTCGCGGCGTTCGCCACCATGGACGCCCCCTCGCCGGAGGTCGCCAACATGCGCCGGGAGCGGTCCAACACCCCGCTCCAAGCGCTGACGACGCTCAACGACGTCGTCTTCCTGGAGGCCGCCCAGGCGCTGGGACGTCGGCTGGTCCGCGAGGCGGCCACGCCCGAGGCGCGCGTCGACCGCGGCTACGAACTCGTCCTGGGCCGACCGCCGCGCGACGACGAGCGCGCCCGCGTGCTGGCCTATCGCGACGCGCAGCTCGCCCGCTTCCGCGACGGCGGCCTCGACGCCGCCAAGGCGGCCGGACTCGACGTCGACGCCCCGCCGACCCCGCTGCTCGCCGCTCCCCAGGGCGTCGACGCCGACGAGTTGGCCTCCTGGACGGCCGTCGCCCGCGTCCTGCTGAACCTGGACGAAACGGTGACCAAGGAGTGAGAGTCCGTCCCATAAGGGCGTCGCGATCGACATAACGGCCTTCCCCCCTCGCGGGGGAAGGTGGCCCGAAGGGCCGGATGAG
>CALCIB010000059.1 GCA_937907525.1 uncultured Planctomycetales bacterium | reverse complement strand
CCCGCGAGGGGGGAAGGCCGTTATGTTCACCACCCCCAGAATCCGTGACGGTCAGAGGAAAAGGCCCGCTCCGTCGCGACCCCGGCGGGACCGGAGCGGCGTCGAGGCGGGCCGTGACTGGCGCGGGACGATTTAGAGCCGTCCCATAAGGGCGTCGCGGCCGGCGGAACGGCCTTCCCCCCTCGCGGGGGGAGGTGGCCCGAAGGGCCGGATGAGGGGGGGCGAACCAAAAGGCCGTCGGCACCCGCCGGGCGAGCCCCCGCGAATGACGACGGCCTTCTCGCGTGTCATCCCCCTCATCTGACCGCCGAGCGGTCTGTCTTCCCCCGCGAGGGGGGAAGACCGTGGCGGTCGCCCCGTACCTACTTATCGGGCAGACTCTCAGAGGGCGGCGAGCTTGGCGATCAACTCGGCGGTGCGGTTGGAGTAGCCCCACTCGTTGTCGTACCACGAGAGGACCTTCACGAAGTCGTCGCCCATTACGATCGTCTGGTCGGGGACGAAGATCGACGAATGGGGGTTGCCGACGATGTCGCTGGAGACGATCGGGTCGGGGTTGTACTGGAGGATCCCCTTCAAGGGCCCCTCGGCGGCGGCCTTGAGCGCGGCGTTCACCTCGTCCCTGGAGGCTTTCTTCTTCAGGACCGCAGTCAGGTCGACGACCGAGCCGTCGGGGACCGGGACGCGCATGGCGAAGCCGGTGAGCTTGCCGTTGAGTTCGGGGATGACCTCGCCGACGGCCTTGGCGGCGCCGGTCTTGGTCGGGATCATGTTGATCGCCGCGGCGCGGGAGCGGTACATGTCGCTGTGGATCTGGTCGGCGACGCGCTGGTCGTTGGTGTAGGCGTGGATCGTCGTCATCAGGCCCTTCTCGATGCCGAAGGCGTCGTTGAGGACCTTGGCCAGGGGGGCCAGGCAGTTGGTGGTGCAGGAGGCGTTGGAGACGATCCGCATGCCCTTGTCGAGGATGCCGTCGTTGACGCCCAGGACGATCGTGGCGTCGAGCTTGTCCTTCGCGGGGGCGCTGAGGACGACGCGGTCGGCGCCGGCGTCGACGTGCTTCTGGAGCAGTTCGCGGGTGCTGAAGAAGCCGGTCGATTCCAGGACGATCGGGTTGCCGAGCGACTTCCAGGGCAGGTTGGCCGGATCGCGCTCGGAGGTGATGGCGACCTTCTTGCCGTTGACGATCAGGGCCTTCTCGACGGCCTCGACGGTCCCTTGGAACTGCTTGTGGACGCTGTCGTACTTCAGCAGGTAGGCCAGGTGCTTGGGGTCGGACAGGTCGTTGATCGCGACGACCTCGAACTTGTCCGGCTGCTGGGCCAGGACGCGGAAGACGAGGCGGCCGATGCGACCGAAGCCGTTGATACCTACGCGGACAGCCATCAAAAATCTCTCCCGTGCGACCTTCCCGGAGCCGCCTCACGCGGACGGCTCGGGTTCGGGCGCGGCAATCGGGCCCATTTGGAAAAGGCGCGGCGTCCCGGTCGGCGGCGTCGCCGCCGGCTGGCGAGGCCGGGTCCGGACTCGTCCGGGCCCCGGAGGTCGGGTCGTCCTCCCCCGTGCCCCTGGTTCGGCCACTCATTTTGACAGCATCTTACGACGCTTGACAAGATGCTACCCGGCCGGGGCGTCCTCGCGGGCCGCCGCCCGGCCGGCTTCCGGCTCGCGGGTCGTGCGAACCCATCCCTCGGGTTTCCTTCCCGCCCGGGCGGTCAGCTTCCAGGCCGCGTAGACCGGGACGCGGGCCAGCGTCCCCAGGTAGCGCCACGGCACGCCGAAGACGACGAACGGGCTCAGGGCGTAGGTCGCCACCGTCGCGACCGTCAGCAGGCAGAAGCCCGCCAGGACCCAGCCGGCCGGGCCGGCCGTCGGCCCCCCAAGCGCCCAGAGGCCCGCGAGGTTCAGGCCCGACAGCAAGAGCAGCAAGGCCAGCAGCCTCGTCGTCGTCGGCGTCGTCAACTGGACGAGGGCGATGACGCGGTCGCCGAGCCTCATGGCGCGATCGCGGAGGACCTCTCCGAAAAGCCGGCGCTTCAACTCCTTGCGGCCGGCCTCCCAGCGCCGGCGCTGGTTCACGGCGGCCTCGCCTCCTCCCTCAAGCATGGTCGCCTTGACGACGGCGTCGGGCAAAAACGCCACGAAGCCGCCGGCGCGGCGGACGGTCCAGGAGTATTCGTAGTCCTCCACCAGCCCGTAGGCGCGCCACGGCACGCGCCGAAGGCCCCTGGCGGTGAAGCACATCCCGTTGCCGCCCAGCGGCGAACTCACTCCCAGCCGTCCCAGCCCGAACGGGGAGACGCCGTTGATCAGGCTGAACGCATACGTCATCAGCCGGGTCCGCCAGGTGGCGTCGGCGTTGGCGACGGTGTAATAGCCCTGGATCCAGTCGTCCCCCGCGCGGACCCTGGCGTCGAACTTGCGCAGCAGGTCGGGCGAGGCGAACGTGTCGGCGTCGATGACGACCAGGGCGTCCAACTCGTCGAACCGGCCGGACTCCTGGAGCCGCTCGATCAGGTACTCGATGGCGTGCCCCTTGCTGCGGCGGTCGGGCGTCTGGCGGACGACGACCTCGGCGCCGGCGGCCGCGGCCAGGGGGGCGGTGTCGTCGGAGCAGTTGTCGGCGATCACCAGGACGTCGAACAGGTCGTCCGGGTATTCCTGGGCCCGGCAACTCGCGACGGTCTGGGCGATCCCCGCCCGTTCGTCGTGGGCCGGCACGACGATCAGGAACCGGGTCGTCGGTTCGTCCGGGAGCCTGGTCCGCCGCGTCCCGGTCAGGGCCGAGACCGCGGCGACCAGCATCATCGCCAGATACGGCAGGGCGAGGAGGTTCAGCCCGAGGACCGCGATCACGAACAAGCCGGC
This sequence comes from uncultured Planctomycetales bacterium, assembly GCA_937907525.1. Lineage (GTDB taxonomy): Bacteria > Planctomycetota > Planctomycetia > Isosphaerales > Isosphaeraceae > Paludisphaera. The sequence goes on along the minus strand of CALCIB010000059.1, from coordinate 23,102 downwards.
GAGCGACATCGGGCGACGTTCCCCTTGCATGGCGCGGATCGAGCCGGAAAAGACCGGCCCGAGTCTAACCCGTCGCGACCGTCGTCGGGAAGGCCGCGGCGGGTTCCGGGGCGTTCAGGCGACGCCGGCGGTGATTTCCGTAAGCGCGTCCAGGAACGCGGCGATCTCGTCGGCGGTCGTGAACGGCGAGGGGGAGAGCCGCAACAGGCCGTCGGGGAACGAGCCCAGGTTGCGGTGGATGTAAGGCGCGCAGTGCAGCCCAGGGCGGACGGCGATGTCGAACGACACGTCGAGGATCCCGGCCAGTTCCTGCGGGCTGATCCCCTCGGGAGTGAACAGCGACAGCGCGCCGACGTGCCGCGCCGGGTCCCAAAGGCCCGCGACCCTCCAGCCCTCGGCGCGCTCGGCCCAGTCGACGACCTGCTGGAGGAGTTCGACCTCGTGCTCGCGGAGGGCGTCGGGTCCGCGCTCGGCGACCCAGGCGATTCCCTTGCCCAGCCCGGCGACCCCCAGCACGTTGGGCGTGCCGCCTTCGAGGAAGTAGGGGCGGAGGTTCGGTTGCAGCTCGCTGGAGGAGTCGCCGCCGGTCCCTCCCTCGCGCCAGGCCCGGATCGCGGCGTCGGTGCGAGCCCCGGCGTAGAGCGCTCCGGTGCCGGTGGGGCCGTAGAGCCCCTTGTGGCCGGGGACGGCCAAAAAGTCGATCGGGGTCGCCTTCAGGTCGATCGGCACGACGCCCGCGGACTGCGCGCCGTCGAGCAGGAACAGCGCCCCGGCGGCGCGGACGGCGCTGGCGATCTCCTCGATCGGCTGGACGGTCCCCAGGGTGTTGCTGGCGTGGGTCATCGCCACCAGCTTCGTCCTGGGCGTAATCGCCGCGGCGACGTCCTCGGCCGCGACGTAGCCGTCGCGGGAGGCGACGCGGGTCAGCGCGATCCTGCCCGCCTTCTCAAGCGCCCGCGTCGGCCGGCTGATGGAGTTGTGCTCAAGGTCGGTGACGACGACGTGGTCGCCCTCGTTCACGACCCCCTTGATGGCCATGTTGAGGGCGTCGGTGCAGTTGAGGGTGAACGCCCAGCGCTCGGGGGACTCGCCGTGGAAGAACTGGTTCAGCGCGTGGCGGACGTCGTCGAGCGTCTTCTCGGCGGTCATGGCCATGCGGTGTCCGGCGCGGCCGGGGTTGGCCAGGGCGGCGCGGGCGAAGCGGTCCAACTCCTGATAGACGGGCTCGGGCTTGGGGTAGCTGGTGGCGGCGTTGTCCAGATAGATCATGGCGGGCTCCAGAGCCCCGGGGTCGGGGGGGCGTGCGTTCGGACGGGGAGGTTTCGGCGGTCCTCTCGCGGATTTGGATGGAACGGAATATGCGACGGTTTCAACATTCCTTCTCCCCTTGAGGGAGAAGGTGGCCGAAGGCCGGATGAGGGGTCGACCGGCGTCGCGCCACCCCATCCGGTCGAGCCTTCGAAGTCCCAGGCTTTCGGTCGCGCCCACCCCTCATCCGGCCCTTCGGGCCACCTTCTCCCTCAAGGGGAGAAGGCGAGAGAGGAGACGTCGCGGTTACGCGCCCACGAATTGGGAGTAGAGGGTCTTGGCCTTGGCGACGTCGTTGGTCCCCTTGATGATCGCGCGGCCGTCGGGGAAGACGGTGAACTCGTAGCCCTCGGTGGCGAACCGGAGCATGAAGGCGTTGTGGCGGACGTCGCCCAGGGGGCGCAGGCGCTCGGCCATGTCGGGGAACTTGAGCGGTTCGGGGCGGCGGCTGGCGATCTGCACGGCGTTGCGGCCGCAAAGGGTCGTGGTGTGCGAGCCGGCCTCGCCCTCCAGCCAGTCGAACTTGCGGTGCTTGCAACAGGGACAGTCGACCTTGACGAGAAGGCCGGAGATCTTGAGCTGGCGGAAGGTCCAGTCCCACAGGTCGACCATGACGAGGTTGCGGTTGAGCGCCTCCTTTTTGCCGGCCAGCAGCTTGATCGCCTCGACGGCCTCGAACGAGGCGATGACGGCGACGGCCGGGCCCAGCACGCCGGCGGTCTCGCAGGTCGGGGTCATCCCCGGCGGCGGCGCGGTCTCGATGACGCAGCGGAGGCAAGGCGTCTCGCCGGGGACGATGGTCATGGTCTGACCTTCCGAGCCGATCACCCCGCCGTAGATCCAGGGCTTGTTCAGCTTCACCGCCGCGTCGTTGATGAGGTAGCGGGTCTCGAAGTTGTCGGTGCCGTCCAAAATCAGGTCGGCGTCGCCCATCAGGTCGATCGCGTTGGAGTGGTCCAGGTCGGTGACGACGGCCTCGATCTCGATCGCGCTGTTGATCTTTCGGAGCTTGCGCGCGGCGGCCTCGGCCTTGGGGAGGTTGTCGGCGACGTCTTGCTCGTCGAAGAGGATCTGGCGCTGGAGGTTGTGGGTCTCGATGAAGTCGCGGTCGATGATCCGAAGATGGCCGACGCCGGCGCGGGCGAGGTGGTTGGCCAGCACGGTCCCCAGCGCCCCGCAGCCGCAGAGCGTGACCCGGCTGTTCATCAAAGCGCGCTGGCCGTCCTCGCCGAGCGCGGGGAAGCGGACCTGGCGCGAGTAGCGGTCGAGCGGGTCGGGGGCGGCGGCGTTCGAGGCGGGGGCGGCCATGTCGGGCTCCGGGGCGGGGAAGGGCGGTTCGGCGGGCTTGGGTCGGTGGGCTTTCTTTCGGGAATCAGCCGCCGGCGACGGCCGGGATGATGGCGACCTCGTCCTTCTCGCCGACGGGGGTGTCCAGGTCGTCGAGGAAGCGGACGTCCTCGTTGTTGACGTAGACGTTGACGAACCGACGGATCTCGGCGCCGTCGAAGAGGCGTTCCCGGATCGCCGGGTGCTGGCGGCCCAGATCGGCGAGGACCTCGCCGACGGTGGACCCGGCGGCCTCGATCTTGTCGAGCCCACCGGCCTGGGGACGAAGCGGAGTCGGGATGCGGACGACGGGCATGAAAGGGTTCCTGTCTGCGGTTGGAATTCCTCGCCTTCTCCCCTTGAGGGAGAAGGTGGCCCGAAGGGCCGGATGAGGGGTGGGCGCGACCGAAAGCCTGGGACTTCGAAGGCTCGACCGGATGGGGTGGCGCGACGCCGGTCGACCCCTCATCCGGCCTTCGGCCACCTTCTCCCTCAAGGGGAGAAGGACGATCGGCGACGGCCTCACGCCGTGGCGAGGCGCGCGTGATCGAAGACCTCGTCGCCCTGCTCGACGAGCGCCTCGAACTCCTCCAGGCTGGGCTTGATGACGACGGGTTGGGGGATGCGCTCCAGGAGGGCTTCCTGGGTCTTCAGGCCGTTGCCGGTGATGCAGAGGACGGTGGAGCCGTCGCGGTCGATGCGACCCTCCTCGATCAGCTTTTTGGCGACGGCCAGGGTGACGCCGCCGGCGGTCTCGGCCCAGATCCCCTCGGTCTCGGCGAGCAGCCGCATGCCGTCGATGATGGCGTCGTCGGAGACGTCCTCGCTCCAGCCGCCGGTCTCCTGGATCAGTTGGGAGGCGAACCAGCCGTCGGCCGGGTCGCCGATGGCCAGGCTCTTGGCGATGGTGTCCGGGTCGCGGACGGGCTTGACCTTCCTCGCGCCGGTCTTCACCGTGTTGGAGATCGGGTTGCAGCCCGCGGCCTGGGCGCCGAACATCCTGGTTCGGACGGGGGCCTCCAGCATGCCGAGGCGGTCGAGTTCGTGGAACGCCTTGTGGAGCTTGCCGATCAAGCTGCCGCCGGCCATCGGCGCGACGACGTGGTCGGGGGCGCGCCAGCCCAGGTCCTCGGCGATCTCGTAGCCCATCGACTTGGACCCTTCGGCGTAGAACGGCCGGAGGTTGACGTTGACGAAGCCCCAGCCGTAGCGGAAGGCGATCTGCGAGCAGAGCCGGTTGACGTGGTCGTAGTTGCCGCGGACGGCCACGACCTTCGCGCCGTAGATCGTGGCGCCCAGCACCTTGCCCTGTTCGAGTCCCTCGGGGATCAGGACGTAGGCGTCCAGCCCCGCCGCCGCCGCGTTGGCCGCGACGCTGCCGGCCAGGTTCCCCGTCGAGGCGCAGCCGACGGTCTGAAAGCCCATCTCCACGGCCTTGGAGAGCGCCACCGCGACGACGCGGTCCTTGAACGACAGGCTGGGATGGTTGACCGCGTCGTTCTTCAGATAAAGCTCGGCGACGCCGAGCGCCTTGGCGAGCCGGTCGGCGCGGATGAGCGGGGTGCAGCCGACGTGGACGCCGACGGTCGGCTCGCCGTCGACGGGGAGCAATTCGCGGTAGCGCCACATCGTCCGGGGGCGAGCGGCGACGGTCTGGCGGGAGAAGACGCGGGCGACGGCGTCGTAATCGTAGGCCACCTCAAGCGGGCCGAAGTCGTCGGTGCAGAAGTTGAGGGCTTCGTCCTTGCCGTAGAGCTTGCCGCAGAGACGACACTTCAGGCCCGTCACCAAGTCGCTCGACACCGTGGTCACCCCCGTGATGCAAGTGGACGTCGCGGACCAGGCGGTTCGCGCGTCGCGGCGTCCGCCCGCTTCGTGGCGATCCGATCCAACCTGCGTCCATGACGGGGCGATGAAGGTGGTTCGGGGCGGGGTCGGGATGCGACGCCGCCGCCGAGGACCATCTTATCTGTCCCGTTGCGCCGACCGCCGACCTCGCGGAATCGTCCGCGAGGCCGCCCGGGGCGCCGGGCAGGAGTTAGCACCAGCATCCGCCTTACGGCGAACCGGTTGCTGTGGCGTCTCAGGGCCTTTCCCTCAGCCACTCTGGATAAGATGCGCGCCGAATTGTCAGAGGCCCTACTGTACGACCCCGAGACGGCGGTCGTCAAGGGGCCGTTCCGCGCGGCGACGGAAACCGCGGGAATGGAACGGGTCTTGCCCGGCGGATCGTCGGGCCAGTAAGATCACCCCATGGCCCGCCACGACGCCTGGGGCCTTCATTCACGCCGACCTCCACAAGGAAGGGTCGGCTTTCCGCCCTCGCGAGCGATAATCAAGCCATGATCCCGATTCGTCAGCCCAATTACACGCCGGGGACCAAGGTCCGCGTGGTCCAACTCGTCCGCGTCGGGCATCGCCGCTGGAACACGCGGGTCGAGGGCGTCGTCGAGAAGGAAGGCGAGCGTCCCGTCGGCGGCATCGAGATGGGGGGGAAGGCCGCGGCGATCCGTCAGGACACGCTCCGGCTCCGCCTGGCCGACGACCAGATCACCGTGGTCGCCCTCGACTCGAACTCCGTGGTCGAGGTGCTGGCGCCCGCGCCGACCGCGACCGCGATCCCGGCCCCGACCCCCAACTGAGCCGGGAAAGCCGGGGACGACGATGGTCGCCTACAACTACGTCTTCGTCGGGCTGCTGCTGCTGACGGCGGTCGGCTTCGCGCTCGCGCCGCTGGCGCTGGTCGCGCTGGTCGCGCCCCGCAAGCCGTCGCCGACGAAGGGCGACGCCTACGAGTGCGGCGTCCGCGCCCGGGGCGACGCCTGGGTCCGGTTCCGCATCCAGTATTACGTTTATGCGATCATGTTCGTCGTCTTCGACGTCGAGACGGTCTTCCTCTACCCCTGGGCCGCGGCTTACGGCGCGCTGGGGGTCTTCGCGCTGGTGGAGATGACCGTCTTTCTAGCCCTCCTGTTCGCCGGCCTGGCCTACGCCTGGGCCAAGGGGGTCATGCGGTGGACCTGAGCCCCGGCTCGGCCTTGATCGCGCAGGCGCATCGCGTCGATCTGACCTGGAACACGGCGATCGTCTGGGCCCTTTGGCTCGTCGTCGGCTTCGTCGGGATCTTCCCCGGCATCGTCGCCTACATGGTCTGGCTGGAGCGGAAGGCGGCGGGACGGTTTCAGGACCGCGTCGGGCCCAACCGCGTCGGGCCCTTCGGCCTGCTTCAGCCGATCGCCGACGCCGTGAAGCTGATCGTCAAGGAGAACATCGTCCCGCGCCACGCGGACGGGCTGCTTCATCTGCTCGCGCCGGTGCTGGTCCTGGTTTCGGCGTTCCTCTCGCTGGCTGTGGTGCCGTTCGCGGTGGGGTTGATGCCGATCGACCCGCCGTCGGGTTTGCTCTACCTGATCGCCGTCTCCAGCATCAGCCCGTTGGGGATCTTCCTGGCCGGGTGGTCGAGCCGGAACAAGTACTCGTTGATCGGCGCCATGCGGGCCGTCGCGCAACTGGTCTCTTATGAGATTCCGCAAGTCCTGGCGACGATCCCGGTGGTGCTGTGGGCCGGGAGCCTGAGCCTGGCGACGATCTTCGAGCATCAGGCGCGGTTCGGCTGGAACGTCTTCGCGCCGCCGGGGCTTTTGGCGTTCGCGATCTTCGCGATCGCCGGCGCCGCGGAAGTCAACCGAGCGCCCTTCGACATCCCCGAGGCCGAATCCGAGATCATCGCCGGCTACCACACCGAGTACGCCGGGATGCGGTTCGGCCTGTTCTTCCTGGCCGAGTACCTGGGCGTCTTCGTGATCGCCTGCGTGACGACGGTGCTGTTTTTGGGAGGCGGCATGCCGCTGCCGTTCTCGCCGTTCCCGACGAACCTGATCGACGGCTCGATCCGCCGGTACGTCCTGGTCGACGCGATCCTCCTGGCGGTCTTCCTGTTCAAGGTCTTGCTGTTCGTCCTGGCGATGTACTGGGTCCGGGCGACGCTCCCTCGGCTGCGGGTGGACCGGCTGATGAACTTCGCCTGGAAGTACTTGGTCCCGCTCTGCCTGCTCGACATTCTATTGGCGGCCCTTTGGTTCGAGATCGTCGTGAGGCCGGGACGGGTCTCGGCGGGGCGCTGGACGGCCGGGATGGTCGTCACGGGCCTGCTCGTCTGGGCGAGCGTTCGGTTCGTCTTCTGGGTGAATCGGAAGCTGGCCGCCGCGGGGCCGATCGACGCCGATTGGCCGGTGGTGGGGGCGGCTCGGGAAGGCGTCGAGACGGACGAGGGCGGCGGGATCATCGCGAGGGAGGTGGGGACGACGTGGCCCGGCTTGTATTCCTCCTGATCGCCGGTTTGGGCCTGCTGGCCGCGCTGGGGACGATCCTCTCCCGCGACCTGGTCCGCGCCGCGCTCTACCTGGCGGCGTTCTTCTTCTGCGTCGCCTGCCTGTTCGTGACGCTGGAGGCGGAGTTCCTGGCGGTCGTCCAGGTGTTGATCTACGTCGGCGCGGTGGCGATCCTCCTGATGTTCGGGATCATGCTGACGCGGGACGCCGCGGGGGGCTCGGCCGATCTCTCCGGCGCCTGGCGCGTTCCCGGCTTGCTCGCCGGGCTGTGCGTGTTCGTGGTCCTGGCGTTCGGGATCCACAACGCGGTCTCGCCCTCGGGCAAGGGGCCGTGGTCCGGGATCGTCGCGCGGCCCGCGCTGGAGCCGAGCGACGGCGTCGCCTGGAAGGCCGAGCGCGTCCGCGCGATCGACGACATGCCGCGGGTGGTGGGCGAGCAGTTCATGACCCGGTACGCCCTGACGTTCGAGCTGGCCGGCTTGCTTCTGACCGCCGCCCTGGTCGGCGCGGTGGTCCTGGTTCGCGAGGACTCGCCCCCGACGCCCGACGAACCGGCCGACGCCGCGAGCACCGAGCCCGAGCCGGCCGTCGCCGCGACCCGGTGATTCGCTCGCCGAACGGGATGCGCCGCCGTTTTCGGCTACGGTTTCGCCCCTCCCGAATCGGGGCCGTTCGCGCGGTCCTTTCGAGCGGCGGCGAGCAGCGCGGGGAGGTCGTACCGGAGCAGATCGCCGACGCGGTCGATGGAAACGTCGGCGGCGGGGTGTTTGGCGAGTAGCTCGGGGTCGCGGGCGTAGTGGCCCTGGCGGGGGAAGACGGTCGTGAGGCGGTCGCCCCAGACTTGTTTCACGGCGTCCAGGATGCGGAGCTTGTCGTCGACCAGGACGTAATGGCGCGCGGGGTGGCGCTTCTCCACGTCGTCGAGTTCTTGCTCCTTGTGGATGTAGATCAGGACGCGGCCCTCGACGGCCTCGAACAGTCCGGAGCGCCAGACCTTGCGGGGCTGGAAGACCACGTCGCCGTCGGAGAGGATGACCGTGGGGCCCCAGGCGCCCAGGCGTTCGATCACGTCCAGGGAGCCGGGGTAGAGGCGGTTGGCGAAGGGGTAGTCGATCAGGTACCGGGAGACCTCCAGGAGCTTGGAGTCGCGGGGGACCTCGGCCCGATAGCGCTGGAGGGCCCCCAGGTAGTCGGCGTAGCCCAGCTCCGAGCGCAGGCGCTCGAAGATGGTCCAGTAGCGTTCCTGGCTCTCGGCGCCGAAGGCGCGGGTGAGGTGCCGCCGAAGGTCGTCGGCGACGCGGTCGTTGTCCAGCAGGGTGTTGTCGACGTCGAACAGGAACACGACGTCGGCCGGCTCGGGCGCGCTCATAGGGGGGCCTCCCTCGGTTCCTCGCGCGGGTCGTGCCAGCCGCCCTCGGGGGTCGGGAATCGGTCGACGTCGGTCGGGCCCCAGGCGCCGGGTTCGTACATGTGGAGCGGGACGACGTCGCCGAGGACCGGCTCCACGACGCGCCAGCCCGATTCGACGGCGTCCTCGCGGGCGAAGAGGGTGGGGTCGCCGCGGGCGGCGTCGCCGAGGAGGCGTTCGTAGGGCGTCATGGCGTCGGGCGCCTGATGGTGGGCGATCAGCTCGATCCGCTCGCCTTGCAGGCTCTCCCCCGGCCGCTTGACCTTGGTCCCGAGCGCGATGACCACGTCGGGGCTGAGTCGGAAGCGGAAGTAGTTCCCCAGGGGCGGCCCCTCCTCGTCGAGCACGGGGCGGGGCGGACGACGGAAGCGGACGAGGACCTCGGTCGTCGTCACCGGCAGCCGCTTGCCGGCGCGGACGAAGAACGGCACTCCCTTCCAGCATTCGTTGTCGATGTGGAACCGGACGGCCGCGAACGTCTCCACGTCGGAGTCGGGGGCCACGCCGGGCTCGTCGCGGTAGCCGCGAAACTGGCCGCGGACCACGTCGGAGGGGTCGAGCGGCCGAACCGCCCGGAGGAGCCGCCGGCGCTGGTCGCGGAGGGCCTCGTGGCCGCTGGCGGTCGGGCAGTCCATGGCGAGGCAGGCGATCACCTGGAGCATGTGGTTCTGCACCACGTCGCGGATCGCGCCGGTCTCGTCGTAGAACTTGCCGCGGCCGACGATCCCGAAGTCCTCGGCCATGGTGATTTGCACGCTCTCGACGTGCTGGTTGTTCCAGGCCGCCTCGATGGTCGGGTTGGAGAACCGGAAGTAGATGAGGTTGAGGACCGCCTCCTTGCCGAGGTAGTGGTCGATCCGAAAGACGTCGTCCTCGGCGAAGGAGGCGTGAAGCACGCGGTTGAGTTCCCGGGCGGAGGCCAGGTCGCGGCCGAAGGGCTTCTCGACGACCACGCGGGCCCCCTCGGCGCAGCCCGAGCGCGCCAGTTCCTCGGCGACGACGCCGAAGAGGCTCGGCGGGATCGCCAGGTAGTGCAGCGGGTGTTTGGCGCCGCCGAGGGTCTTGCGGAGCCGCTTGAAGAGGTCCGGGTCGTTGTAGTCGCCATCGACGTACCGCAAGCGCGAGCAAAGCCGCTCGAACGCCGTGGGGTCGACCCCGCCGTGGTGTTCCAGGCTGTCCCTGGCCCTGGCCTTGAACTGGTCGAGGTTCCAGCCGGACTTGGCCACGCCGACGATCGGCATGTCGAGGCGGCCGTGGCGGATCATCGCCTGGAGGGTCGGGAAGATCTGCTTGTACGCCAGGTCGCCGGTGGCGCCGAAGAAGACGAGCACGTCCGAATCGGGGGCGCTCATCAAGCCTTCCCCCCCTTCGAGGCCGCCGGCTTCTCGACGTGGCCGCCGAAGCCGTGGCGCAGGGCCGAGAGCAGCTTGTCGGCGAAGTCGGCCTCGCCGCGCGAGGTGAAGCGGTCGTAAAGCGCGGTGCTGAGCACGGTGGCTGGGACCGATTCGTCGATGGCCGCCATGATCGTCCAGCGCCCTTCGCCGGAATCGGAGACGCGCCCGGCGTAGTCCGATAGGTTGGGATCGCCGAGAAGCGCCTGGGCGGCCAGATCCAGAAGCCACGAGCCGATCACGCTGCCGCGGCGCCAGACCTCGGCGACGTCGGCCAGGTCCAGCTCGTACTGGTAGAGTTCGGGGTTCCGCAACGGCGTGGTCTCGGCGTCGAGTTCGCGCCGGTGCTTGCCGGCGTCGGCGTGCCGGAGGATGTTCAGCCCTTCGGCGTAGGCGGCCATGAGGCCGTACTCGATGCCGTTGTGGACCATCTTCACGAAGTGGCCGGCGCCGGAGGGGCCGCAGTGGAGGTAGCCGCGCTCGGCGGTCCCCCCCTTCTTCTCCCGCCCCGGCGTCCGGGGCGCCGCGTCGACTCCCGGCGCGAGCGCCGCGAAGATCGGGTCCAACCGGCGGACGGGGGCGTCCTCGCCGCCGATCATCAGGCAGTAGCCGCGGTCCAGGCCCCAGACCCCGCCGCTGGTGCCGACGTCCAGGTAGTGGACGCCCCTGGGCTTGAGTTCGTCGGCGCGGCGAAGGTCGTCGTGGTAATACGAGTTGCCGCCGTCGATCACCGCGTCGTCCGGTTCCAGCAGCGGCGCGAGGCCCTCCAGGGTCTTGTCGACCACGCCGGCCGGCACCATCAGCCAGACGGCCCGAGGCTTGCTCAACCGCTTGACGAGATCCTGGAGCGATTCCGCCCCGACCGCTCCCTCGCGGGCGAGCGCTTGCACGGTTTCCGCGTTCAGGTCGTACACGACGCAGCGGTGCCCGGCCCGCGTCAGCCGCCGGACCATCGAGGCCCCCATGCGGCCCAGCCCGATCATTCCCAGCTCCATCGGCGGATCCTTTCGCAGGCCCCGACCCTCGAACGGCGCGGTTCGAGACCGGGTGGTGAGGACCCGCGCGCCTCGCGGACCCTTGAAGGATTTTAACCCGCACTTTCCGCGCCTCAAGCCGCGCGGCCGCGATCGACGTCTGGCGGGGCGGGTCGGAAATCGGTTTAATGGCTTCCCACGCGCGTCCCGTCGGGGACCACGCGACCAGACCATCGGAATCGGGGCGCCGACGGCGACATGACCGACGACATACCTCTGAACTGGTACCTGTACTTCTCGGCCGCGGCGTTCGCGATCGGGCTGGCGGGGGTCTTGCTGCGCCGCAACGCGGTCGCCGTGCTGCTGGCGATCGAGATCGTCCTGAACGCGGCGAACGTCAACCTGGTGGCCTTCTGGCGGTACGGGACGCCCGCGGCGGGGTCCGGGCCGATGCCGGGCGTGATCCTGGCGCTTCTGGTGATCGTGGTGGCCGCGGCCGAGGTGGCGGTGGGGATCGGCCTGGTCCTGCTCTGCCACCGCCGCTGGCGCGCGGTCGACGTCGATCGCTACGACACGCTGTCGGGGTGAGGCCCGCTCGGAAGGATTCATGCCCCCCAACGTCGCTCCGCTTGACCTCCGCGACTTCCTTTGCGTCGCGCCGGCCGTCGTCCTGGCCTTTTGGGGGCTGGTCGTCGTCGGCCTGGACCTGGGCCGCTTTCGGCGGTTGGAGACGGAGGCCCGTCGCCTCGCCTGCGGGCGCGCGACGCTCGTCGGCGTCGGCCTGGCGCTGGGCTCGGCCCTCGCGCTCGCCTGGATCGACGCGACGGCCCAGACCGACGCCCCTCGGCTGGTCGCGCTCTTCGGCGACTCGCTGGGCGAATACCTGGCGCGAACCGACGGCCTCGTCTTCTTCGGGACCGTGGCCCGCGGGTTGGCGGTCGACGCCCTCAACGTGGTGTTCCTGGGGCTGCTGGCGATGGTCGTCTGGATGTCGACCGCGTACCGGTTCACCGACGACCAGGGCGAGTACTACGCCCTGATGCTCTGGGCGACCGTCGGCATGATGCTGATGGCGGCGGCCGAGGAACTGGCGACGCTGTTCGTCGCGCTTGAGACGACCACTCTCTGCCTTTACCTGGCGACGGCGTTCGAACGCTCGCGGCGGCGGTCGCCGGAGGCGGGCTTGAAGTTCTTCGTGTACGGCTCGGTCTCCTCGGCGCTTTTCCTCTACGGGTTGAGCCTGGTTTACGGCCTGACGGGGACGACGTACTTCGACGCGATCGGCCGCGCGCTCCGCGACGGCGGCGAGGGATTGGCGGGAAACCTGGCGGGGGTCGCGGCGCTTCTGTTGATGCTGGCGGGGTTCGGGTTCAAGGTGTCCGCCGCGCCGTTTCATCAGTGGGCGCCCGACGCCTACGAGGGCGCGCCCGCGCCGGTGGCGGCGTGGATCGCCAGCGGGTCGAAGGTCGCCGGCTTCGTCGCCATGCTCAAGGTCTTCGCGCACGCGCTGGGGCCGTGGTCGCATCCGTCGGCGAGCGTCATGGGGCCGGGGTGGCTGGGGGTGGTCGCGGTCGTGGCGACGGCGTCGATGACCTACGGCAACTTCGCGGCGCTGGTGCAAACAGACTACAAGCGGATGCTGGCGTACTCGTCGATCGCGCACGCCGGCTATCTGCTGGTGGGGGTCGCCGCGGCGAGCGTCTCGGCCGACGGGGCGGCGTCGGCCGGGGCGATGCTCTACTACCTGATCGTCTACGCGCTCGCGAACGTGGGCGCGTTCGCCGCCGCCGTCTGGCTGGCTCGCGACAAGGGGACGGAGGCCATCGCCGATCTGAACGGCCTGGCGGGGCGTTCGCCGCTTTTGGCGCTTGCGATCGCGGTCTTGATGCTCTCGCTGGTCGGCGTCCCGCCGTTCGCCGGCTTCTTCGGCAAGCTCTACGTCTTCATGGAGGCGCTCCGGCAAGGGCCGTCGGACGCCCGGATCGTGTTGACGTGGCTGGTGGCGGTCGGGCTGTTCAACTCGGTCGTCTCGGCGTTCTACTACTTCCGGGTGATGAAGGCGATGTACCTCCGCGAGCCCTCCGATCCGCCGCTTCGGCCGGCGCGGTCGGCGATCGCCCTGCCGATCGCCGCGACCGCCGCGTTGGTGACGGTCCTGGGCGTGGCGTCCGAGCCGCTCGTGGACGTGTGTCGATCGATCGCGGTCCCGATGCTCACGGCGAGCCCGCTGGAATCCCCGACCGACTGAAGCGAAGCGAAGGAAGGCGAGCCGGCGACGATGGCCATCATCAACACGTTCGAGAAGTGCCTGGAGAGTCCCTATCTCTTCAAGGACGCGACGGCGGCCGATCGGATCGGCGAGTTGCTCGCCGGGGCGGCCAAGCGCCTCGACGCCGCGGCGAACATCCAGGCGAACGGCGGCGATCCGGCCGACCAGGTCCTGTTCTGCTACGAGGCCATGTTCCGCTGTCTGCGCGCGTTGGTCTACGCCCGCGGCTATCGCGAGACGGGCCTGCGCTGCCTTATGCTCGCCTGCGAGACTCTTTACATAAAGACAGGCGAACTCGACGCCGAACATCTGCGTCGCTTCGAGCTGGCCCAGCGGCTGCGGCTCGCCCCGGCCGAGGCGCTGGAGCACGCTTCGGCGTTCTCCAGGCGGACTCTGGAGTTGCTGGCGTGAGGCGGGCCCTTTCTCAGCCGTGGTGGATTCCCCTGGGGGTGAATTCGACCTCCGGCGCGGCGACGGGGGCGATCGGGATGCTGGACGCGGCTTCGACGGCCAGGCGCTGGAATTCGACCTGACTGCGAAGGGCCGGCTCGTTCGGTTCGGGCTGGACCCGCTTGTAGGTTCCGTCGGCCTGAAGCTCGCGGGCCTTGACGTTGTCGCGCAGTTGCAGCGCGAGGATCTCGTCGATGACCCGGGCGCGGAGGGCGGGGGCCTCGATGGGGAACATCAGTTCGACGCGGCGGCGGAAGTTGCGCGGCATCCAGTCGGCGGAGGAGAGGAAGACCTCGGGTTCGCCGTCGTTGGCGAAGTAGGTGATCCGGGAGTGTTCCAGGAACCTGTCGACGATGCTGCGGACCTTGATATGGTCCGAGAAGCTGGGGACGCCGGGGCGGAGGCAGCAGATGCCGCGGACGATCAGGTCGATTTGGACGCCGTCGCGCGACGCCTCGTAGAGGGCGGCGATGATCTTGGGGTCGACCAGCGAGTTCATCTTGGCGACGATCCGCGCCGGCCTCCCCTCGCGGGCGTGGCGGGCCTCGCGGCGGATCAGGGTCGCGAGGCGGTCGGCGATGTCCATGGGCGCGACGACCAGGCGGTTCCAGGCGTGGCCCTGGGAGTAGCCGGTCAGGAGGTTGAACAGGGCGCTGGCGTCCTCGCCGATCTCGGGACGGCAGGTGAAGTAGCTCAAATCGGTGTAGAGCTTGGCGGTGGCGTGGTTGTAGTTGCCGGTCCCCAGGTGGACGTAGCGGTGGATGCCGTCGTGCTCGCGCCGGACGACCAGGGCGGCCTTGCAGTGGGTCTTGAGGCCGACGATCCCGTAGACGACGTGGACGCCCGCCTTTTGGAGCAGCCGGGCCTTGTCGATGTTGTTCTCCTCGTCCAGCCGCGCCTGGAGTTCGACCAGGGCGGTGACTTGCTTGCCGTTCTCGGCGGCGCGGATCAGGGCGGTGATGATCGGGTTGCTGTCGGCGGTGCGGTAGAGGGTCATCTTGATGGCCAGGACGCTGGGATCCTCGCTGGCCTGCTCGATGAACTGGACGACCGTGCCGAACGACTCGTAGGGGTGATGGACCAGGAAGTCCTGCTCGCGGATGGCGCGGAAGACGCTTTTGCGGCCGGTGAAGGCCGGGCGCATCCGCGGCTCCCAGGGGGGTTCGCGAAGGTCGCGGAAGTCCTCAAGTTTGTACAGGCCGTTGAGGACGGTCAGGTCGACCGGGCCGGGCACCTTGTAGACGTCGCGCTCCTCAAGCTCCAGGGCCGAGGCGGTCAGGAGTTGGGCGAGGAAGTCGCCGTCGGCGCGGTCGGAGATCTCCAGCCGCACCGGCGCGCCCCACTTGCGCTGGCGGAGGTTCTCCTCGATGGTCGAGAGGAGGCTGATCTTGACCTCGTTCTCCTGGATCGACAGGTCGCTGTTGCGGGTGGCGCGGAAGGCCACGCGCTCGACGGTGCGGTAGCCGCCGAAGAGGGCGTCCAACCGGGGGCCGATGACGTCCTCCAGCAGGACGAACCGCTTGCCCCTCTCCGGTTCGTCGGGCAGCGGGACCAGCCGCGGCAGGACCGAGGGGACCTGGAGCACGGCGTACACCAGCCGGCCGTCCTGGTTGATCGACTCGATCCGCAAGAGCAGGTTGAGGCTCTTGTTGTGGACGTGCGGGAACGGATGCGCCGGGTCGATCGCCAGCGGGGTCAGGACCGGGTAGACCTGGTCGCGGAAGTAGCCGTCGAGGAACTCGTTTTGTTCCGCGGTCAGGTCGTCGGGGGCGCAGATCCGGATCCCCTTGCGCTCCAGTTCGGGACGGACCTCGTTGAGCCAGATGTCGTAGAGCCGGGCGACGAAGTCGTGGGCGCGCTTGGAGATCTCCAGAAGCTGGGCGAGCGGCCCCATGCCGTCGGGGGGGGGGTCTTGCGGCTCCAGGTTCTCGTAAAGCTGGGCCTGGAGCCCGGCGACGCGGACCTCGAAGAACTCGTCGAGGTTCGACGAGCAGATGGCGAGGAACTTGAGGCGGTCGAGCAGGGGGTTGGACGGGTCGCGGGCCTCCTCCAGCACGCGCTCGTTGAACTCCAGCCAGCTCAACTCGCGGTTGATGAACAACCCGGCGTCGAGGACCACCGGGGCGGGGGGCGTCGCCGTTCCGTCGGCGCCGGCGCTGGTTTGGCTTTTCGACTTTGCCACGGCGATTGACCACCGTCCGTCCAGAGTGTTCGTCAGGGTCGGCCCGGACCCGCGCGCCCGCGCCGACGCGGGCTCACCGGGCCAGCAGGCCGAGCAGGACCCGTCGGTTGCGCGCGTCGAGTTCCTCGCCGTCCTCGATCCCCTTGGGGGTCTCCAGGATCATCGGCAGGCCCCGGAACCGAGGGTCGTTCAGCACAAAACGGAACGAATCGATCCCGAGCGTCCCCGCGCCGATGCCGGCGTGGCGGTCGACGCGGCTGGCCCGGCCCTTGACGCTGTCGTTGAGGTGCCAGACCCGGACGCGATCCAGGCCGACGACCCGGTCGAGTTCGTTCAGGGTCTCATCATACAGGGATCGATCGGCCAGGGGGTAGCCCGCCGCGAAAATATGGCAGGTGTCCACGCAAATCCCAAGCCGCGACGGGTCGGAGGCGAGTTCCAGAATCGTCCGGAGATGTTCGAAGCGGTGGCCCAGGCAGGTCCCCTGGCCGGCGGTCGTCTCCAGATCGATCGTCACCGCCAGCCCGGCCGTCCGCGCGGCGACCGCGTCCAGGGCATCGGCCACCCGGCGCAGGCCCGCGTCCTCGCCGGAGCCGACGTGCGCGCCGGGGTGGAGCACCAACTCGGCGATCCCCAGCCGGGCGCAACGCTCCACCTCCACGACCGTCGCGTCGACCGACTTGGTCCAAAGGGCGTCGTCGGGGCTCGCCAGGTTGATCAGGTACGAGGCGTGCGCCACCGGATCGACGATCCCCGTCTCGTCGAGCGCCGCGCGGAAGGCGGCGACGTGGGCGTCGGCGATCGGCGGGCCCTTCCACTGGTTGTTGTTCTTGGTGAAAAGCTGGACCGTCCGGAACCCGACCGCGCCGGCCGCGCGGACGGCGCGATCGTAACCGCCGGCCATGGACATGTGGGCGCCCAACAGCAACGGCGCGGACGGCGAACGTGACTCGCGAGGCATGGGACGGTCTCGTGCGGGTCGGCGGATGCGTGGCATTTCGGGTCGTCGGCCCCGGCATCTCTTGCGAATCGGGGGCGACTCCCTCTACAATCCACTATCCAGCCGACCTGTCCAGTGCGAGGGGCGAGGGATCTATCATGGGATGGCTGATCGGGGCCGTAATCCTCCCCCCGTGCGTCTGCGCCGCGTGGTACGTCCTCCACCGGCCGTTGCGGATCTTCTTCGAGGATCTGCACGTCGACCAGGCGCGCGACTCGTTCCGCCGCCGTCGCGAGCATCTGGAGGCCGAGTTCGTCACCAGCCTCGGCCGGTTCGACCGCGACGAGGGCCTGCGGTGGGAAGGCGCCTCGTGGCACGACGAGATCGTCTGGGCGCGCGACCGCCAGACGCGGCGGCTCTTGGCCCTGGTCGCCGTCCACTTCGAGCCGGAGTTGTTCGAGCCCCCCCAGTTCCTCCGTCACGCCACGGCCGTCTTCGAGTGCGACAAGGGCCGATGGAAGGCCGAAGGCCGACGACTGGACCAGACCCGCCCCAGCGAGGCGGTCGGCCGCAACCGACGATTCGAGCCCGTCGCCATCGGGCATCCCAATCCCCGGCACGTCGGCTGATAAAATCAGGGGCGACCCGTCGCCGCGAGCCGGCTCGCGCGGATTCGCGCGCCGTCGCGGCGCGCCCGCGGGTTGACACGCTCGCGTGATTGTTAGGGGATTCGGCGGTCGTCGCCTTTCCCTGGAGGGGGGTCGGCGGATAAAATCCCCGGTCCAAGTCGTTTGGATTGGAGGAGCGACGAAGGATCGATTCCAGGAGGCGGCGTCGGGTTCGGCCTCCTCCCGAACGTTCCGACGGGGCGGCGGTCGATATTGAAACGTCGCCACGACGGGCGCGACGAAGCGCGACGGGGCCGCGGCCCCGGATTTGCGAGGATCGATTCGGGGTGGCGTTGGATGGCGGTCGAGCCACCCAAGGAAGGCTGGGAGTACGCTCATGGACAGCCATGATCCATCGGGAGTCTCGCGGATCCTGATCGTGGAGGACAATCGCGACGCCGCCGACGCCACGGCCATGCTCTTGAGGATGCACGGCTTCGACGTGGCGGTGGCCTACGACGGTCGCTCGGCGCTGCGGACCGCCAAGGGATACGACCCGGACGTGGTGCTTTTGGACCTGTCGCTGCCGGACATCGACGGCTACGCCGTGGCCGTCGGCCTGCGCCGCGACGGCGTCGCGCGGGCGTCGCTGGTCGCGATCTCGGGATTCACCCCCGATCCCGACCTGGACGACTCCTGGTTCGCCGACCGCCTGATCAAGCCGGTCGGCAACGACGACCTGCTCGCCTTGCTCTCGCGCGTGCAGGGCGCGCCGCCGTGCGCGCGCTAGCCGGCGCTCACCAGGCGACCGTCAGGTCGCTCACCTCCAGCTCGTTGGCGTCGACGTGGCTGTTGAGGCCCAGGCCGAGCCGGCGCGCGCGCTTCAGGTCGAGCTCGCCGTTCGGGTCCGGCGCGTTGGCGGAACTGGCGGCGAGGGCGTCGAAATCGATCCGCGCGACGTGCCATCGGCCGTCGGCGGGGATCAGGCTCGGCCCGTTGATGTAGCCGACGCCCGATTCCCCTTCCCAGACGAAGACGCGGACGTCCGCCGCCGCACGGCAACGGGCGCGAAGGACCAGGCCGCGGGCTTCCGAAAGGTCCACCGAGTCCGGCAAGCGGAAGGAAGGATAGGCCCAGCGGTCGGTGTCGGGGGCGTGCCGGACGTTCAGCTTCCAGCCTCCGGGGCCGGTCGTCATCGTCATCGTCCCGCCGGGTCCGATATTGTCGGACCACCGGGAGCGGTCCTCGATCGGCAGTCGGACGTGGCGCGGAAGTTTGGCCAGCGCGGCTTCCAGCGTCGGCTCGCCGGCGATCGCGAACGCCAGACGGTCGCGGACGCCGTCGGGTCCGCGCGCCTCGACTCGGAACCGCGCCGGGGCGAAGTCGGCGAACGAGCCGGAGAGGTCCGCCCGCCACGTCGCCGCCGCGAGCGACCGCGGGGCGACCTGGACGCGACGCGAGGCCGACCCGACCGCGACGCCCGGCTCGACCGTCAGGGAGACGTCGAGCGTCTCGGCCGCGTCGCCCAGGTTCGCGACGTCGACGACGACCGGGATCACGCCCGCCTCGTCCCTCTTGAGCCGATAGCCGGCGGATTCGGGGACGACGACGGCCGAGTCGAAGCGGTAGCGCAGCACGATCGGCGAGGTCTCGGCCCCGGGGACGTTCGATCCCGGATGAAGACCCATCGCGCGCGTCTTCGGATCGAGCTTCGTGGCGATGGTCGCGCGGTCGAACCAGGCGTAGGCCAGGCCGTCGACCAGCGCGAAGCGACCTTGCGTCGTCGCCACCGCGCGGCCGTCGGCCGCCTCGACCCGAACGGGTGCGATCCCCAGGTCGATCGGCCGCCGTAATTCGGCCTCGGGGACCGTCGAGTAGAGGACGGCGACGGCGCGCGCGTCGTCGCCGAAGACCCGCGCCCGCGCGATCCGGGGGTCGTCGAGCTTGAGGTCGCCGAGGTAGCGCTTGCCGCCGAGGGTCTGGATCGCCTGGGCGTAGGCGGCCATGCCGCGCAGGGGGGTGGCGTGGCCGTCCATCACGCTGAAGTTGTTGGCGTTCTCCTCGTAGTACGGATAAACGAACGTGAAGTAGCGCTCCACGCCGCACGCCCGCGCCTCCACCGCCTTCATGACGATGTTCGAGGCGCTGGCGAGGTCCTGGTCGACGGGGGGCCGCGCGGGCCCCTTCCTCCAGGGCCAGCCGCATTCGGTGATCCAGAGCGGCATATCGGCCTTGCCGGCGGCCCTCAGCCACTCGCGATACCGGGCGTTGAGGCCCTCGAACGCCAGCGCCGGCCCGTAGTTGTGGAAGCTGAAGGCGTCGACGCGGTCCAGCAGGCCGCTTTCGGCGCATGCGGCTAGGAACGGAGGCTTGTAAAGGGCGATGACGCCGCCGACGACCGGCGCCCGCGTCGAGGCCCGCCGCAGGCCGTAGGCGACGGCCTTGCCGTAGGCGGAGTACTGGTCGCCGGGCAGGTCGCCGCCGAAGCCGATGTCGGGCTCGTTCCAGAGTTCGACGCCCCCCCACGTCGCCCCCCAGCGCTGCGAGATCGCGCGCCAGGAGTCGGCCGTCGCGACCAGGTCGCCGGGATACTTGGCGACGAGGCCGGTCCAGGCGGGGGCGTCGTGCCCCATCTCCAGCACGGGGATGCCGGCGCGACGGTAGGACTGGCGGAGCTGCTCGTAGCGGCGGTCGGCCCGCCAGTCCCAGCGGTCGGCGGCGGGCTGGATCGCGCGCCAGGAGACGCGCTCGCGGATCATCGCCAGCCCGGTCGATTTCGCGAAGGCGATCAACTCGTCGCGGGTCGCGTCGTCGTCCACCAGCCACGACGCCGCCGCGTCCATGGCGAAGAACGGATCGGGCGTCCCCTCGATCTTCGGCAAGGCCAGCACGCCGAACCGTTGGGACGCGGCGGGGAACTCGATCTCGTGGAAGCCCCTCGGAAACGCGCGCTCGATCCGGACGACCCCCGCGCGGATCTCGGCCTTCCCCCGCGCCTCCTCCTCGCCGCGATAGCCGCGGACGACGTAGTCGAGAGGCCCCGAGCCGCCGCCGTCGCGGTTCCATTCCAGCGTCGCCGGTCGGTCGGGGGCGACGTGGAACGCGCGGGCCGACACGGGCGACAACGGCGATTCGGCGCGGCCGGTCGCGACCAGACCGCAAAGGACGGCGACGAAGACGAACGCCGACCGTAACGGATTTCGGGGGGAAGGCCCGTTCGGGTCCCCAAAATCCGTGACGGTCAGGAAAAAAACGGAGCGCATGGCGGGGTCCCTCGCGGAAACGGGCGACGATCCCAGGCCGCATCGTAAGTCCGCGCCCGGCCGCGAACAACCCTCGCGGATTGATCCGCCGACGATCCGGACCCTCGTCCTGGCGATCCGAACCGGCAGCGCGAACCCGCCGCCCGCATCGCGGCCTGGATTTTCCGCCGAGCGCACGGGCTCGCCGGCGCCCGACCGAATCGCGCGCGGGTGGCCAGCTCCAGCCGCCATGGCCCTGTCGAATTGACAGGGGACGGGAGGAGCCCCGATTCGTCATGCCATATTGGCGGTCGATCCTCCGGGACGGACCTGCGGCGGCGAATGTCGAAGAATTATAAACCGGGGTTTCCAAAGAGTTTGGGTGTTATGGCGTGGGTTTGAAGGGATGTGGCACGGCGCTTGCGAATTGAGGAAGGCCATCGGTTGGGATTTGGTGGGCGCCGGACTGGAACGTCGGCGTGGGCCGGCGGTTCGGATTCGGGACGCGAGAGGCGTCCCCGATTCGGTCGCCTCGCGCGGAGACGTGACGCGCGGGTTTCCTCGTCCCCCTCGACGTGACGGCAAGGAGATCGAACGTGGCTGAAGGCGAAAAAATCATCGGGATCGATCTCGGGACGACGAACAGCGTGGTGTCGGTCATGGAGGGTGGAGACGTCACCGTCGTCCCCAATCAGGAGGGGAGCCGGCTGACGCCGTCGGTGGTCGCGTTCACGTCGAAGGGGGAGGTCCTCGTCGGCGACCCGGCCAAGCGGCAGGCGATCACCAATCCCGGCGGCACGGTCTACTCGATCAAGCGGTTCATGGGCCGTCGCCACGAGGAGGTCGGCTCCGAGGAGACGATGGTCCCCTACAAGGTCGTGGGGGGCTCGTCGGACTTCGTGAAGGTCCACGCCAACAACAAGGACTACACGCCGCCGGAGATCTCGGCGCTCATCCTGCGGAAGCTGCGGGAGGCCGCGGAAAGCTACCTGGGGCACAAGGTCCGCAAGGCGGTCATCACGGTCCCGGCCTACTTCAACGACAGCCAGCGCCAGGCCACCAAGGACGCCGGCCAGATCGCCGGCTTGGAGGTGGCTCGGATCATCAACGAGCCGACGGCCGCGGCGTTGGCCTACGGGCTGGACAAGAAGAAGAACGAGAAGATCGCCGTCTTCGACCTCGGCGGCGGCACCTTCGACATCTCGATCCTCGACGTCGCCGACGGCGTCTTCGAGGTTCTCGCCACCAACGGCGACACCCACCTGGGGGGCGACGACTGGGACCAGGCCCTCATCAACCACATCGCCGACGAGTTCAAGAAGGAACAGTCGATCGACCTGCGGAAGGACCAGATGGCCCTTCAGCGGCTCAAGGAGGCCGCCGAGAAGGCCAAGAAGGACCTGTCGTTCCAGACCCAGGCCGATATCAACCTGCCGTTCATCACCGCCGACGCCTCCGGGCCCAAGCACCTGACGATGACCGTCACCCGCGCCCAGTTCGAGAAGCTCACCGACTCGCTCTTTGAACGCTGCCGCGGCCCGGTGTTGAAGGCCCTGGAGGACGCCAAGCTCAAGCCGAACCAGATCGACGAGGTCGTGATGGTCGGCGGCTCCACCCGCATGCCGCGGGTCCAGCAGATCGTCAAGGACGTCTTCGGCAAGGATCCCCACAAGGGCGTCAACCCCGACGAGGTCGTCGCCGTCGGCGCGGCCATCCAGGGGGCCGTCCTCACCGGCGAGGTCAAGGAAGTCCTCCTCCTGGACGTCACCCCGCTTTCGCTGGGGCTGGAGACCAAGGGGGGCGTCATGACCGTTTTGGTCCCCCGCAACACCACGATCCCCACCGAGAAGAAGGAGACCTTCACCACCGCCGAGGACAACCAGTCGGCCGTCACCATCAAGGTCTACCAGGGCGAACGCCCCATGGCCGGCGACAACCGCGCCCTGGGCGAGTTCAACCTGGAGGGCATCCCCCCCGCGCGGATGGGGACGCCCCAGATCGAGGTCACGTTCAACATCGACGCCAACGGCCTCTTGAACGTCTCCGCCCGCGACAAGGCCACCGGCAAGGAACACTCCATCCGCATCGAATCCTCCGGCGGCCTGTCCAAGGACGAGATCGAACGGATGAACCGCGACGCCGAGGCCCACGCCGCCGACGACAAGAAGCGCCGCGACCTCGCCGAGGCCAAAAACGCCGCCGAGCAGAACGTCTACCGGATCGAGAAGCTGCTGGAGGAGAACAAGGAGAAGCTGAGCGAGGGCGACCGCTCCGCGCTACAGGCCGCCATCGAGAGGGTGAACGAGGCCAAGAAGGGAGACGACGCCGCGGAGATCAACCGCGCCGTCGACGATCTCTCCAAGGCGGCCCAGGCGATGTCCGAGCACCTCTACGCCTCGGCCTCCGCCGCCCCCGGCGCCGGCGCGGCCCCCGGCCCCGAGGCGGCCGAAACCCCCGGCGGCGGGGCCAAGCCCGACGACGTCATCGACGTCGAGTTCGAGGAGGGCAAGTAAGCGGCGCCCCCCCGCCGCCCCTGGGAAACGCGACGACGGACGTCCCTTCTCCCCTTGAGGGAGAAGGTGGCCCGAAGGGCCGGATGAGGGGTCGACCGGCGTCGCGTTTCGGCGTAAGCCATGGGAGGAAAGCGACTTCGATTCCGATGGCTTCCGGCCC
>CALCIB010000058.1 GCA_937907525.1 uncultured Planctomycetales bacterium | reverse complement strand
CCCCCCTCGCGGGGGAAGGTGGCCCGAAGGGCCGGATGAGGGGGAGGACGAGCAAAGGGGCCGTTGGAATCCCGAGCCGGTCG
The DNA here is from genome assembly GCA_937907525.1 of uncultured Planctomycetales bacterium. Lineage (GTDB taxonomy): Bacteria > Planctomycetota > Planctomycetia > Isosphaerales > Isosphaeraceae > Paludisphaera. Next base: position 20,792 of record CALCIB010000058.1, on the reverse strand, counting down.
GGCGAGGCTTTCGCGAATTCCAACGGCCGTCCCGCGTGTCGTCCCCCTCATCTGACCGCTGCGCGGTCTGTCTTCCCCCGCGAGGGGGGAAGACCCTGTTCGAGCGCTCTCCGGGATCGAGGACTACACCCGCCTGGCGGTCTCGGCGTGGTGGGCGGCGATTCGGGCGGCGGCGTCCTCGCCGGCCTTGACGCAGGCGGGGACGCCCACCCCGGCCAGCCAGTTGCCGGTGACCTCCAATCCGGGGATCGCCGCGACCCGGTCGGCGATCGTCGCGATTCGGTCCAGGTGGCCGACCTCGTACTGGGGCATCGAGCCCCGCCATCGCGCGACGACCGCCACGTCGGGCTCGCCGCGGGCGCCCAGCAGCTCGGCCAACTCGGCCGACGCGATCCGGACCAGCTCGGCGTCGTCAAGCTCGACCAGCTCGGGGTGTTTGGCCCCTCCCATGAAGACGCGGATCAGGGCCGAGCCCTCCGGCGCGCGGCCGGCGAACTTCACGCTGGAGAAGCTGCCGGAGAGGATCCTCCGGTCCTCCACGAACGGGACCACGAACCCGAAGCCGTCCAGCGGGTGCGCGATCCGGTCGCGACGGTATCCCAGCGAGACGACCGCGCTGGTCGATCCGGGGATCCCCTCGATCAGCCTGGCGGCCGGGGCGTCAATCCCCCGCAGCAGCCCCGCGGCGGTCCCGGGAGGCGCGGCGATCAGCACGGAGCGGGCCTTGAGCGGCTCGCCGCCGACGGTCAGCCGCCAGCCGTCGTCGTCCCCCTCCAGGCGGTCGACCCTGGCGTGGAGCCGGATCGGGACGCGGGCGGCGAGGGCGTCGACCAACATCGACATGCCTTCACTCAATCCCGCGAACAACCCGTAGCGCGCGCCCGAGCCCTGGGTCGTCCCCCCTCCGGCCTCGCCGGCGGCGCGCATGGCCTTGATGAGGCTGCCGTGGTTTTGCTCCATCTCCAGGAACCTCGGCATGGTGGCCTTGACGCTCAGGCGCTCGGGGTCGCCGGTGTACATGCCGCCGACCAGGGGCTGGATCAGGCGGTCGTAGGCTTGCCGTCCGAAGCGGCGGCGGGCGAAGGAGGCGAGCGATTCGTCGGCGCCGTCGCCGCGGGGCAGGACGCGCTCAAGCGCCAGCCGGAGCTTGCCGCCGGCGCCGAGGATCCGCGTCTTGACCATCGGCCCGATCCTGGAGGGCGCCATGACGACCAGGCCGTCGGGGATCGGCTCCAGCCTGCCTTTGCGGACGACGAACGAGCGGCGATGGTTCGGGTCGGTGGCGACGAGGTCGTCGCCCAATCCCAACCGTCGGCAAAGGTCGATCGCCCAGGGGACGTTGGTGATGAAGCTGTCGGCGGATTGCTCGATCAGGAAGCCGTCGCGGCGAACCGTCCCCAGCACGCCCCCCGGCCGCGGGCCGGCCTCCAGCACCGCGACCGACAGCCCCAGGGCGACCTCGCGGAGCTTGTTGGCCGCGGCCAGCCCGGAGATCCCGCCCCCCACCACCGCCACGTCCACGGTCCCGTCCATCGTCGCCTCGTCGCCAGGGGCCGCGCGGGGCGCGCCGGCTTGAAGCGGCGGGCCGAGTTCGGCTATTATTTCAGTTCGTACCGTAAGGACTTCCATTCTAACGAGGCCCGCGCCGGACGTCAGCGACGCCCCGCCCCACCGCCATGAGCCACACCCACCCAGCCGTTCCCGCCCCGCGGCCGGCCGCGGGCGCTCGCCCCGGCGGCCCTCGCCGTCGGAACTTCGACCAGTCGCCGTTGATCGTCTTCTACGAGATCACCAAGGCCTGCGATCTGGTCTGCCTCCACTGCCGGGCCCGAGCCCAGCCCAGGGCCCACCCCGACGAGATGACGACGGTCGACTCGATCAAGCTGATCGACCAACTCACGCGGTTCCCAGAGCCCCCCCTGCTCGTCTTCACCGGTGGCGACCCCCTGAAGCGGGCCGACCTCTTCGAGTTGATCCGCCACGCCAGGGCCGTCGGGATCGAGCCGGCGATCACCCCCTCGCCCACCCCGCTGGTGACGGCCGAGGCGCTCGCCAAATTGAAGGAGGCGGGGATCGGCCGCATGGCCGTCTCGATCGACGGCGCCGACGCGGCGACCCACGACAAGCTCCGCGGCGTCGCCGGCTCGTTCGCCATGACCCACCGGATCATGGACGACGCCCGCGCGCTGGGGATCCCGATCCAGGTCAACACCACGCTCACCCCCGACACCTACGACCAGCTCGAAGCCATCGCCGACATGCTGGAGCCGCATGGGATCGCGCTTTGGTCGCTGTTCCTCATCATCCCCGTCGGCCGGGCCTCGAAGAAGCTCCGCCTGGACGCCGAGCGCTACGAGAGGGCGTTCGAGCGCCTGTGGAGGATCTCGCGCGAGCATTCGTTCATGGTCAAGACGACCGAGGGGATGCACTACCGTCGATACGTCTTGCAGATGAGGAAGGCGCTGGGCAAGTCGGAGCCGATGAAGACCTCGGCGCGGGGCTGGGAGGGGGCGGGGGTCAACGACGGTCGTGGGATCCTCTTCATCAGCCACGCCGGGCTGATCCACCCCAGCGGATTCCTGCCGATGACCTGCGGGATGGTCCCGTTCAACGACGTGGTGGAGGTGTACCAGAAGTCGCCGATCTTCCGACGGCTCCGCGACGCCGACTCGTTCGGCGGCAAGTGCGGCGTCTGCGAATATCGTCATATCTGCGGCGGCAGCCGCGCCCGCGCCGCCGCCGTCGACGGCGACCCCTTCGGCTCCGACCCCGACTGCGTCTACGTCCCCCACGCCTGGGATGAGGCCGCCAAGACCGCGGGCGCGTGAGTGTTCGCGTGGGCTGGGTCTGGACCCAGCCCACGCGAGCCGAGGCTTCTCCAAGCTGGGTCACGACCCAGCCTACAAAGGAACCTTAAATATTAATGTGACGACGCGGCGGCCGAATCGGCTCACATGGTCCGGTCGACGGCCTCGGCGACGCGGCGACAGTCGGTCATGAGCTTGCCGAAGGCGTCGGGGGTGATGGTCTGGGCGCCGTCGCTGGCGGCCCGCTTGGGATCCTCGTGGACCTCGATGATCAAGGCGTCGGCCCCCGCGGCCACCGACGCCCTGGACATCGACGCGACCAGACTCGCCTTGCCCGTGCCGTGCGACGGGTCCACCACCACCGGCAAGTGCGACTTCTCGTGCAGGTAGGCGACCGTCGCCAGGGGGAGGGTGAAGCGGGTGTGGTCCTCGAACGTCCGAATCCCGCGCTCGCAGAGCATGACGTTGGGGTTGCCGCGGTCGAGGATGTACTCGGCGGCCAAAAGGAACTCCTCCACCGTCGCGCTCATCCCGCGCTTCAGAAGCGTCGGCTTGCCGGAATCGCCGACGGCTTGAAGAAGCTGGTAGTTCTGCATGTTGCGGGCGCCGATCTGGAGGACGTCGGCGTACTCGGCGAGCATCGGGACGTGCTCCGGCGCCATCACCTCGGTGACGATCGCCAGCCCGGTCGCCTCCCGCGCCGCGGCGAGCATTTTGAGGCCGTTCTCCTTGTGCCCCTGGAAGCTGTACGGGCTGGTCCGGGGTTTGAACGCCCCGCCGCGAAGCCCGGTGGCGCCCAGGTCCTTGAGCTTCCCGGCGATCGCGACGATCTGTTCCTCGCTCTCCACCGAGCACGGCCCGGCGATCGCCGCGACCTTCACCCCGCCGACCTCCAGCCCCAGCGCCTTGACGACGGTTCGGTCCTTCTTGATCTCCGACGAGGCCCGCTTGTAAGGGGCCATGATCGGCAGGACCTTCTCGACCCCCCCGCCGACCTCGAGCGCCTCGACCATTCCGGACAGTTCCTGTCCGAGGGCCGCGACGACCGTCTGATGCTCGCCCTTGATGACCTGCGGGGTCAGCCCCATTTCGGCGATTTGTTGCGACATGGCCTCGATCTGCGCCCCGCTCGCGTCCGGCTTCATCACGACGATCACGGTCGACGCCCTCTCTTCGTTGGTTCGGCCGGCCCCTTGATCCGCCCCCTCCTCGCGAACGCCGCGAGCAAGGCTTTCGGATCATAGGCCGGCCGCGGTCGGTATCAAGAAACGCTCGGTCGGGAAACGAAAAAGGCCCCGCGCCTGAAGTCAGGTCGCGGGGCCTTGAATGGCTGCTTCGTATGAGGGGGATCCTAACGGGAGCCTCCGCACGCGACCCGGCGACCTGACTCGGCGCTGGTAAAGAACCAGTACCGCCAGCCCAGATAGGAGCCGGTAAAGTAGGTCGCGAACAGGCCGTGAGTCACGCGAGGAATCCTCTGAATCCCAATGATCGAATCGAAAAGGGCGAATCCGATCGGGCCTGGGTGTAGACCGGGCCCGATCGAACCTGGCCCATGGTTGGGCCTTCGGAATATGCGGCTTGCCCGACGGGCAACCCGTCGGCTGCCGTTAGGCGAGCCGCCCCTGGTTGTCACTACACACGCGATCACCTCCTTTTCGTTAGGTCTTCCCGGTCCCGGTAGAGTCCAGCCTCGTCGCGGGAGCGGGCCCCAGTCCATCGCGCCACGGTCGCGCGAACCGAAAGCGTCGAGGGGCGCGTGTCGCCGGTCTCGACAGGGTCACTTTATCCAGCTCGCTCCGCCGGATCAATAACTCGTCCGCGAATTTCGCGCGAGGCGACGGCGGCCGCGGCGATCACCACGGCCGATGCGTCCCTTCGGCGTCGCGGACTTCGACCGACGATCCAGCGAGGCCGGCGGATCGCGTCGCGACGGGGCTCGGCTCGCGCGTCCGCCGCGCCTCGCCACGTTCGAGAGCCCTCTCGACGGGACTTCGGAGAGGACAAAAAGCCTCCGCCCGCGTCGGATAATCCTTCGCCCAGGGAAGCCGGGCCGCGAGCGATCGACGCGCAACCCGTTGTCTCACCATTCCTTGAGAGCGAGTGGTCGGAGGGCGCGCGGATTGCCTTTAGGGCGCGGTCGATCCAACGTCGCACGCGGGCGCCGCGCGCCCCGCCTCCGTTTGAAAGTCGGAAAGGCCCCAGCGTTTATGAAACGTCGCGGATTCACTCTGATCGAGTTGCTCGTCGTGATCGCGATCATCGCCGTGTTGATCGCCCTGCTCTTGCCCGCGGTCCAGGCCGCGCGCGAGGCCGCCCGCCGTATTCAGTGTACGAACAACCTCAAGCAGATCGGCCTGGCGTTCCACAACTACGAGCAGACCAACGGCGGCTTTCCGCCGGCTCGGTTCGTGGGCGGCGGGACGGGTGGCGGCTCGCCGAGCTTCGTCTATTCGGGATGGCCCGTCTGCCTGCTCCCCTTCATCGAGCAGGCGACGATCACGAGCGCCTACAACTTCACCGCGCCCCATTACAATCTCGCCAACCAGACGGCCGTCCTGACCCGGCTCAACGTCTTCGTCTGCCCGTCGTCGCCCAACTCCAGCCGAACCGTCCGGCTGTCGACCGGGCCGACGGTCGCCAGTTACGTCACGCCCGAGGTCCGCGGGGCGCCCGGCGACTACTACGTCCGCTTCGGCAACGTCACGAACTCGGCGGGCTTCGCCGCGCCCGCGGCCCTCGATTCGAACCTGCAAACCCCGCTCGCCAATTTCACCGACGGCCTGTCCAACACCGTGCTGGTCAGCGAGATCACCTCCCGCCCCGACCTGTACCGGCGCCGAAGCCTTCAGACCGACCCGGCCACCGGCGGGACCGCCCTCACGAACCAGCCCGGCTGGGCGTCGTGGTCCAGCCCCCAGGCGCTCAGGCTGATGGGCTACCTTCAGGACGGCGCCGGCGAGGGCGCGTTCGCCTGCATCGTCAACTGCGCCAACCAGCAGGGGCTCTACAGCTTCCACCCGTCGCTCGCCCTGGTCCTGCTCGGCGACGGCCACGCGCGCGCCATCTCGGAGACCGCCGCCGTCGACCTGGTCTTCGCCGTCCACACGCGAAGCGGCGGCGAGATCGTCTCCGGCGACTGGTGAGGACGGCTCGTCCCGCGAGCGACGACGACCCCGAGGAGAGAGACGATCGTCATGAGTTCCGAGCATCCTTTCATTCGAGCGATCTCCCGGACGACCGTCCGGTTCGCGGGCGTCGCGACGCCGTTCCTCCTCGCCGTCGGGGCGGGGGCGGCCGAAGGGGGCGGGGAACGGGCGCTTCGGCTGCCCGACCCGCCGGCGCGATACGTCGAGCCACCGCCCGCCTACTTCGCCGACGCCGGCGCCGCGGCGTTCGACACGACGCCCGACGACAACCCGACGACGGACGCGGGCGCGACGCTCGGCCGCGCCCTGTTCCACGACAAGCGGCTCTCGGGCAACGGGACGATCTCGTGCGCCTCCTGCCACGACCAGCGACACGCCTTCGCGGACCCGCGACGGTTCAGCGTCGGGTTCCAGGGCCAGGAGACCGACCGCAACGCCATGGCCCTCACCGACCTTCGCTACGGCCGCGCCGGCTTCTTCTGGGACGAGCGCGCCCCCTCGCTGGAACGGGCGGTGTTGCAGCCGCTGTTCAGCCACGTCGAGATGGGCCAGACCCCCGACGGCCTCGTCGCGGTCCTGACCGCCGACCCCCGCTATCCCGAACTATTCCGCGCGGCCTTCGGCTCGGAAAAGATCGACCAGGACCGGACGGCTCGCGCGCTGTCGCAATTCATCCGCGCCATCGTCTCGCGAAACTCCCGGTACGACCGAGAGGCGGCGAAGGCCGTCTCGGCCGGGGAGGATTTCGCCGGCTTCACCGCGAGCGAGAACCTGGGCAAGCGGCTGTTCTTCAAGCGATGCGCCGCCTGCCACCGCCTGGGGACGAACGACAAGGTCGCGATCTTCGCGATGTTCCGCTCCCTGAACAACGGCGTGGACCCGAACGCCGAGGCCCGCGACGGCGGTCGAGGGGACGTGACCTTCAACCCCAGCGACGTCGGCCTGTTCCGCCCCTCCTCGCTTCGCAACGTCGAGTTCACCGCGCCTTATATGCACGACGGTCGATTCGCGACTCTTGAAGACGTCGTCGAGCATTACAGCGCGGGGGTCCGGCGGCATCCGACCGTCGGGCCGGTCAATCGCATGCAACTTGACGCCGAGGAGAAGGCGGGCCTGGTGGCCTTCCTCAAGACGCTTGGCGACCACGACCTCGTCGTCGACGAGCGGTTCTCCGACCCCTGGTCCGACCCCTCCGACTCCGGAGCCGCCGCGACGCCGGCCGCGGCCGTCGCGCCTCCGGTCGCCGATCCGGCGCCCTCCGGCGATCGCGCGCTCGCCTGGCTCCGGGGCCTCGACGCCGACGGCGACGGCGCGCTCTCGGTCGACGAGTACGCGGACGTCGTTCGGAAGCTGGTCGATCTGGGCGTGTCGATCGTCCCCCGCGATCGGTCGCTGCCGTCGGCGCGGCGACGGCCTCGCGGGGAGGAGGACCGCCCGGACGCGCCCGCCGAGCCTCCCCCCGCGGCCGACTTCGACGGCGACGGGACCGTCTCCCCGGAGGAAGGCCGCCGATACCTGGCGATGAAGCGGCTCATCGAGCTGGAGGACGGCGGCCGGCTCGAGGTCTTCCTCGACCGCATCCTGGCCGGGCCCGGCTTCTCGCCGGACCAGTCCGCCCGCGCCCGAAGCTCGCTGCGAGCCGCGAAGCAGGCCCTCAACGCCCGGACGCGCGGCCTGGATCTCGACGTGGCCCGCGACCTGGAGGCCCTCCTCGGCCCGGATCGGTTCGACCGCTTCCGCGGCCTGGTCGTCGACTCGCGGGTGGTGAGGGACCGAAGCTCCAGGGACGACGACGGCCCCGCGCTCGAACTCGCCCGCGAGGAGGTCGCCGCGTACGACCGCGACGAGGACGGCCGATTGGACGAGGCCGAACTCCGCGCCCTGGCCCGCGCCCTGGACGCCGTCCCCGGCGGCTTCGGCCGGGAGCGGCCCGCGAACGTGGACATCCGCCTGTTCGCCGACCGCATCCTCAAATTCGACGCCGACGGCGACGGCCGCGTCGCGCCGGACGAGCTTCCCGAACGGCTCCGGATCTTCGCCGTCGAGGGCGACGCCGACGGCGACGGCCGACTCGACCGCGACGAGGCCGCCGCCCACTTCCGCCGGGCGGCGTTCGAACGGCTCCTGGAGACCGGAATCTACGTCGGCGGGGCCTTCGCCAACCTGCTGCCCCACGCGATCGGCCTGCTCGACGACCTGGACCTTCCCGCCGACACCCTGGCGCGCGCTCGATCGCTCATCCGCGATCACGAACGCAACCTGGCCGAGGCGTCGGCGCGCGTCGTCGAGGAGCAAACCCGGGCCTTCCAGGAAATCGCCCGCTCCCGCCGCTAAAAGTCCATCCCATAAGTGTGTGAACGACGACCGTCCCGGCCTTCCCCCCTCGCGGGGGAAGACAGACGCCGAAGGCGTCAGATGAGGGGGACGGCGCGACCGGAAGCCGTCGAAACGTCGAAAGCCGGCCCAGGCGGCTCGGGATCCCGACGGCTTCTGGCTCGCCCCCCCTCATCAACAAATTCCCGGAATGGAACCACGGAGTCACGGAGGACACGGAGAGGGAATTGAGAATTGAAATTCAATGGATTAGTAATTCTAATGATTGAAGACGGCCGGGTCGCTCCTCGTCCTCCCTCTCCGTGTCCTCGGTGACTCCGTGGTTCCCCTATCTTCGTCACATGGATTCGACAAGTTGTTTCGGCGGCGTTCCTCGGGCCACCTCCGCGAGGGCGGAAGGCCGTTATTTCGCCCGCGACGACCTTATGAGACACACATTAACGATCGGGGGGCGTCAGGGCGAACTGGAGGGCCCGGCTGAGGGCCGCGGGGACGACCGATCCGTGGTTCTCCCCCTCGAATTCCCGGACGTCGACCCGCAGCCCGCGATCGGCCAGCGCGCCCAGTCGGTCGACCATTTCGCGGGCGTTGCCCGACATGCGGTTCTTCTTGCGCGCCTCGGAGCGCTCGGCGGGCTCGCCGGGGACCGCCGACTCCTCAAGGCCGCCGAACGTCACCAGGAGGGCCGTCCCGGACGACCCGCGCCAGGTCTTCGCGAACTCCCGCTCCTCGGCCTCGATCGATCGGTCGTCCCACCAGATCGACGGGCTCGCCGCGACGTAGGTTTGGAAGGCCGCGGGCCTGGTGAAAAGGACGTGCAACGTGAACAGCCCTCCGAGCGAGTGGCCGATCAGCGTTTGCCGCGAGCGGTCGACCTTGTAATCGCGCTCGATCCGCGGCTTCAACTCGTCCTCCAGGAAGGCGAGGAAGGCGTCCCGACCGCCGGTCTTCGGAGGCGGCCCGCCGCCGGGAAGGGCCCTGACGCGATCCTCGGGCGTCGGCGGAGTGAAATCCAGATAGCGCCTCGGGGTGTCGAGATGCGAGTCGGTCGGATACCCCACGCCGACGATGATCGCCGGCCCGATCAACCGGCGTTGCATGCGCGAGGCGTCGACCAGCGTGCCGAAGACCGCGTTCCCGTCCAGCGCGTAGATCACCGGAAAGCCCCCCGCCGGCGCCTCCCCGTCCGGGACGGCCACGAAGACGCGGTAGACGAGGCCGGCCTTGCTCGTCAAATCGAACCGCGCGGTCGCGGGGATCGCGACCGCCGACGGGCTCGCCGGCTCCTCGGCCCGAGGAGCGTTGCGGATCGACAGGACGAGGAGGAGTCCGAGCCATCCCCCGGCGACGCGCTTCATGACCATTCACCCTTCGAGGAGGAGCGACGGAGGCCCCGCGGGGGTCGGTGGACGCGAGGGCGACGACAACCGTATCAGAGGTCGCGCCACGATTCTAGCGGCTCCCGAGCCGTGGGGGAACGGGTGGCCTGGGGCCCGTGGACGAGCGGCCGGCGCGACGGCGCGAACGGTCTCGGACCTGAAGGCGAGGGCGCCGGGGATGGAAAGCTCGGGGCGCGGACGGATCGTCTCTGGGGGGGCGCGCGACATGGACGCCGACCGGGTCGAGACGCGCGATCCGACCGCGGGCCGCGCCGACGGCGTCGCCCGGCTCGCCCGCGCCTGGGGCGAACGGGCGATCCGCGGCCGCGCGCGCCGGATTCCTCGGCGGCTCCGTCCTTGGATCGGGCGACGCGAAATGATATGCTTAGGAGACGGCGTCGAAGCATGCCCACCGGCCTGTCCGCCGTTCCGGATGCACACGAAATCGAGCAAGGAGCGACGATGGATCAAACACGTCGGCGAATGATGATCGTCAGCGCCGCGGCCGGTCTGGCCGCGAGCTGGGGCTGCGGCGAGGGGCCGCCGTCGGTGGAGACCTCGGAAGAAGAGGCGGAGGTCAAGGGGAGCGTCAAACTCGACGGCAAGCTGGTCACCAAGGGCGAGGTGATCTTCGACCCGTCGAACTACAAGCGGAAGAGCGCGGCGAGCCGGACGGCCCCCATCGGGGAGGACGGCTCCTACTCGATCAAGACGCTGGTCGGCACGAACCAGATCTTCGTCAACATCCAGCCGGCGGGGAAGAAGAAGGCGGCGCGCACCGACTTCCCGCCGATGACCTTCGAGGTCAAGTCGGGCGACAACCTTTACGAGATCGACCTGTCGACGACCTCGAACTCCAATTAAGCCGCCTGGGCCGCGCTCGGCGCGCGACGGGGGCCGCGCCCTGAGGCGCGGCCCTCCGGTTCGACCTTCGGTCGGGTCAGAAGCTGTCGGCGGAGACAACCTCGCTGCCGGCGCGGGTGGCGACGGCCCACCAGGTCGGCAGGCTCACGCTGTCCTTGACGAACTTCACGCTGCCGTCGCCGAAGAGGACGTTGACGCCGCCGGAGTGGCGGCTCGACGCCCCATAGGCGCCGATGGTGTTGTTGAGCGTGTCGGTCGACGAGCTGCAACTCCACTTGTTCGGCGCCATCACGTGGTTGTACGAACCGTTGTGGGGCTGGCCGAGCTGCCAGTACGTCCCGCGCGAGTAACCGCCGAACATCGTCGCCCCGGGCTGGTTGGGGCTGGCCGCGTTGCAAAGGACCTCGAAGGGGTTCGGCACGTTGTACGCCGAGGGCGCCGAGACCAGGGTGATCGTGGCGCTGGGCTTGCGGATGTCGAGCGACGAGTTGTTCGTCGTGCCGATCCCCTTGACGAACTCGCTCATGAACGCCGTCATGCTCAGGCCGTCGGAGATGCTGGCGAACGTGGTGATCTTCTGACCGACCCCGCCGCGATCGGTGATCGGCACGAACGCGCCGTTGGCGGAAACCGCCACGCCGCCGAGCGTCGCCGCGTAGATGACCGGCAGACTGCCGACGTTCACCGCGTAGTTGTGATGCCCCTCGGCGCTGGTCAGTCGGTCGTCGTCGGACGGACAGAGGAAGGCGGGCACCTGCGTGCGGATCGCCGTCGAGTTGATCGGACTGCCGGGCAGGGCCGGGTTGAGGGCCACGCCGCCGGCGCCGTAGACGCCGAAGTTGATCGCGTTGAACAGCGTCGCCTGCTCCAGATGGGGCAGGATCATGCTGAACGCCGACCAATCCGTCCAGGGGCCGATCGGGCCCTGCGCCCAGGGGAGCGAGCCGATGGACGACTCGTAGTTGTGGATCGCCAGCCCCATCTGCTTGAGGTTGTTGACGCACTGGGCCCGACGGGCCGCCTCGCGCGCCGCCTGCACGGCCGGCAACAATAGCGCGATCAAGACCGCGATGATGGCTATCACCACCAGCAATTCGATCAGGGTGAACCCCGACCCCCGACGTCTCGCCGTAATCATGTCGAAGCGAACCTCCAGAATCCGTGGGATGAAGTCGGTCGACGGAATGTCGACCGATCTAGGCGTGCCTCGTCGCGGTCCCTCGTCCTCCTCGCCGATCCGATCGTCCCTGGAACGAGCGGCGGCGATCATCGACTCCCTGGCGGGCGTCGCGGATTCGCGCCCGTCGATCCATTGGAGAGACGGCGCGCAAAGGAAGGATGTTTGGCGGCTTGGGACAACTCGGCCACGACCGCCGGTGGGGATGCGAGATCACTCCATGTCGAGGATAATGACCTAACCCCTAAGTTTCAAGAAGATCGTGGTCGAATCCGCGGGACTCGCCTTCTCTTTCGCGCGCGACGCGGGCGCGCCGGCATGGTGGCGGCGTCACGTCCAGGATCGAGCGCGGGTCGTCCGCTCTCGCATCGAGCGGGGAAAAAGAAAACCTCCCGTCCCGCCGGGGCCGAAGCCGGCGAGAGGGAGGCTTTCCGAGGATGACTTGGGTGGTTCGAGACGAGAAGCCCCCCCGCCGGGGCCGAATCCGGCGAGGGGAGGCGTTCCCGAGGATGATTCGGGTGATCCCGGTCAAGAAGCTCCACCCCCGCCGGGGCCGAATCCGACGGGGGGGAGACTCCCTGAGGATGATCCGTCAAACGTGGGTCTTGACCCGCTCCAGGTGGGCCTGGACCTGGGCGGCCATGGCGTCGGCGTGGGTGATGAAGGCGACGTGGCCGGCGCCCTCGATCGACTCGAAGCGGGCGCCGGAGATCTCCTGGGCCAGCCGCTTCTGTCGCGAGGCCGGAATGATCGCGTCCTTGGCGCCGGCGACGACCAGGGTGGGCGCCTCCAACCGCCAGAGCCGATCCGTCACGTCGAACTGCTCCAACTGCGCCAGGCGGTGGGCCGTCACGATCCGCGGCGTCCGCCAGATCCGATCGACGATCAGGTCGTGGGCCGGGCCGGGCTCGGGCTTTTTGGCGTACAGCAGGTTCAAGAACTGGTTGATGAACGGGCTGTCCGGCGGCGGGGCGTACCGCTCCAGGACGTGACGGACGATCGCCGAGGCCGTCGTCGCCCGGAACTTCGGCTCCATTCCCTGCACGATCAAGGCGTCCAGGGCGCGAGGGTGCTCGACCGCCAACTCCAGGGCGATCGCGCCGCCGAACGAGACGCCCAGGACCGTCGGTCGCTCCAACCCCAGCCGCTCGATCAAGGCGGCGAGGTCCGCGGCGTGGCGGCCGATCTCGACGTAAGGCGTCCGGGTCGCCCCCAGCGGCCCGGCCCCGAACGGTCGTTCGCCGCGCAAGTCGTAGGAGAAGACCTGGAACCGTCGCGCCAGGGCCCGCAGCAGGGGCGTCGTCAGCCGCCAGCCGCCGGCCAGGCCGGGAACGACCACCAACGGGTCGCCGCGACCCATCCGGACCACGTCGAAGTCCTCGCCCTCGACGGTCACGCGCCGCGACGGCCGCGCCCCGGCGTCCGGGACGAGCCTCGCGTCATGACCCCGCCACTTCCTGGAAAGCCTCATTCCGCCCCCCGCCCACTCAAAACGCCCGCCGCCGTCGTCCAAGGCGCCGATTCCTGGAGTCGACCCGCGGCCAGCCGCCTCGACCGGACCTCCGTCCGACGTCGCGACGCTCGACCGGCCCGCGGAATCGCCGACCCACCATCGCACTTGACGTGCCCGGCGCTTCGCCGACGCGATTTTCCCGAATCCGCGGGGGCGGAGACTTGACTTTGAGGGTTCGACCCATCGACGCCATGTCGAGATTTCGGCGCCGAAATTCGACGGCGAACCCCGCGATTGAGCGCCGACAAACAGACTATTCTTCGTAAATTAACTAGATTTCCCAAAATCTAGGTGTACATGGTTGATTGGCGAAAATTTCTTGGGTTCGACCGCTCCAGAATCCCGGTTTTGCGTCTCCCTCGTGGTTGCCCATCGACTTGGCGTTCGACAGTTGACGGTGTTGAGAATTCGACACCCTTCGGCTTGCACTTCAGCGCCGAAATGAGAAGATGGCGCTGTCGGCGCGCGCCGGTGATGGTAAGGTGGGTTGGGACCGGGGGACTAGGTCGTTCGGGCCGGCGCGGGCGGGTTGGTCGAAGGGAGGGACGAGATGCCGCTCGACGGTTCATCGCGAGGGTGGGGCGGGGCGCGATACGGCCAGGGGCCGAGGGGATCCGCGGCGACGTCGTGGTTGAGCGAGCGATGGGTCGGGGTTCGGCTGTTTTACATCGGCTTCTCGGCGATCGTGCTGGCGTATTCGGCGTTGGTGCTGGTCCATATCGCCTGGATGGGGACCATCGGCACGCGCTGCATGTTCGGCACGGAGATCGAGGTCAGCGTCTCGTCGGACTATCGCTGGGTGGACGCGGAGGGGAACGACGCGCGGCCGCGGCGGGGAGACGCGTTGCTTTCGGTTGGCGACGTCGATCTAAGTCGTGGCGATTACTCGGCCTACATCGCGGCGATGCGGGATTTGGGTGGCCGGGTGGGGGATTCGGTCAAGGTTCGTTGGCTGGATCGAAAGACGGGGGACGTTCGCGAGGCCGCGGCCCTGGTCCGCTACACCCCCCAGAGTTCCTACATTTGGACGTTTCTGTGGTTCCTTCAGGAGATGGGGATCTTCGCCATCGGGGCGTGGGTCTTTTGGAAGCGTCCCAATGATAGTTCCGCCCGGTGTTTCTTCGCCCTCTGCAACGTGACGGTGGGGGCGTTCATGGGGGGATATCACTGGACGGAGATCGTGGGTCAGCCGTGGTTGATCTATCCGTTCGTGGCCTTCGCCCTGTTCGTGCCGGCGGTGAACCTTCACTTCTACCTGGTGTTCCCTCGGCCGAACCCGCTTTTGCTGGTGCATCGCTGGCGGGTCCTGGGGGCGTTGTACGGTCTGCCGGCGGTCTTCCTGGCGGGGTTGTGGGGGAGCATGTACGCCTCGTTGTGGCTCCGGCTCAGCGCCGCGCCGTCGCGAAGCTCGACGGCCGTGGCGTGGATTCGGACGTTGGCGTTGACTTACGTCTGGGTGGCGGTGGTGATGTTCGGGCTCTGCCTGGTCTGCCTGGTGGTGAGCCACCGACGGGCGCGGCACCGGCAGGAGCGTAACCAGGTGCAGTGGATCCTGCTGGCGACGGTGGCGTCGTCGGTGTTGATCGGCTACCTGATGGTGGAGACGGCGATCGATCCGTCGAACCTGGGCCGCGACAGCGCGACCTGGCCGATGTTCACCGTCTCGCTTTTGTACACGATCGCCCACGCCTTCAGCATCACCCGCTACAAGTTGTTGCAGGTCGACGGGATCGTCAATCGGGGGGTGGCGTACTTCATCTTCAGCGCGACGGCCGGGTTGATCTACTCGGGGCTTCTCCTGGTGAGCGGCAAGTTGATCGGCGATCGGCTGGCGAGCC
Source organism: uncultured Planctomycetales bacterium (assembly GCA_937907525.1). GTDB lineage: Bacteria > Planctomycetota > Planctomycetia > Isosphaerales > Isosphaeraceae > Paludisphaera. Next base: position 5,731 of record CALCIB010000058.1, on the reverse strand, counting down.
TGGGGACGTCGTGGGGGGCGACGGTGGCGACGGTCTCGGTGATCGTGGTCTTGCTGGTCTCCGAGTTGGTGCGGGGGCGGTTCCAGCGGGTGTTGGATCGGCGGTTCTTCCGCGAGAAGTACAAGTTCGATCAGGCGATGCAGAAGATGCGTCAGGCCGTCGGCAGTTTGGTCGATCGTCAGACGCTGGGCAGGAGGCTGCTGGAGGGGACCGCGGAGGTGTTGCGGCTGGAGTGGGGCGCGCTTTACCTGGCGTCGCCGGAGGGGGGGCGGTTCGAGCTGGCCGCCAGCCACGGGCCGACGCCCGACGACGCGGTGCTGGAGGCCGACGATCCCCTGATCGAGCGGCTTCGGACCTTCCCGACGGTGCGGGCGTCGCAGGCCGCCGGCTCGGCCGGTTCGGATCCGGCGACCGACGCGATGATCCGCCTGGGGGGGGACGCCGCCTGTGGCGTCGGGGCCGACGGCAAGCTCGCCGGGATCCTGGTCCTGGGCCCCAAGCGCAACGGGCTGGCGTACGAGGACGAGGAGATGGCGTTTTTGGGCGCCCTCAGCTCGGTCTCGGCGATGGCGTTGCATTCGGCGGACATCCAGGAGACGTTGGAGTCGCTCAACCACGAGCTGCGCGACAAGGTGGACAAGATCGCCGAGCAGCAGCGGCGGATCTTGATCCTCCAGGACCAGCTTCGCGACCGCGCCGAGCGCGAGGCGGCGGGAATGCCGGCGTCGGCGACGGCCGCGGAGGCGTCGGGGCTGGCCTCGGCTTTCGAGCGGATCCGAGGGTCGAGCCCCTCGGCGCGTCGGATGATGGAGATGGCCCGCAAGGTCGCGGCCAGTCCCTCGGCGGTCTTGATCCGCGGCGAGAGCGGCACCGGCAAGGAGCTTCTGGCCGAGGCCGTCCACGCCGCCAGCCCCAGGGCGGGAATGCCGTTCGTCAGGGTCCACTGCGCGGCCTTGTCGAAGGGCCTTTTGGAGAGCGAGTTGTTCGGCCACGTCAAGGGGGCGTTCACCGGGGCCGACCGCGACCGGGTCGGCCGCTTCGAGCAGGCCGACGGCGGCACCCTGTTCCTCGACGAGATCGGCGACATCGACCTGGAGGTGCAGACCAAGCTCCTGCGGGTGCTTCAGGAGATGTCGTTCGAGCGGGTCGGCAGTTCGCAGTCGATCCGGGTCGACGTCCGGATCGTGGCCGCGACCCATCAAGACCTGGAGGCCCTGATCCGGGAGGGGAGGTTTCGCGAGGACCTGTTCTATCGGCTCAACGTCATCCGCCTGACCACGCCGCCGTTGCGGGAGCGTCGCGAGGACGTCCTCGAGTTGGCGATGCACTTCCTGGACGCGTACGCGGCGCGGATGGGGAAGGCGCTGACGTACATCGAGCCGGAGGCCGTCGAGGTCCTGCTCGCCCACGACTGGCCGGGGAACGTCCGCGAGTTGGAGAACGCGATCGAGCGCGGGGTGGTCCTGGCCGACGGGCCGTCGCTGACCGCGGCCGACCTCCCCGCGGAGGTCCGCCAGCCGTTGCGCCGGCGCTACCGGCCCAGGGCCGCGGCCGAGCCCGCGCCGCCGTCGCGGTCGGTCGCCGCGGCGCGCCGAGCCGTTCCGGAGGTCCACGCGGCCGGGGCGGGCGCGGAGGAGGACGAATGGGGCGCCGACTTCGCCTCCTACGAGCGCCGACGGCTGGTCGAGGCGATGGAGGAGGCCGAGGGGAACAAGAGCGTCGCCGCCCGCATCCTGGGGATGCCCCGCAGCACGTTCTTCAGCAAGCTGAAGAAGCACGGCCTGGCCTGAACGGGACCGGATCGGGCGTCGGGTTCACGGCGACGGCGCGGGGTCGGGCAGGAGCTTCAGCTCCAACCGGGTGGACGACTTCTGCACGACCTGGCAGCCCTCGGAGCATCGGAAGCGGATCGTCAGCGCGTCCTCGAGCCGGCCGGACTCGACCAGGCCGCGACGGACGTCGAAGGCGAACGCGCCCGCGCCGGACTGTTTCTCGATCGTCGTCTCCATCAGGCGGCCGGGCGTCGGTCGGAGGGAGAAGCGGGTCTCGACGTCGACGTCGTGGATATCCGGACGGTTCGGTCGCGGGCCGCGGTCGGTGTAGGTCTTGTCCAGGACCAGGGAGCCCAGGTTCGGCATCGGGGCGATGCTTTGGCGGGTCCAGACCGTGCCCGCTTCCGACGGTCCCTCGGGGAGGAACGGGATCGACGTGGCGATGAGGCCCCAAAGCGCGTCCTCCGACGCCGGCGCGCCGTCCCAGAAGGCGGCGGGGCCGCGCGGCGCGTCCGACGACTCGCGCGGGAACTTGACGTCCCGCGGTTCGCCCCGGGGGGTCATCCGAAATTCGAGGCGGGTGCCGACGACTCCTTTCAACACCGCGCCCAGGCGGGCCGCGTGGGAGTTCCCCGCCGGTACGACGTCGGACGCCGTATCGAATGCGAAGCCGCCGGGAGACAGGCCGTCACGCTCGACGCGGGCGCGGACCCGATCGACGATCAAGACGACCCTGGCCGAGTCCCCCTCGACCTCGCCGACGATCCAGCGCAGGTACACCTCCTGCCGCCACTCGGCGCGGATGGTCCGGCCCCCCCGCGGCGTGCTGTCCAGGACGGTCGTCTGGGCCAGGACGTAGTAACGCTCGGTCCCGGGCTCCAACCTCCAGCGCGGCGGTGGGGGCCCGTCGTCATCGACCGCCGTCGCGCCGGCCGCCAGAGTCAAGACCCCGACGACCCAGACGAACCCCGCCGCCGCGATCGCCGCGCGTCGCATGGTTCCATCCCCTCCCCTTCCCCATGCCGCGATCCGCCCGTCCGCGCCGACCCCGGTCGCGGCCCCGCGATCCTCAAGGTCCGTCGTGATCGTCGATGGAATGCTCGGCGTCGATGACGTCGATCGGGTTGCGCATCGGCCGGTTGGGGTCGTTCACCCGCAAAAGCCGGGCCAAAAGCAGGAAGAGGTAGGTCCCGTGGCACGTCATCGTCGTCAGCAGGTTTTCCGAGAGGGCCCGAAGCGTCCCCAGGTAGAACCCCAGCGCGAACATGACGTGGAAGTAGGGGATCGAGATCGGGTGCAGGGCCGCGAAAAGGACGCTTGAGAGGACCACGCCGCTCCACGTCCCCAGCACGTCCATCAGGATCGACTGAAACAGACCGCGGAAGAGCATCTCCTCGCCGACCCCCGCGGCGATCGCGATGAGGACCAGGTCCTCCCATCGGCTGTTGTTCAACAGGGGGAGCAACTCGTCCTCGAAGAACCGCTTGACCGGGACGAACCGGCCGAAGGGGTGTCGCAGCAGCGTCAGCATCGCCGCCAGGGGAGGCAGGGCCGCGGCCATTCCCAGCAAGGCCGCGCCCGGATCCCAGGAGAACTCTTGCAACGGCGACCGCGACAGGAACCAACCGAGCAGCACCGCCAGCGGCGCCATGCCCCCCTCCGCGAACACCCCCAGGATGATCACCAGGTCGTGGCCCGGCGAATCCCCCTCGGGGTCGGGAGGCGTCTCGGAATCACCGATCTCGTCGCGATCGCGCATTCGGAGATTCCGAGACGGTTGGCCGGGCGGGCTCTTCCAGGACGCGGCCGGACGCGCCCTTCGGAGTCGACCTCACGATATCCGACTGAACACTCGGTGTCGATCCTCAATCAGTTGTGGCCACTTGCGGGTGTGGGTGCGAAAAAAGGCGTGATGCGTTCGGGAAACGCCGCGGCCCCGCGCGTCGCGTCGGGGGGACGCGGGCGCGGGGCTCGGCGGGAGCGATGCGGATCGATCCGAGGCCGGGGCCGGGGCGGTTACTGGGCGATGAAGTTCCGGACGCGCGGGTCGGCCAGGCTGATGCGACGCTGCTGGAGGCTGTTGCGACGGATGACGTACAAGAGGGCGGAATCGGTCTGGACGGCCTCGGGCTGGGTCAGGACGTGGATGATGTGGTCGGGCCGGATGGTCTCCCAGTTGCGGTCGCCGACGTTCATCCCCACCAGGATGTCGCCGGGTTGCAGCGCCGCGGCCGCGGCCGGGCTTCCCGGCGAGACGGCCTGGACCAGAAGCCCGCCGCGGAGCTTGGGGTTGACGCCCACGACGTCCTCGCTGGGGACGGCCGCGGTCTTGATCCCCAGCGAGTCCCAGACCGGGTCGTCCGGACCCGGCGCCGCGACGTTGACGCCGCGGGGCAAGGGGCGGACGTCCAGGGCGACGGTCGTCTCGGCGCCGCCGCGGCGGACGACCACCTGGGAGGGGACGCCGGGGCGGGCGTCCAGGAACGCCCGTTCCACGTCCAGGGCGTTGGCGACCGGCATCCCGCCGATCCGGATCAACTCGTCGCCGGGCCGGAGTCCCGCCGCCTCGCCGGGACCGCCGCGCTGGACGTCGGCGGCGACCACCATGTGCTGGTCGCCCCGCACGGTCTCGGCGGCGACCAGGCCGTGCCAGGTGGCGGCGAGCCTCCGGGTGCTGAGCATGTCGGCGGCCGCCCGCTTGACCTCGTCGACGGGAAGCGCGAAGCCGATCCCCTGCGCTCCGGCTCGGACGGCCACGTTGATGCCGATCATCTCGCCATCGATGTTCAAGAGCGGGCCGCCGGAGTTCCCCGGGTTGATCGAGGCGTCGGTCTGGATCAGGTTGCGGTAGACCTGGTCGTCGGAGAGGGTCACGTCGCGGTGCAACGCGCCGACGATCCCGACGGAGACCGTGTTCTCATAGCCGAAGGCGTTGCCGATCGCGATGACCGGCTCGCCGACCATCAGGTCGGAGGAGGCGCCGATCGTGATCGCCGGCAGGGTGGAGGCCGGCTCGATCTTGATGAGGGCCAGGTCCAGGACCTGATCGACCTGGAGCACCCGCGCCGGGTAGGTCGCGCCGTCGAGGAGTTGGACCTGGATTCCCTGGACCTTGTCGACGACGTGGTGGTTGGTCAGGATGTAGCCGCGGCCGTCGACGATGACGCCGGTCCCCATGCCGTTGACCCGCGGGCGTTGGTTCTCCTCCGGCGAGAACGGCCAGCGGCTGCTGGAGGCGGCCTTCTTCTCGCTGGAGATGTTGACCACCGCCGGCTGGGCCTTCTCCACCGCCTCGACCACCGCCGTGCGCCGGGCGCCGATCGCCGCGGGGTTCGACGCCCGCGCCGGGGCGGTCGTCGCCGCGACCGCCAGCGCCCCCGCGACCAACCCGACGCCCAGCCGGGGGATCGTCAGGCCGGCGCGTCGCCCTTTCCCCCCTCGGCTTCTCCAAGGTTTTGACACGTCGTCTTCCCCACTGCCAAGAGCGTCGGCTTACCGTCCCTGAGACCCCGAGCCGGCGAATCCCTCCGCCACCCTCGCGGTTGCCTCCGACGCCTCTTGAATCGGCCCTCCCCGCGTGCGGCCTTGCCGCGATTCGCCCCGTTCCGAACCCTCCGCGCCGACGCTCCGCGACGATCCCAAGAATCCCCACAACCCTCCCAGCCGGCCGCCGTCGCGACCGGAACGACCCGCCGGGTCGCGCTCGATCTCGTCGGGATTTTCTGAAGCCGCGACCACGACTCCGCGGCTTCGACCTTGGGTTCGTTCGCGCTTGGCCGAACCGTTGCGGTTCGATGGTGGTGATGTCGCAAGTCGTTTACTAAAAATGTCTTGCGACCTTACAGCGCGGCCGGGAAATTGGGTTCGGTCGTCGAGTTCGAATATGGTTTTCGTCTTTTCGCGAGCCGCGGCGATCATCGCCTTCTCCCCTTGAGGGAGAAGGTGGCCGAAGGCCGGAT
>CALCIB010000057.1 GCA_937907525.1 uncultured Planctomycetales bacterium | reverse complement strand
CCTTGAGGGAGAAGGTGGCCCGAAGGGCCGGATGAGGGGTCGACCGGCGTCGCGTCTCGGGGAAGACCCTGGATTCCAAAGGCTCCCGGTTTCGCCACCCCTCATCCGGCCTTCGGCCACCTTCTCCCTCAAGGGGAGAAGGCCGTTCGGCGTCGGCTCGCGTGAGTGTCGCATGCGAGATCCGATAAGTGTCGGGTCGTCAGCTCCCGGTGGGGGAGGGGACGGAATAGGCGATCTGCATCGACATTGAGCTTGCCTATGCTCTCCAAATTCCTAATCGAAAAGTTGTGGTCATGCCTATGCCCGCCGGGAGAGGGAACGCCGGACGCCTCCCCATCCTTCCCCAAAATCGGTGACGGTCAGAAAAAAACCCACCGCCGGAGAACTATTTCACTCGCCACAAACTCTTATTCTCATTCGCACTACGCCATATCCAAGGTCTCGTTCCTTAAAAAACCGCCGGCCCGCGTTTTCAACGACCGCTTTATGTGGCACTGCATGGTGGGAAAGCTCGATTCCCACGTCTTTGACAATTCGATCGATGGCGACAGGCATGGGGAAGCGCATGCGCCGCGCGGCCCAGGAAATGCAATCACCCGCTTGATCGACAAGGCGGTCGAAGGGCTGCGGGCGCGATCGAGAAACGCATTCGAAAACGACGAACGAACCCACGAGGTTTCGAGTCGTAAACTAATTGTAATCAACGATTTATAGCGACACCGCGAAGCCCGGTCCGGCGTCGAACGAAGCCATCCGCCGGGCTTCCGGCTTCGGAACGTCGGGGGCGACGGTCGTTCTCGACGGCGGGGAGGCGTTCTCGGGGGGACGGTCGGTTACAATGGCGGCCGACGGGGGCCGCGCTTGCGGCGCGGTCGGGGGTCGCGACGGCGAACCGGGAGGAAGGCGGGTCATGACGTTCGGGGACGGATCGAAACGGCAAGGGGCGTTCGCGCTGGCGTCCAGGGGATTGACGCCGGGCAAGCTCCGAGGGTTGCAGCGGATCGGCAACCCGACGGGGACGCTCACCATGCTGGCCTTGGACCAGAACAACTCCGTGGTCGACATGGCCGGCAACGCGCTCAAACGCGCCGGCGAGGACCGCGCCCCGACCTATGAGGAGGTGGTCGAGGTCAAGCTCGCGCTGACTCGGGGGCTGGCGACGGCCGCCTCGGCGGTGTTGCTCGACCCCTACTACGGCGCGTGGTCGGCGGTGGCCTCCGGCGCGGTCCCGCCCCAGACCGGGCTTTTGGTCCGGCTGGAGCGCACCAGGTACCAGATGAGCGCCAAGGGCGCGCCCCTGGCGACGATGGAGCCGGGCTTCGGCGTCGAGAAGGCCAAACTCATGGGCGCCGACGGCGTCAAGCTGTTGGTCCAGTTCGAGCCCTCCGAGCCGGAGTCGGCCGACGCCAACTTCGCGCTCGTGCAACAGGTGTACGAGGAGTGCCGCCGGCGCGACCTGCTCTTGCTGCTGGAGACCCTGGGCTTCCCGCTTCCCGGCGAGACCAAGAAGGACGAATCGTACCTCGACCGCAAGGCCGAGACGGTCGTCGAGACGGCCCGGATCCTCAGCCGCTACTGCGACGTCTACAAGGCCGAGTTCCCCGGAACGCTCGACCGCCACTCCGACCAGAGCCTGGAGGACGCCCTCCACGCCCTCGACGGCGTCTCCGAGCGGCCCTGGGTGTTGCTCTCCGCGGGCGTGGACTTCGAACACTACCTGGCGCAGGTGGAGATGGCCCTGGCCGCGGGGGCCTCCGGCGTCCTGGGGGGCCGGGCCTTCTGGAAGGAGTACTTCGACCAGGACGACGCCGACTCCCGCGCCCGGTTCCTGGAGGAGGTCGGCCGCAAGCGGATCGAACGGGTCGATGAACTGGTCCGCTCCGAGGGCTCCCCCTGGTTCGCCCGCTACGGCTTCTCCGCCGAGGAGCTGGCCGGCACGCGGGCGGTCGAGGGCTGGCACCACCGCTATCCGACCGCGTAAGCGGACGGGTCGGATCGCGGCGCCAAGTCAGCGGCCGGAGCCGGAGAAGCCGCGACGCTCGACCGGGTTGGTCGGGGGTCGGAACGGCTTCTTCTTCTCCTTGGGCTTCTCCTCGCCGCCGGGAGGGGTGGGCTTGACGGCCTTCGGCCGCGTGCCGGTGCGCTCGTCGATCAGCCGCCAGACGCCGGGGTTCTTGACTTCCAGGCCGCCGGTCCTGGGGTTGAGCTGCACCACGTCGGCCGTGCCCGGGGAGCCGGGCTGGCCGACGCCGCGCTGCTGGATCACCCGCACGGCGCGGCCGTCGGTCCCCTTGGCCAGCGCCAGGTCGTTGAGCGAGTCGTAGGTCACGACGTCGGCCTGCAAGGCCGAGTCGCGGGCGCGGATGTTGACGTCGTCCCAGGCCTTCAGGAAGGTCCGGCCGTTGGAGGTCCTCGCCGCGCCCGGCGGGGGAGGCTCGTTGATGACCCGGAGCATGTCGGAGGTCAACATGGTGGCGCCGGCGGGGGGACGGTCGGGGTCGAAGTGGTCGCGCTCGGTCTGGACCACGTCGCGGAGGGTCTCGACGCCGCCGTAGAACTCGGCCCAGCGTTGGTCGAGGACGTCCCGGTCCTTGCCGGAGCCGAACCGGCCGCGCATCTCGGTCTGGAACCGGATCTGGGTGAGGGTCAACGGGGCGAGGGCGGGAGGACCGCCGAGGCCGCGGCCGCGGGCGGCGGGGTTGGCGGCGACCTGGTCGGCCGGCTCGTCGTCCTCGCCGGGACGGTAGGCGACGGGGCGGACGCCGGGCCCTTCGGCGAAGGTGGCGTTGTCGAGGCCGTTGTTCGGGCCGGACGGGTCGTTGCGGTCGTAGAGCCGGACCTCGCCGGGACCCTCCGCCTTGAACGTCCCGGAGGGCCGGTCGTAGACGATCGAGAGCGCCTCGATGCGTTGGGCGTTGACGACGGTCTTGAGTTCGGGATGGACCTTGCGGGAGACGACCAGGGCGGCCTGTTTCGGCGAGCCCTTGATCTGGACCATCGCCAGGTCGGGCTTGGGCGCGGGGGCGTCGGCGGTTTCGGCAAGATCGGCGACGGGCTTGGGATCGGGAGCGAGCTTGCCGGCGTCGGCCAGGGGGATGGGGCGGTCGGTGTAGAAGGTGAGGTACTCGTCACCGTAGAGCAGGGCGTCCTCCATCTCCGCGCGGGCCTTGCCGAAGAACTGGATCTTGGCGGCGGGCCGCTTGAGCGGGTCTTGGGAGGCGCCCTCGAAGACCATCCGGTCGACCCAGGTGATGTTCAAGGGGACCTTGGGGGAGAGATCCTTGCCGTTGCGACGCTTGGGCTTCACGTCGACGACCTCGCGGACCTCGCCGGGGTCGGCGGCGCCCTCGGCGCGGTCGGTGAAGGTGGCGCGGTCGACGAGCATGGTCAGCTTGCCGCGGCGACCGTAGGCCCGGATCAGGTCGAGATCCTGGTCGACCTGGATTTTCTCGGCGACGACGGTCAGTTGGTCGTTGCGGACGACGGCCGGCGGGGCGGTGGCGGGGTCGACGTCGCGGGCCTTCTCCGAGTAGGGGTCGTGGTGATACAGGTCGAACGTCGCCTTCCCCTTGGACGCGGCGTGCATCTCCAGCAACTCGCCCTTGGCGTCGGTGCCGACCTTCTTGCCCGGGCCTGGATCCTGATGAATCCGGACCGAACCCCGCATCACGACGCGGCGCGCCTCGTAACCCGACTCGCCCTCGGCCTTCGCGTCGCCCTCGGCGGTGGGCTTGGGCCCGACCGCGACGGTGGCCTCGGCGGTATCGGCCGTGGTGGTCGTCCGGGGCGCGGCGGGCTTGGCGGCGGCGGCTTGCTCGGGGTTGGGGCTTGCGGCGGGCGCGGGTTGGGCTTCGGCCGTCGGGTCGGGGACGGGGGCGTCGGCGGTCGCGGCGGGCTTCGACGCGGCGGGCGCGGGCTTGGCGGGGCTGGCGCTGATCGCGCCGGAGACGAAGTCGACGTCCAGGCGGTCGCGGAAGCCGTAGTCGTGGTCGGCGTCGATCAGGTGGACGTTCTTGAGGGCGGTCAGCTTTCGGATGTTGGGGACCTCCTGCTTCGGCGCGGATGCCGCGGCCGGATCGGGCTGGAGGTAGGCGGCGGGGACGACGTCGCGGCCGTCGGTGGTTCGTCCGGGCTTCTTCTCCGACGGGTTGAGGTGGGCGATGATGAAGTCGTCGGCGGCCAGCGACGACTTGCCGACGCGGTCCTCGACCTTCGGAGCGCCCTTGAGGACGAGGAGTCGGCCGGGCTCGACGCCCTCGGCGGCGGGCTCGTCCTGGAGCCAGAGTTGGTCGCGCCAGACGGCCGTCCGGGAGGGGGGGACGTCGCGGGGGGGGGCGTCGGCGGCGGCGCCGGGGCGGCTCTCCAGCAGGCCGGGGCCGTTGGCGACGAGCGCGATCTTACCCCCCTGGTCGGTGACGGTGGCGTCGTTGCACCAGACATGGGTGATCGCGCGGACCTGGCCGGCGTCGGGCTGGCCGGCCGCGGCGACGTCGCGCTTCTCCACCCAGAGCTTCTTGGGGCCGCCGCCGTTGAGGACGGTGGTCTTCTTGCCGGCGGCGGGATCCTCGTAATGCAAGAGCTCGACGCAGCGGATCTTGATCCCCTGGGAAGGCGACTGCACCCAGACGGCGTGGCCGCTGAACTGCGCCCGGCGCAGTTGCAGCCCGCCGGGGGCGGTCGACTCGGCCTCGGTTTCGGCCGGGGGCTCGGCCTCGGCGACGACCGTCGTCTCGACGGGGGCCTTGGACTCGGCGGGGAGGAGGGTCAGATGGAGGGTGTCGCAGTCGATCTGGTCGGGGAGTTCGTCGAGCTTGCCGCGGCGGACGACGACGTTGGCCCGGAACTCGACGGCGGTCGGCCGCGGCGGCTCGGGGGGGCCCACCCGGGGCGTCTCCGGCTTGCGCGGCAGTTCGACGACGAGCGGCCCCTGGCACTGGACGTCCAGCGGGACCGGATCCCCCTTGGCGTTCTTGCCGCCGTCGGGCTTCACGCCGCCGCCGATGTCCGGCAGCACGTTGCCGCCGCCGACGTCCAGGAAGGTGGCGCGGACGTTCTTGAACAGGGTGATCCGCGACGCCCCCTCGATCCCCGGCCCCCCCTTCGCGCCCGGGTCGGAGGGCTTGGTGGAGAGCTGGATCTCAAGGCCGGTCCCGGTGACGCGCAGCCCGCGGTCGACCAGGACGACGTCGGATTCGCTTCGGATCACCTGCTTGACGCCGTCGTATTCGACCCGATTGATGGGTCCGACCACCAGGTCGTCGGAGGGGTCGTCGGGGGTGCCGCGGTCGTCGCGGACCAGGACGTCGCGCTCCAGGACGGCGCGGACGACGCTCAGGGGCTCGGAGTCCCCCTTCAGGTCGATGCCGAACGGCTTGTTGAAGTCGATGACGGCCTTCTTGCTGGTGAGGGTCCGGCGGTCGCCCCCCTTGGGGGACTGGAGGATGACCGCGGCGGGGTCGACCTCCAGCCGCTTGCCGTCGAACTTGACCCCGTCGCGCTCGATGACGCGCTCCAGCCGCGCGGCGAAGAGGACCAGGCCCTTGGAGGGGACCAGGTAGTTGTAGACGTCGTCGGATCCGGTCCAGTGGTCGGGGCCGAACGACTCGGCGGCGAGCCGCTTGACCTTGGCCTTGCTCGCCGAGTCGTGGACGGCGAACTCCACCGCGCCGACGGCGCGGGCGGCCCGCAGCCGCGCGACCAGTCGGTCGAAGCCCTGGGCGTAGACCAGGTGCGCGAGCGCCAGCAGGCCCAGGACCATCGCCATCTTGGAGAGTTTCTTGAGCACGAATCGACTCGATGTTCCGGTACGTCGCGGCTGGTCCCCCGTGGATCCTCCGCCCGTCGCGCTCCGTCTACGTCGTCGGCGCCAGGTAGTGACCGCAAGCCTCGTGCCACAGGCCCTTCGCCTTCAGGACCGACTCGACGACCTCGCGGATCACGCCGGTCCCGCCGGTCGCGCGGGCGCGCAGATGGACGACGGCCCTCACCTCCGGAACCGCGTCGGCGGGGCAGCAGGCCAGGCCCACGAGCCGCAAGGCCGGCAGGTCGTTCAGGTCGTCGCCGACGTAGCAGACCTGGTCCGCCGTCGCGCCGGTCTCGGCCAGAAGCGCCCGCAACGCCTCGCCCTTGTCCGCGACCCCCTGGACCACGAGGCCGATCCCAAGCTCGGCGGCCCGGCGCTCGACGGCCGGGGTGGAGCGGCCCGAGATGATCGCCGACGCCTTGCCCGCCTTGTGCCAAAGCGCGAAGGCCATGCCGTCGCGGACGTGGAAGTTCTTGGTCTCCACGCCGCGGTCGTCGACGATGATGCGGCCGTCGGTCAGCACGCCGTCGACGTCGACCGCCAGGACCTCGATCGCGGCGCAACGCGCCTGGATCCCGGCCGCGAGGGCGGTCGGGCCGTTCGCCTCGTTCGCCATCGGCCCTTACTCCTCGAAGTCCTCGGGGGACGCCCCGATCAGGTCGGTGACATCGACGAGCCCCAGCAGCCGACCCTCCGAATCGACCACCGGCAACTCGCTGATCTTGCGCGACTTCATCAGCTCCACCGCGTCCCCCAGCATCGCGCCGACTTCGGCTCGGAGCGGGTTCGCGGTCATGACCTCGGCGATCGGCCGGTCCAGCCCGTCCTCCCGGCGCTTCTCGAAAAGGCGGGCGAGGTCGCTGTCGGTGAAGATGCCCAGCAGGACGCCGCGGTCGTCGCGGACCAGCACGGCGCCGGAGCGTCGGCGAGGGCCGGCAAGACGGACGATCGCCTGACGGACGGTCTCGCCGGGCGCGGCGGTTCGGACGTCCCGGCCGGTCCGCATCACGTCCTCGACCCGCGTCAATTTACGGCCGAGGTTCCCCGCCGGATGGTAGCGGGCGAAGTCCTCGGCGGTGAACTCGCGCATTCGGGCGACCAGAAGCGCCAGGGCGTCGCCGACGGCCATCATGGCGGTGGTGCTGGCGGAGGGCGCCAGGCCCAGGGGACACGCCTCGGGGATCGGGCCCAGCGCGACGCAGACGTCGGCGGCTCGGCCCAGCGAACTATCGGCGCGAGCGGTGACGGCCACCAGGGCCGCGCCGAGCCGACGCGCCGAGGGCAGAATCCGCAGCAGTTCCTCGGTCTCGCCGCTTTGCGAGAAGGCCAGGACGACGTCGCCGGCGCGAACCTGCCCCAGATCGCCGTGAACGGCCTCGCCGGGGTGGAGCGGGAAGGCGCGGGTGCCGGTGGAGGCCAGCGTCGCGGCCGTCTTGCGACCCACCAGCCCGGCCTTCCCCATGCCGGTGACGATCACGCCCCCCCGGCAGTCGTGAACGAGCCTCGCCGCGCGGACGATCGAGCCGTCCAGCCGCTCCCGCACCGCGTCGAGCGCCCGCGCCTCGTCGCGGAGCACGCGACGGGCGAACGCCAATGCCTCGGCCTCCGTCGCCGGGGCCGACGTCGCTTCCAAGGTCGTCGCCATCCTGGGCCTCCCTGCCCGCCCTCCGTTCCGTTCCCGACGTCGCATCGGGCCGGACCTTCGAGCGGCCGAACCTTAGCCCATCCCTTGCCGACCGTCAACGGCGGACTCCAGGGCCGACGAACCCCGATCCTCCCCGCTTTCCCCATCGTTCCCCTTCATCGTCGCGCCGCCACCTTGAACTTGGGCCGATTGAGGAAAAGGAGACGGATTCAAGGAAGCTCGAAGGATGGGCTGACGTGGACGATTTCAACGACATATCCGATTTCAAGGAACGCGAGAGGCCGATTGCGCCGACGAATTGTAAAATCGACAAGCCGCCACTGCATTTTTTGCTCAAGTCGGACGAGGCGGGTACGCTGAAATCGTGAGGGACGGGCTGGCCGGGAGAGTTTGATGATGGGGAAGATCCTGGGGGCGACGTTCGCGACGGCGCTGGTGGTGGTCGCGGTGGCGGCCTGGTCCTCGGGCGGCGCGTTGGTCGTCGCGTCGGGGCCCGACGCCGTCCCGGCGGTCGTCGCCCCCGAACGGTCGATCCTGCTGGAGGACGTCGCCGCGACGCACGTCCTGGATCGCGACGGCCTGGCCCGCGAGCGTCGGTTGGTCGCCGCCGCCCAGGACCACGCCAACGCCCGGCTCAACTGCGTCATCGACGCCGCGTCCCCAGACTGGACCGTCAGCCTCTGGCGCGCCGGGGACGGCGGCTGGCGCGTCGCCTTCCGAACCGTCTCCACCCTGTTCCCGGCCGACCCCCACGTCTATTTGATCGTCGTGGATCTCGACGACGACGGCGAGCCGACGGGGGCGGACGTCCTGTTTCGCTGATCGGGAGGGGCCATGAAGCGGCTTGCAAGGTGGCTGACGGTCCTGGACCGCGGCGCCGCATGGGCCGTGAAGTGGGGCTTCCGGACCTTCGCGTTGCTTGGCGTGATCGGCGTACTCTCGGTGGTCGGAATGGTCCTCCTGGTCCTCTCGCCGTGGTGGGAGACCGTCGGCGTCGGCGTTTCCCCGGCCGAGGCGAACGCGACGATCCATCAACGGTTCGCTATCCCGGCGTCGGCGTGGGACGTCAGCTTCAGCACCACGCCGCGGGATTCGATGGTGACGTTCCGCGTCGAGCCGGCCGATTTCAACGCCTGGACGCGGTCGCGAGGTCTCCGCGCGACCGCGGTCGAGCGCGGACTCCCGGCATACGTTTTCGCCATTCACTCCTGGGGGGAGGTGGAATACGGCGTCGAACTCCTCCCCGACGGCGGCGTCAGGTTCGACGAACCCGGCGGGTGCTTCGTCTCGGGCACCTACGTCCCCAGCCGCCGGCGCTGCTACGCGAGGTTCTCGTGCAAGTAGTCGGGCGTCCTCGGATCGAGCGCGTGAAACGGGCGCGGATCCAGATTGGAAACGTCGGCGATCGCGGCGACAATGGAGGCGTCGGGCGCCGGATCGCGGCCCGTCCCGCCACACGTTCCAAGGAGTCGATACGCATGAACACGCTTCAATGGGCCCTGGGGATCGGGCTGGCCTTCACGCTGGCGTCGTTCGCGGCGGACCTCGCGCGCGGGCAGGAGGCGGAGGCGAAGCCCAAGGACGAGAAGCCGAGCCAGCCGAAGCTGGAGGAGGCGACCTTCGGCGGCGGCTGCTTCTGGTGTACCGAGGCGTTCTTCGAGCGGCTGCCGGGGGTCAAGTCGGTGGTCTCGGGCTACTCCGGCGGCGGCGTGCCGAACCCGACCTACCAGATGGTCTCCACCGGGCTGACCGGCCACGCCGAGGTCATCCAGATCACCTTCGACCCCGCCGTCATCCCGTTCGCGACCCTGCTGGACTACTTCTGGGCCGCCCACGACCCCACCACCGTCAACGCCCAGGGCCCCGACCACGGCACCCAGTACCGCTCGATCATCCTCTACCACTCCGACGCCCAGAAGGAGGCCGCCGAGAAGGCCAAGCACGCCCTGAACGCCAGGCGCGTCCACAAGTCGCCCGTCGTCACCCAGATCGAGCCCTTCGAGACCTTCTACCCCGCCGAGGGCTACCACCAGGACTTCGCCCGCTCCAACCCCGGCCACCCCTACGTCCAGACCTACATCGTCCCCAAGATGCACAAGCTCAAGAAGATCATGAAGGCCGAGGCCCAGAAGGAAGCCGAGGCCCAGGCGGGCGAGGAAGCCGAATCGAAGTGACCGCCCGCGCTCACGCCTCGAACTCGATCCGGGAGCCGACGGGAACGTCGGCCCCGGTCAGGTTCTGGAAGAAAAAGCTGATGGTCGCGCCGTGGTCGCGAACCGCGCCGACCCGCGCGTACCGCGGCTCGCCGCCGGCCGTCCGAATGACCACCGGACGGTCGACGTACTTTTGAGGCTCGGGTGACGGAAAGCCGTCGAGGACCGCCACGACCCCCGGCGCGTGACCCAGCCCGAGCGACGGCTCCATCTCGATCACGTCGAGCACCGCGACGCCCTCGCGCGGATCAATCGCTCCGCGGCTTGGATTTTGGCGTGATGCGAGTGCCATCGGGGGATCCTCCTATCTCATAGATCAACGACGCGTCTTGCTTCAAAATTGCCAGGGCTTCCAGATCCCCGTCCGACGGGCCGGTCACCTGCGGGTGGGTGTGCCAGAGAATCCGATCGACCTGGAATTCCCCACCCGCGATCTCCAGTTGGAGCGTTCGTCGGTCGCCCTCGCCCCGGACGATGAATTGTATCCCGTCACGGCCCCCTCGGACGAGGGCCATCTTCCCGTTCGCCAGCCTCAAGAGCGCATGTTCTGCCTCGTCGCTCCAAGTCCGCGCCTTGGCATCGTTTACAAGTTTTGCTTTTTCATGATTTTCTTCAATGAACTTTACAAATTCAGCAGGTTCAACGTTCATGATTTTCGCCATCCAATTCTAATTCATAGACTCCGACCTCAATTAACCGCCTTACCATACCAATACATCGGACAAAATCAAGTCTTAAATCTAACTTTTTTCAAATGCCACTCTCTGGCCTCTCCAGCGGGTTGGAAGCCTCTTCGGCTTCAAGGAGTCACGTGATAGCAAACAATCCTGACCTCGCCGTCGAATTCGACGGCCGACAGTTCGTCGTGCATGAGCTCCAGGACCTTGGCGGGGTCTCCGCCGCCGGAGCCGGCGCCGATGAGCGGGAAGGCGAGGGAGCGATGGCCCCTCGCCCCGGCGAGCGCCAGGGCGTTGCGGGTCGAGTCGCGGATCGAGCGCTCCGACGAGCGCCAGAGCAAGTTGATTCCGGCGACGTGGATGATGGCCCGAAACGGCAACCGCCCCGCGCCGGTTTCGACGGCGCCGCCCAGCGGGATCGGCCCCATGCGGCCGAGTTCGCGAAAGGGTTCGAGCCCCCCGCGCCTCTTGATCGCGCCCGAGACCCCCTGGGGCAGCAAAAGCCACCAGGGGATGACGTTGCGATTCCAGGCGTTGACGATCACCTCGACGTCCTGGTCGAGCAAATCGCCGTGGACGATCCGCGGCTCCATCGGCGCCTCCCTCCTCACTCCGTCGGCGGGCCCGTGCGGAACGAATGCTCGCGCGAGAATGGCGTCGGGGCGACGCGGGTGGCGCGGAGCCAGGAGCGGTAGCGGGAGCCGTCGGCGCCGGCGGAGGCGAAGTCGCACAGCTTGACCTTGCCGCCGTCGGCGGTCTCGGCCTCGGCAAGCACGATCGGCCGGAACCCGCCCCCCGCCTCCGAGGGCGGCGGGACGCGGATCGAGTGGGCGTCGATCGGCTCGGGGTCGTCGGGGCCGTTCCCGTTGAGGCTGGCGTCGTAGGCCAGCAGGATCGGGCCGACGTAGAGCGCCGAGCGGCCGGCGAGTTCGCGCTCGCCCACCCAGACGCGCGGGGCGACGTCCAGTTCCAACTCGACCGCGTCGCCCGGTTTCCATTCGCGATCGATCACATGATAGGTCGCCGGCTTGACGTCCGATTCGAGCGCGCCGGCGACGGTCAGCTTCGTATCGGTCGACCACTGCGGGACGCGGAGGGCCAGCGGGAACTTCAACGGCCGGTCGACGCCCACCTTGACGACGACGTGGCCGGAGCGTGGGTAGTCGGTCTCGACGTCGAGCCGGACCAGCGCGCCCCCCTTGAGCCGGGCGGCAAGCCTTCCCGGGCCGTACCAGTTGAGCACGAGCGCGCCGGTCGCCTCGTCGGCCAGAAGCGCCCACTTGGAGACCAGGCCGATCCCCCGCGCGGCGTTGACGGAGCAGCAGTTCAACTCGGGCGAGCCGGGGCGCGACTGGAAGACGATCTCGTGGAAGTTCGCCCGGCGGACGCCGTCCATCGGCGTGTCGTAGGTGCTCCATCGGCCCGACGGCGACCACATCCCCAGCGCCGAGTTGAACGTGGAGAGTTCCAACTCGTCGGCGACGACCGGGTCGCCGGACTGCCTGAGCATGTCGACCGAAAGCGCCATCCAGGCGACGGTGCAGCAGGTCTCGATGGCGCCGGGGTGGTACGGGTCGCCCTGGGCCTGCTCGCCGGAGGAGAAGCCGCCGTTGTCGTGGCGGTCGAGCCTGGCGATGCTCCACCAGAGGTTCGCGAACGCCCGTCGGCGCTCGGCGTCGTCCTCCACGCGGCCCAACGCGGCGAGGGCCTGGATCGGATGAAGGCTCTCCCACCGCGGTTTGGGAGTCTGGAAGAACTCCACGCCCGCGCGGCCGAGGCGGTCGTAGTCGCCCGCCAGAGGCTTGCCGTCGGGGCCGGTCGCGGCGAATTCCCCGACGATCTGCTTCGCCAAGGCCAGGTACTTCGCGCGGCCGGTCTTCTCATAAAGCAATACCAGCGCGTGGGCCGGGGCGAGGTTCATCTCGGTGGAGCCGGTATCGACCAGCCGCGGCGATTCCTCGCCCAGGAACCTGTCGCAAAGGAGGTCGGCGATCTTGACGGCCGCGGCCAGGGCGTCGGGGTCGCCGACGGCCTCGTCCCAGGTCAAAAGGCCGAGCATCATGTGATAATGTCCCCAGGCGTCCCAGGTGGGTCCGGGCTTCCCCTGAATATTGGGCGCCTCGCCGGTGAGGCGGTGGTTCCTGGGGAACGGGCCGAGGTAGCCGTCGGCGTCCTGGAGCGGCAGGAGCGCCTTGACGAACTCCTGGAGCGACTTGCGCAAGGCGGGGTCGCGGGTGGCCTGATAGACGGTCGTCGCGCCGGTGAGGAACTTGCCGGCGAACTCGCCGGACCAGGGGAGCAGGTCGCGATACGGCGGACGGTCGCGATCGGCGAACATCGCCAGGATCGCGGGATCGGCCCGAGGGACTTGCAACAGCCAGTTCGACGTCACCGCGTCCAGATAGTCCCGAAGCGGCCCCGCCGGTTCGACGCGCAGGCCGGCCGGCTCGCGCAAGGGGCGTTCCGGCGGCGTCTCGGGAGGCCCGGCGTTCGCGATGACGGTCGTCGCGGACAGTGAAAGCGCGAGGAGTGCGAGGCGGCTCGACCGCGTCGTCATGGCGTCGTCTCCCGTCGGGGTTCGCGGCGGCGGGCGTTCGAGCCCGGTTCGTTACGACAGGATAGGCCCGACGCGCGGCGGGGGCCAGACTCGACCGCCGCGAAGACGACGCCCCCTCGACGCGGCGGCCGCGCGGAGGTAACGTCGAGATCTCCGCCCGATCCTCCCACCACCGAGGCCCGCCATGAAGCGCATGCTCCTCGCGACGATGCTCGTCGCGCTCGTCCCGTCGGCGATCGCCGCCCCGCCCGTCGAGGGGTTCGTCACGGCCGACGGCCCGGATTTGGCGCTCGACGGCCGCGAGTATCGGGCCGTCGGCGTGAACGTGCCACACCTGCACCAGATCCATCTGGGGACGTGGTTCCACCTGAAGCAACTGTACGGAACGCCCGAGAAGGCCAGGGCCGCGGCCGTCGCGGCGGTCGAGGACGCATCCAAAAGCGGCTTCGCGTTCATCCGGTTCTTCGCCGGGCCGGGCTACCCGATCGAGGCGTCGCGGCTCTACGAGAAAGACCCCGACGCCTACTGGCGCGGCATGGACGAGTTGTTCGCCCTCTGCCGACGCGCGGGGATCCGGCTCGTCCCCTCCCTGAACGTCACGTCCCAGAACTCCCGGTTCGGCGAGTACCGACAGGCGATCCTCGATCCGTCCTCGAAGACGTGGAGGGGGGTCCGCCAGTACGTCCAGGCGTTCGTCTCCCGCTACAAAGACGATCCGACCGTCCTCATGTGGGAGCTTGAAAACGAGTTGATGCTCGCCGCCGACGTCGACATGAAGGGGAGGCCGGCGCTCCCCGCGGGCGTCTTCCCCGAGGGGGCCGTCGTCCCGAAGGCCGGCGCGCGCGAGGACTCGCTGACGTGGGAGATGAGCCAGAGGATCTACCGCGAGCAGACGGCGTTCATCAAGTCGATCGATCCGAACCATCTGGTCACCAGCGGCGACGCCGGCGTCCGCCCCGAGGCGACCAGCCGCCGCGAGACCTTCCCCGATTTCCGCTTTCGTCAAGACTCCTGGCGCGAACACCTGGCCAACGAACTGACCGCCCAGCCGGAACCGCTGGACGTCTACAGCCTGCATCACTACGTCCCCGGCGACACCGGCCCCAAGGACGTGAAACTCGACGCCATGGAGCGCGCGCGACTGACCGCCCGCGCGATCCGCGCGGCGCGCGTGCCGTTGTTCATCGGCGAGATGGGCCAGATCGAGCCGAGCTTCAAGGCCGACCCCGAGGCCGCCTGGGCCCGCGCCTACATCGACATGGCCGAGGAGGAGGGGATCTCCCTGATCGCCGTCTGGGTCTGGCACTTCCCCTGGCAGCCGGAGTTGACCATCGACGGCCGCTCCCACCCCAAGTTGGCCGAGCGCGCCCGCGCGTTCAACCGCCGCCACGCGGGGTTCGAATAAGGGGCCGCGATCGGTTAGAATCGGTCGAGGAGGATCTTTCTCCCAAGCCGATCCGGAACCCAGGACCATGGACGCCTCGACGATCCCCGTCATCAGCGAGTACATCGCGATCCGCCCCGGCCATTGCGGCGGCAAGCCGCACGTCGCCGGACATCGGATCAAGGTGCAGCACGTCGCCGTCTGGCATGAGCGGATGGGAATGTCGCCCGAGGAGATCGTGGCGACGTACCCGACGCTTTCGCTCCCCGCAGTCTACGCCGCCTTGGCGTATTACCATTCCCACCGCGAAGCCATCGACGCCGATATCGAGGCCGACGAGCGGTTCGTCGCCGAGCAACGGGAGGCGGCCGGGCCGTCGCTCGTCGCCGAGAAGTTGAGGCGACTCCATGCCCAGGACGATCCTCTTCCACCTGGATGAGAATTGCGATCCTCGAATCGCCCGCGGGCTTCGCCGACACGGGGTCGATGTCACGACGACCCGCGAGGCCGGATTGCGAACCGCATCCGACGACGCGCAACACGCCTTCGCGATGACGCAGGCGCGCGTCATCATCACCCAGGACGCGGATTTCCTCCGGCTACATGCGACGGGGGCCGACCACGCGGGGATCGTCTATTATCCCTCCCAGGGTCGCTCGATCGGACAGATGGTGAGGTCCCTCGTGCAAATCTGGGAATTGCTCGAACCCGACGAAATGCGGCGCAGGGTCGAGTATGTGTGAGCGTTCGAAGCGTCAGGCGACCGATTTCCTGTTGGGTTCGGGGCCGTCAAAATGGCGGCATGAAGGCCGATACTGGGGTTTTCCTCCGATACCGAATCCTATTATCTAATCATGTTTAAGCGGATTCCAATTCATTAACGCCATGTGCCGAATGAATTCCGCCGGAAGCCGCAAGTGGTATTTCTCGACGTAGTACGCCAGATACGACTCCCAGTAATAGACCGTGTCGGTATATGTAAAGACGGCCAAAGGGATGCGCGAGGTGGGATCAAGGACATCAAATTCGACGCGACTTCTCGCACCAAGGGTGGAAGCGCTCTGAAGATAGGCCACCGCGCGACTCTCGCTCTCCTGGGGAGTGTCGTAGATATACTCGCGGATGCTGGGCCGCAGCCGCTGCTCAACCGGGTCATCGGTGAACTCGCGGAAGTGACCGACCCAGATCGGGACTCGATTCGGCTCCTGGCTCATGGATTGGCCTCCACCGATATTCCCGGCCTTCGACAGGACAACCGTTCGAAACGCCGAACGTCCCGACGGCTGAAACCGTCGGGGCGTTCGGGATGAACCGATGGATATGCGGAACCGGGGCCGTCCCTGGCCCCTCGGCCGTCGGGTCGCTTCCGTCCCTGGGGCGACCGCCGAGCGAGGACCTTGGCTTCCGATCGTCCTTGACCGGGCCGGCGTCCCAGCCGACACCGTTGTTATCGGCCTCGGGCCTGGGACGCTTGACTTATTCCGGGACGTCAGGCGACGGTGACGTCCTTGTCGAGGTAGACGTTCTGGATCGCGTGCAGGAGCTTGACGCCGTCGGCCATCGGCCGCTGGAACGCCTTGCGGCCGGAGATCAAGCCCATGCCGCCGGCCCGCTTGTTGATCACGGCCGTCTTGACCGCCTCGGCGAAGTCGTTCTTGCCGCTGGCGCCGCCGGAGTTGATCAGGCCCGCGCGGCCCATGTAGCAGTTGGCGACCTGGTAGCGGCAGAGGTCGATCGGGTGGTCGGAGCAAAGCTCCGTGTACATCCGTTCGTCGAGCTTGCCGTAGCTGGAGCCGCCCATGTTGAGGGCCTTGAAGCCGCCGTTGTTTTCCGGGAGCTTCTGCTTGATGATGTCGGCCTCGATGGTGACGCCCAGGTGGTTGGCCTGGCCGGTGAGGTCGGCGGCGAGGTGGTAGTCCTTGTCCTTCTTGAAGGCGCTGTTGCGGAGGTAGCACCAAAGGACGGTGGCCATGCCCAGTTCGTGGGCCTGGTGGAACGCCTGGGCGATCTCGACGATCTGGCGGCCGGAGTTCTCGGAGCCGAAGTAGATGGTCGCGCCGATCGCGGCGCAGCCCATGTCGTAAGCTTCCTTGACGTTGCCGAAGAGGATCTGATCGGCCTTGTTGGGGTAGGTCAAGAGTTCGTTGTGGTTGATCTTGGCCAGGAACGGGATCTTGTGGGCGTACTTGCGGGCGGTCATGCCGAGCACGCCGAAGGTGCTGGCGACGGCGTTGCAGCCGCCGTCGATGGCGAGCTTGACGATGTTCTCGGGGTCGAAGTAGGCCGGGTTGGGGGCGAAGCTGGCGCCGGCGGAGTGTTCGATCCCCTGGTCGACCGGCAGGATCGAGAGGTAGCCGGTGCCGGCGAGGCGGCCGGCGTTGAACATCCAGGAGAGGTTCCCCAGCACGCGCTGGTTGCGGTCGCTGGGGACGAAGATTCGATCGACGAAGTCGGGGCCCGGCAGGTGGAGCGACTCCTTGGGGATCGCCTTGCAGGTGTAGCTTAGGAGGCCCTCGGCCTCGTTCCCGAGGTACTCGCTGATCGCGGACGCCATGGTCACGGCACTCCGAAAGCGCGGGCGTCGCGGCGATCCCTCGTGGGGGCGGAAGCCGGCGGCGCTCCGCGTCCTTACTTGGATTGGGGTTTCGGTCGCGGCGACGGAGGTCGTCCGTCGCGCCCGGGGCGCCCGCGGCGGAGCCACGGGACGCGACCGGGGGGAGGACTTCATGATAGGGTCGCGGGGGTCGGCTTGCAACGCTCGATTCCGGCCCGCGGCCGCGATTCGACGGCCGCGGGGGCGGACGGCCGGCTCACTTCGAGGAGTTCAGCAGGCCCTCGGGGTGGTCGAGCACCAGGTAGTGGCCGTGGTCGGAGGAGACCAAGAGGGCCGAGTCGTCCCAGTTGCTATGGGTCTCGACCCAGTCGATGATCCGCTTGATCGCATCCTCGCCGGCGTAGACGGCGCCGACGGCGACGTCCAGGTTGTTGGCGTGCAGGCCGTGGTCGACGTCGCCGGCCTCGACGAAGAGGATGAACTTCTCGTCGGGCCTGGCCAGCACCGTGAGCGCCGCGTCGGTCATCTGGGCGAGCGTCGGCTGGGAGTCGAGTTGTTCCCGGGTGTAGGCGATCGCCTTGGGCTTCTCGCCGGAGCTGGTCGGACTGGGGGCGGGGTCGTAGTGGCCGTTGGCGGTGCGGTAGGGGAGGTCGTCCATGCCGGTGTCGCCGAAGAAGCCGAAGAGCCTGGTCCCCTTGGCGGCGGCCTCGGCGGCGGCCTTCTTGACCGCCTCGCCGCCGTTGACGCCCTTTTCGGTCGTGACGACGGTGTACTTGCCGCCGTTCTTCACGTCGACGGCCTCGCGGTCGGCGTCGGTGATGTAGACGTTGCCGCGGACCCAGTTCCCGCCCTGGCCCTTGACCTCGCGGTTCTCGACCTTCACGCCGTGGCCGGTCCCCATCACCACGTCGAGGCCCGGCCGAACCGGCGCGCCGCGCTTCTCGTTGATGACCGCGGGGATGCCGAGCATGGTCCGGCCGAGGTCCTGGTAGTCGTTGCGGCTGACGTTCTGGGCGTACATCCCCGCCGGCGAGGCGTGGGGGAACGGGCCGTTGGTGACCGTGCCGGTCCTCCAGCCCTTCTCCTGAAGCGCGTGGAAGACCGTCGCCACCGGCCGGCCCTCGACGTCCACGTTGACGCTGTTGTTGTACGACTTGACGCCGCTTACGAACTCCGCGGCGCTCTGGGACGAGTCGGTGTAGGCGTGCAACTCGCGGCCGGCCGACTCGACCCCCTGCTTGTCCCTGGCGCTTGCCGACTGACCCTTCAAGTAGCCCGGCGCCTGGCTCGCCAGGGGGCCGGGGGTCCAGGGGTTGGGGCCGGCGATGGCGACGTCGTAGCCCCCCTTCAGGCTGGACTCGGGGATCTTGACGGTCTGCTCGTCGACGTTCACGTCGGCCTTGTCGTACCGCGGGCTGGTGACCAGCCAGCCGTACTGGGGGTTGGACCCCGGCGCGGCGTAGTCCTGGAAGATCAGGCCGGAGCCCTTCCCCTCGGCGTGGACCTTCTGATTCTTGACGATGGAGGCCGCCTGGGTGGGGACCCAGTCCATGCCGTCGAACCAGACGATGAAGATGTGCTTGGCCCCCTTGGCGACGGCCGACTCGATCACCTTGCGGGCCTCGCTCTGGTCGCCGTACTCGGCCTCGGGGTTGACGGTGTTCTCCGGGACGAAGCCGAAGATCCCGCGGAGCTTCTCCGGGTCGCGGTAGCTGCTGTTCGCGCCGGTGATCTGGCCGAGGTCGGCCTTGGTCCCCCAGACGTAGATGGGGACCTGGCGGTTGGAGTGGCTGCGGTGGTTGGAGAAGACGTCGCCGGCGCCCTGGGATCCGAAGTGGTAGACGCGGTCGAGCTTCTCCTGGGCGTTGTTGGAGTACTCGGTTTGAAGTTCCTTGAGACGGTCCTCGGCATGGACCTTGCCGTGGAGACTCCAGGCGGCCAGCGCCGCCGCCGACAGGACGACGGCCGCGCGGGCGTGTCGGGGAGCGAGTCGAATCATCGCGTGGGGCACCTTTCGATCGATCGGGTCGGGGGTGGGCCGCGGGCGAGCGGCGTCGATCCGCTCCGCGGGGTCGTGGGGAAGCCGTCGCGGCCCGCGCGTCCGCGAGGGAGCTTGCCGCGTCGCGAGGGGGCCGTCGTCGCGGCCCGCGTTTTCAAGTGTAACGGGACGGCGCGGCCGACACGACACCCCGGCGGGAAGGGGGCGGCCGGTTGGCTCGGACGGGCCGATCGGTCAGAATGAGGGGCCGGGCGCGGCCGAGAGTCGGCGGCCCCGGCGGGGAGACGAGACCTTGTATCGCGACGTCCTGGCGATCGTCCTGGCCGGCGGCCGGGGAACCCGGCTCGATCCGCTCACGCGCGACCGCGCCAAACCCGCGGTCCCGTTCGGCGGCATCTACCGGATCATCGATTTCACGTTGTCGAACTGCATCAATTCGGAGCTGCGCCGGATCCTGGTCCTGACGCAGTACAAGGCCACCAGCCTCAACCGCCATCTCAACCAGGGCTGGAACTTCCTCTGCCGCGAGCTGGACGAGTACGTGGAGGTGATCCCGCCGCAACAGCGGATCGCCGAGACGTGGTATCAAGGGACCGCCGACGCGATCTATCAGAACGTCTACACCATCGAGAAGGCCGCCCCGCGCGACACGATCATCCTGGCCGGCGACCACATCTACAAGATGAACTACGCCCGAATGATCGACTTCCACCGCGAGCGCGGGGCCGACCTCACCGTCGCCTGCCAGCCCGTCCCGCTGGCCGGGGCCCACGAGTTCGGCGTGATGGGGGTCGACGACGACGGCCGCGTCACCAGCTTCATCGAGAAGTCCCCCGACCCGCCCGCCATGCCCGGCCACCCCGATTTGGCGCTGGCCTCCATGGGCGTCTACGTCTTCAACACCGACGTGATGTACGAGTTGCTCTTCCAGGACGCCGCGCGCGCCGAGGCCAGCCGCCACGACTTCGGCAAGGACGTCATCCCCCGGTTGATCGCCGAGGGGGTCCGGATCTTCGCCTACCCGTTCCGCGACGAGAACCGCAAGACGGCCGCCTACTGGCGCGACGTCGGCACGCTCGACGCCTACTTCCAGGCCACCATGGAACTGGTGGCCGTCGATCCGATCCTCAACCTCTACGACCGCGACTGGCCGATCCACACCTACCTCCCCCCCGAGCCGCCGCCGAAGTTCGTCCACGCCGCCGCCGACCGCCGCGGCGCGGCCTACGACTCGATCGTCTGCCACGGCGCGATCGTCTCCGGCGGCGAGGTCTTCCGCGGCGTCCTCTCCCCGGGCGTCCGCGTCCACAGCTACTCGCTGGTGGAGGACGCGATCCTCTTCGAGGGGGTCGACGTCGGCCGCGGCGCGCGGATCCGCCGGGCGATCGTCGACAAGCACGTCCACGTCCCCCCCGGCTTCACGATCGGCCACGACCGCGAGCAAGACCTCGCCCGCGGCTTCACCGTCTCCCCCGAGGGCGTCACCGTCGTCTCCAAGGACGAAGACCTGGAACGCTTCGTCTGACCGACCGCGGGCGGGCGGACGGCTTCGTTCGTCGCCGGACTTCGCTCCGCGATGAAGACGCAAAGCGTTTGCGGACAAGATCTTAACCATCCGCGGCCGCTGGCTTCGTTCGTCGCTTTCGAATGCGTCGCGACGAAACGCCCCGCCGCGCCCGCCCGACCGCCGCGACCTCGCGACTCGATCTCCGCGATCGCGTCGAGCGACCGAGCCTTCCCGCCCCGTTCCTGATTCATTCAGCTTCCGACTTGCCAAGGAACGTCCCGTCCCAGGCATGATCCGCGGTTCGGTCGGCCGGATTTCAGGAATCCCTTGAGAAAATCCCGACCGTCACGGATTTTGGGGGCCTGAACGAGTCTTCCCCCCTCGCGGGGGAAGACGGACGCCGAAGGCGTCGGATGAGGGGGACGACGCGCGAGACGACCGTTGGGATTCGCGGAAGCCCGTCCGGAAAGTCTCGGACGTCGATGGCGTTCTGGCCCGCCCCCCCTCATCCGGCCCTTCGGGCCACCTTCCCCCGCGAGGCATAGGTATGGCCACAACTTTTCGACTCGGAATCTGGGAAGGATAGGCAAGCGTCCGATGTCCCCTCTCCCACCGGGCTGACGACCCGACACTTATCGGATCTCGCATGCGACA
>CALCIB010000056.1 GCA_937907525.1 uncultured Planctomycetales bacterium | reverse complement strand
ACTGGGACCAACCGGCCCGCGCCGCCTGATTACCTACTTACGTGACGCACACCCAAGTCTGACCGCCCCGACGACCGCCCTCGCTCAACCCGACCGCTTCTTCCGCGCCAGCACGAAGATCGTGTGCGAGTCCCTCCACGGCGACAGCGCCAGGGCGATCAGTTTCAGGAGCGGGAACGTCGCCACGGTCAGCGGGTCGATCCAGCGGCCGAAGACGTGGTGCTGGATCCAGGTGACGACCGTCGAGCCCAGCGTCCCGAACCGCATCCGATCGACCGGCTCGAAGCCGTTCTCATCCAATAACCGTTCGAGTTGCTCGAAAGTGTAGCCGTTGCGGACGTGCCAGCCGTTTTCGGTACGGACGACGCGGAGGTGGTCGGCGTTCCCCTGCCAATCGCGATCCGGGGTGGTGATGTAGACCAGTCCGTCCTCGTCCAGCAGGTCATGGATTTGCCGCAAAGCCCCCGCGGCGTCCATGATGTGCTCGATCACGTCCAGCAGCAGCACCTGGTCGAAGCCGCCGCGCAGCTCCGGGTCGGCCGCCAGCGCGTCCAGTCGCGCGGTTCGGAACGAAAGCTGTTCCGGGGTCAGGCCGAGGAACGCGCGCATCTCCTCGCAGTTGCGCTTCTCCCAGTCGTGAATCGTGATCCCCAGGCATTGGGCCCCGCGAAGGACCGCCTGATGGGAGAAGTATGCGTTGCCGCAGCCGCAGTCGAGCGTCCGC
This sequence comes from uncultured Planctomycetales bacterium, assembly GCA_937907525.1. Taxonomy (GTDB): domain Bacteria; phylum Planctomycetota; class Planctomycetia; order Isosphaerales; family Isosphaeraceae; genus Paludisphaera. The sequence continues at coordinate 11,045 of CALCIB010000056.1, read as the reverse complement.
GAGGGCCGCTCGGGAGTGCCGGGGAGGAACGTCCGTCGGATCTTGGACTTGTCCCGGCTGACCCAGTTGGTCCCCGGAAACATCAGGTACTTGACCCAGAGCCTGGCGCGTTTCGCGGCGGACGGATTCTCGGTGTAGGCGCGGAGCACGGTTCATCCCTCCTGGATGTCGATTCCTTGGCGGCCTGGTTCGGCCGCGGCGCGATCCGTGGGACCGACAGAATAATCGTCGTCCCGCCTATTCCGCAAGGTCGGATGCCCGGTCGGATCGCGTCCGTCCCGACGCGCGCGGATTGCCCGTCGCGGCGCGGGGCGATAGCCTTGAAGCCAGAACGCCGACGCCCGCCGGTCCCCCCCGCCGTCCCTGGAAGGGCCCTCCCGATGCCGAAGCCGTCAGTCCGTCCCAAGCACCTGCTCGTCTGGGTCGCGTTCCTCGGCGTCGTCGCGCTTTTGACGACCGACCTGATCTGCGGCCAGCTCCGCCGCGACGAGTCGCCCGAGACCGACGCCTCCGCCAAGGCCGGCCCCGGCCTCTTCGCCCGCGACAACCTGACCGCCTGGTGCATCGTGCCGTTCGATTCCAGGAACCGCGATCCCGGAGCCCGCGCCGCCATGCTCGAGAAACTGGGCTTCAAGCACTTCGCCTACGACTGGCGCGCCGAGCACGTCCCCAGCTTCGACGCCGAGGTCGAGGCGCTCAAGCGCCACGGCGTCGAGTTGACCGCCTTCTGGGGCCCCGCCGCGCTCAACGACGACTCCCGGCGGATCCTGGACCTTCTGAAGCGCCATCATGTCAAGGCCCAACTCTGGGTCATGGGCGACGAGGGCCCCGACAAGGCCGAGGGCGACGAGCAGGAGCGGCGCGTCGCCGACGCCGCGGCGAAGGTCGAGCCCCTGGCCAGGGCCGCCGCCGAGATCGGCTGCACGGTCGCGCTTTACAACCACGGCGGCTGGTTCGGCGAGCCCGAGAACCAGATCGCCATCATCGAGCGCCTGAAGAAGGACGGCGTCGACAACGTCGGCATCGTCTACAACCTCCACCACGGCCACGACCATCTCGACCGCTTCCCGGCGCTCCTCAAGACGATGATGCCGTACCTGATGGCGCTCAACATCAACGGAATGGACGCCGACGGCGACCGCAACGGCCGCAAGATCCTCCCCCTGGGCCAGGGGGAGGAGGACCTGAAGCTGCTGCGGATCATCCGCGACAGCGGCTACAAGGGCCGGATCGGCATCCTCGGCCACACCCAGGACGACGCCGAGGAACGCCTCCTCGACAACCTCGACGGCCTCGACTGGCTCGTCCCCCAACTCGACGGCGCCGCGCCTGGGCCCCGGCCGACGCCCCGGACGCCGGTCCCGCCCCGACCCGTCGACTCCGCCGGGCTGTCTCCGGCCCAGGCCGGAGAGGTCGCCGGGATCCTGGCGTCGGCGCGCACCCAGGGCGACCCGGCCCGGGGGGCGGTCGTCTTCGCCGACGTCCGCCACACTTGCCTCGCCTGCCACAAGGTCGGCGACCAGGGAGGGACGATCGGCCCCGACCTGACGTCCCTCTCGAAGGCCAGGACGCCCGAGGAGATCGTCGCGTCGGTCCTCTGGCCCCGATTGAAGGTGGAGCCGGAGTACCAGGCGTTCGGCTTCGCCCTCGACGACGGGCGGGTCGTCCAGGGCTACAAGCAGGGCGAGACCGACGACGCCGTGCGAGTCCGCGACGCCACGCTCGGCGAGGTCGTGACGCTGCCCAGGGACGAGATCGTCGAATCCAGGCCCCTGGGCACGCTCATGCCCGAGGGGCTGACCGCCGCGACGTCGCCCGGCGAGCGGAACGACCTCTTCGCGTTCCTGCTGACCCTCGGCGCCGACGGCGTCGCCACGCCCGCCCTGGGCGCTCCGGGCCACGCCCACGCCCACCCCTCGGCCCCCGCCGAGTTCGAGTACGACCGGAAGCCGCTACGGCCCGAGTTCTACGCCAGCGCCGACGACCACGTCAACCGCCATCGGACGTTCGACTTCTACGCCAAGGAGGCCGATCACTTCCGCGCCCTGGCCGCGCCGCCGCCTCTCCTGCCGATGTACCCCGGCCTCGACGGCGGCAAGAGCGGCCACTGGGGCAACCAGAACGAGACCACCTGGGCCGACGGCCGCTGGAACGAATCCGACGTCGGCTCGATGCAGTCGGGCGTCCTTCACGTCGACGAGAAGACCGCGATCCCCAAGGCCGTTTGCCTCCGCCTGGGCGACAAGGGCGAACTCTCCGTCTGCTTCGACCCCGAGACGCTCACCTACCCGGTCCTCTGGACCGACGGGTTCCTCGAATTCTCAAGCGTCCGCCACGGCTTCCTCAACGGCCTGACCGTCCGCGGCAAGCTTTTGCCCAGGCCCGAGGGCGAGCCCCCGACGAAGCCGTTTAAATATCAGGGCTTCTATCGAAACGGCAAGCGCGTGGTCTTCGCGTACTCGATCGACGGCGAGGACTGGCTCGACGCCCCCTGGGTCGACGAGCGCGGCGCGTTCGTCCGCCAGGCCGGCCCCGCCGCCACCCACCCGCTCCGCGAGCTGACGCGCGGAGGGCCGTCGCAATGGCCCCAGACGTTCACGACTCGCGGCAAGCGCTCGGAAACCCGGCCGTTCGCCATCGACGTCATCGAGCCGCCGTTCGAGAATCCCTGGAAGTCCTTGATGTTCTTCGGCGGGCTCGACTTCCTCCCCGACGGAACGGCCATCGTCGCCACCATGGAGGGGGACGTCTGGCGCGTCTCCGGCATCGACGACGCGCTGGAGAAGGTCGTCTGGCGACGGTTCGCCACCGGGCTGCACCAGCCGCAGGGCGTCCTCGTGGCCGAAGGCTCGATCTACGTCGCGGGCCGCGACCAGATCACCGAGCTTAAAGACCTCGACGGCGACGGCGAGGCCGATTTTTACCGCTGCGTCAACAACGCCTATCTGACCTCGACCGCCGGGCACGACTTCGTCTGCGGCCTTCAGCGCGACGCCGACGGGAACTTCTACACCGCCTCCGGCCCGCAAGGTATCCTCCGCGTCCCTCCCGACGGCGGCCCGCCGACGGTGCTCGCCACCGGCTTCCGCAACCCCGACGGCATCGGCCTGACCCGCTCCGGAATCCTCTCGGCGCCGCAGTCGGAAGGGAACTGGGTGCCGACGTCCCAGGTCGTCGACGTCGCCGTCGGCGGCCATTACGGCTATCCGGGGCCCAGGAACGACGAGGTCCCGTCCTTGCCCCTCGTCTACCTGCCGCGCGGGATCGACAATTCAAGCGCGGAGCAGATCGAGATCACCAGCGACCGCTGGGGCCCGTTCCAGGGGAATCGGATCCACCTGTCCTACGGCGCCGCCTCGACGTTCCTGCTGTTGCGCGACGTGGTCGACGGCCAGCCCCAGGGCGCGGTCTGGCCGATTCCCGGCGACTACCTCTCCGGCATCCATCGCGGCCGGTTCAACCCGGTCGACGGCCAGCTTTACGTCGTGGGCCAGGCCGGCTGGGGGACGTACTCCTCGCTCGACGGCTGCTTTCAGCGCCTCCGCTACACCGGCGACCCGATCCAGGCGCCGCGGTCGATCCACGTCGTGGAAAACGGGGTCGTGCTGGGGTTCAACCTCCCCATCGATCCGTCGTCGGCGGCCCGGCCGGGGGCTTGCTTCGCGCAGGCGTGGAATTACCGCTACAGCGCTTCATACGGATCGCTTGAGCACTCGACGATCCATCCGGGCGCGATCGGCCACGACGTCCTGCCGATCCGCGGCGTCCACGTCGTCGGCGACGGCCGGACGCTGTTCCTGGAGATCCCCGACGTCCAGCCCGTCGACACGCTCCACCTGCGGCTGGACCTGGGCGACGGCTGGCCGCAGGAGTTGTTCGCCACCGTCCACAAGCTCGCGCCCCCCTTCACCGACTTCCCCGGTTACCGACCGTCGCGGAAGATCGTCGCCGCTCATCCCCGGCTGGCCGACATGGTCGCGCTTCAGTACAAGAAGGTTCCCAACCCCTGGGCCGCCAAGCTGCCCAAGGCGCGCGGAATCAAGATGGTCGCCGGCAAGAACCTGACCTTCGCCACGCCCGCGTTCAAGGTGAAGGCCGGCGAGACGATTCGGTTGACGTTCGTCAATCCCGACGTCGTGCCGCACAACTGGGTGTTGCTCCGTCCCGGAACGCAGGCGACGGTCGGCGACCTGGTCAACAAGATCATCGCCGAGCCCGACGCCGCGATCCGAGGCTACGTCCCCAGGACCGACGACGTTTTGGTCTACACCGACATCACCGAGCCCGGCGCGTCGTCGTCGATCGACTTCAAGGCCCCCGACTCCCCCGGCCGCTACCCGTTCCTGTGCAGCTTCCCCGGCCACTGGATGGTCATGAACGGCGTGATGACGGTGGAGTGAGGGACTGACCGGGGGACGGGGGAGGAATTGAACCACCGAGTCACGGAGGACACGGAGAGGATGGAGAGAGGGCCGGAGGGCGAGAGATTTCATCTTCAGGCCCCGACATCCAGGCGCAAGATGATTTTCACCATTGATCCGCTCCGATCACCGGCTTACCTCCCGATCCTTATTCTTCCTTGATCTCGGTCCCTCTCCTCTCCGTGTCCTCCGTGGCTCGGTGGTTCAATTCCTCTTGGTCGCGACGGTCGACGGGTCAATGGAGTCGGGGGTCGGTGGCGTTGAGGATGGCGCTGACCGCCTGCTGGTTGAAGCCCTTGTAGCCCTCGCGGCGCTGGAGGTTCTCCAGGTGGCTGCCGATGGCCCCTTCCTTGACGAACTTGTCGCGCTGTTCGCTGGTGATCCAGCCGGCGGCGAGGGCGCGGTCGGCCCGTTTGGGAGAGACCGGCCAGCGCTCGCCGGCGGTGAACGCCTGGCGAAGAAACGGGAAGTCGGAGAACGGCTTCATCGTCTCGATGCCGGCCTCGGCTTTCAGGCCGTCGCGGAGGGCGTCGAACTCGAACTGCGCCTCCAGGTGGTGCATGCCGGCCTCCAGCATCGATTCGCCGTGCAGCGCGGTCCAGAGGCCGACGGTGCCCAACTTCGGAAGATCGGGGAGGGTCTGGCGGGCGAAGTCGTGGGCGGCCTCCTGGGGGGAGAGGTCCAGGTCGGCGAAGATGACGATTCCGGTGACCGGGTGTTCGAGCACCTGCGCGCCCCAGCCGGCGTCGGCGCCGGCGTGGAACCGCTCGCGGAGTTTGAAGCCGAGCTTCGTGAAGATCCGCATGAGGTTCGGGAAGAACCGTCGCGAGGATCGGAACGTGTGGTGGTCGTGGTTCGCCCAGCCCAACCCCAGGCGGTCCTGGCGGGCTTTTTGAACCCGCGCGGCACGGTTGCGGGCCTGCCAGTACTCGCGCTCGACCTCGAAGATCAGGTGGCAGGCCAGGTCGCGGGAGCCGGCCGTCTCGATCACCTCGTCCACGAGCGCCTCGGTGACGGCGTAGCCCTCGGCGTCGTCGTCGAACCGTCGCTGGCGGGCCAGCCAGAGGTCGCGGGCGGCGAGGGCCTCGCGGGCGGCGTGGGGCTTCATCCGGCCCTCGCGGGCGGACTCCGACGGGAAGGTCTCGAAGCCGAGGTACGCCCGACGCTCGACCGCCACCAGGTCCACGCCCTCGCCGGGGACGCGAAGCGTTCGCAGCGGGCCCATCGGATAACCCCGGGGGCGCAGGCCCAGATGGTGCGCGCCGGAGAAGGCCGCGACCGACTCGACCTTGATCCCCACCTCGCGCACGACCTCCTCGCCGTTACCCGGCGCGACGGCGATCCGGGGGAAGAGGCCGCCCGCATGCGCGAAGACCGGAACGCCGACGCCGTGGGAGTCCGCCGTCCGGAAGTAGCCGAGCGCCGTCAGACGATCGGCGAACGACGACGGCGCGACCACGACGAAGTGGTCGAGCCAGTTCTGAAAGATCGTCCCGGTCTCCGGGGCCATCCGCTCGGCCAGCCCGCGGGCGAAGGCGTGGCGGTCGAGCGCCTGGCGGGTCAACTCGTCGACCAGGACGTCCGTCTCCGGCCACCGCCGCCAGTCGAACTCGGCGGCCTTCGTCTGATTCGTCGTCGTCGCCGTCGCCATCGTCGCGCTCCCGTCAGTGTCGGACGCCGACCCCGTCGGCGGTTCGGACGTCCGCCAGGGCGGCGTCCACCAGCCCCAGCCCGATTTCAACCTGCCGCTTCGTCAGGCACAAGGGGGGGCAGAACCGCACGACGCTGGGGCCGCACGGCAGCAGCAAGAGGCCGCGACGGAACGCCGCGTCCACGATCGCGTCGCGGGCCTTCGGCGCGGGGCTTCCGGCCTCGTCCTGGATCTCCATCCCGATCATCAGCCCCTTGCCGCGGACCTCGCGAACCGTCGGGTTCGACGCCGTGATCGCCTTCAGCCCCTCGCGAAGCTGGGCGCCGCGAGCCGCGGAGTTGCGGACGTATTTGGATTCGAGCAGGTCGAGCGACGCCAACGCCGCCGCGCAGGCGACGGGGTTGCCGCCGAAGGTCGAGGCGTGGCTCCCCGGCGGCCAGTCCATGACGTCGGCCCTGGCCACGATCGCCCCCAGCGGCATGCCGGCGGCGATCCCCTTGGCCAGACAGAGGATGTCCGGCTGGACGCCCCAGTGTTCGCAGGCGAACAGCTTCCCCGTTCGGCCGAACCCGGATTGGATCTCGTCGGTCACCAGGAGGATCCCGTGGCGGTCGCAGATCTTGCGAAGCCCCGGCAGGAAGTCGTCGTCGGGGACGACGTAACCCCCCTCGCCCTGGATCGGCTCGACGAAGATCGCCGCCGTCTCCTCGGGGGCGCAGACCGTCTTCAAGAGCCGCTCCACGCTCCCCAGGTCGTTGTAGACGGCGTGGTGGATGTCGGCCACCAACGGCGAGAATCCCTGGCGGTGGATCGGCTTGGAGGCCGAAAGCGACATCGCCCCGTAGGTCCGGCCGTGGAACGACCGCAAGAACGCGATCACCCGCGGCCGCCCCGTGTGCCGCCGAGACAGCTTGAGCGCCGCCTCGACCGACTCCGCCCCGCTGTTGGTGAAGAAGACCCGCTTCGGCGCCGACCCCGGCGCGACCGCCGCCAGTCGCTCCGCCAACCGGATCTGCGGCGCGTAATAGAAGTCGGTCCCCGACATGTGGATCAACCGCCCGGCCTGCCTCCGGATGGCCGCCACCACCTTGGGATGACAGTGCCCCACGTTGGCCACCGCGATCCCCGCCGTGAAGTCCAGGAACCGATTGCCGTCCATGTCCTCCACCATCGCCCCCCTGGCGCGACGGACCACCAGCGGATACGTCCGCGTATACGAAGGCGACAACACGCGGTCGTCCCGCTCGATCCAGGCCGCGCTCCGGGGGCCCGGCAACGACCCGAGAATCCGAGGTTCGTCCCGATGCAACGCCACCATGCGCGTCCCCCCTTTCTTCAGCGAACATGAACCGCGCTTGACCTTCAAACGTCGACCCAGGCCCGGCGCGCACTCTCCACGGCGACCCCCCGCGGGGCCCGATCGAACGACGATCACAACGCGACCACGACGGCCGATCGAACCCGGCCGCTCCAGACGAGACTCGGTCGCGACACTCTGATTATCGCCACGATACGTCGCCACGTCAAATCGGATTTTACTTATCGGCGCGTCGGAACCCCTTGCGAATACTAGGGTCAGGCAGATGTAGGTTTAATTTGTTAGTCGATCGAACCCGTTTCGGCGGCGTGCTCTCGCAATGGCGGGCCCAGCGCGAAATACTGGAGGGGAGGGATGTCGCCGAGGCCGTCGGGCGAGGGTCGCGCGGGCCGCGGGCGCGGGATCGGGAAGACGTTTTCATGAAGACGGTCGTCGTCGGTTACGGCATGGCGGGACGCGAATTCCATTGCCCGTTGATTCGGAGGCAGCCGGGGCTCGGGCTTCACGGCGTGGTCGCGCGTCGGCCGGAGGTCCGCGCGCGGGCCGAGGCCGAGCAGGGGGTGAGGGGGTTCGCGAGCCTCGACGAGGCGCTTTCGGACCCGGCCGTCGATTTGGTCGTGCTGGCCACCCCGCACGACGTCCACGCCGAGCAGGCGGTTCGGACGCTCGAAGCCGGCCGGCACTGCGTCGTGGACAAGGTGATGGCGCTGACCGCGGCGGAGGCCGACCGCATGATCGCGGCCCGCGACCGCGCCGGGCGGATGCTCTCGGTCTTTCACAACAGGCGCTGGGACTGGGACTTCGCCACGATCCGCAAGCTGTTCCGGGACGGGACGATCGGCCGGCCGCTCCTGATCGAAAGCGCCGTCTGCCGGTTCAAGGCGCCGCGAGGCTGGCGCGGGGAGTTGGGGGCTTCCGGCACGATCCTCCACGACTGGGGCGCGCACATGGTCGACCACGCGCTGCAACTGGGGTTGGGCCCGTGCCGGCGGCTGACGGCGTGGCTGTTCTCAAGCCCGTGGGAGGACGTGACCATCGGCGGCCACGGCCGGATCCTGATGGAGTTCGACGGGGCCGTATTCCAGGCCGAGACCAGCCGGATCTGCCGCGTCGACCGGCCGCGATGGTGGGTGGTCGGCACCGAGGGGGGCTACGTCAAGTTCGGCGTCGACCCCCAGGAGGACGCCCTCCGCGGCGGCGACGTCGACGCGGCCGACGAGACCGAGAGCCAGCAAGGCATCCTCTCCACGGCCGTCGACCCCGACCCCGCGACGAAGGACCCGGAGACCCACAAGCGTCGAATCCCCTCCGTCCGCTCGCGTTGGGACGACTACTATGCGAACATCGCCGCTCACTTGACCCGCGGCGAGCCCCTGGCCGTGACCGCCGAACAGGGCCGCGAGGTCGTCCGGGTCCTGGACGCGGCCTTGCGATCCGCGCGCGAGAACCGCGCGGTCGAGGGGCCGTGGGGGGTGAAATGAAATTTGTACGATGAGGCACGCCGTCGCTAAACATCCTGGTCCTCTTGAGGCGATTTATTTATCGAAATCCATCGGGAGCAAGCATGCATAATCCTTCTCCCCTTGTGGGAGAAGGGATGTTTGGCATTACTTGCTCTTTAGGTTTTCACTAGAGCGCCTCAAGGGGAGAAGGCTTCGAACAGACGGGACGCTCGGAGGTCGTTCGCCTTGGTGATTCATTGCCCGTCGTGCCGGCATCCGATCCGGATCGTGGACGTCATGCCCGGCCGGTTCGCGCCGACCTGTCCAAGTTGCAAGCGGCCGTTTCGGCTGACGATCCCGGAGGGGGAGGCCGTCGCGCCGATCGTGGAGGCCGCGGCCGACGCGCCCGCCGAGGCGTCGGCGCCGTCGCTGGAGGCGATCCCGACCACTCTCGACCCCGAGGCGCCCGAGCCCGGCTTTAGCCGCCTGCCTCGGGGAACTCCCCGATTTTTCGCCGATTGCCTCGTCCTGAAGCTGCTGGGGCACGGCCCGCGGGGCAAGTCGCTGCTGGCGCGGCCGTTGTCGCTGGCCGGTCGGGTCGTGCTCAAGGCGGTCGCCGCCGATCGCGCGCGCGACGCGGTCTTCGTCGAACGCTTCCTGCGCGAGGCCCTGGCGACGGCCCAACTCTCCAGCCCGCACTTGATCCCGATCGTCGACCTGGGCCGCGACGGAACGAGCGTCCACGTCGCGATGGAGTACGTCCCAGGCGCGTCGCTGGCCGAGGAGCTGGCCCGTCGCGGCAAGATCGAGCCGAGGACGGCCGCGGCCTGGATCCTTCAGGCGGCGCGCGGACTGGCGGAGGCCCATGCCCAGGGGATCTGGCACCGCGACGTCAAGCCGGAGAACCTCCGGCTCACTCCCGACGGCCTGGTCGTCGTGGACGACCTCGGCCTGGAGACGACGCCGTCGCTGGCCGCCGCCGAGAACGCCCGCGAACTCGCCTCGGCGAAGGGCCCGCGCGCCAGGAGCCGAACCGCCGCCGAGGAGGCGAAGCCCGCGTCCGCCCCGATCCGACGCGCCGCGGTCGGCTCGCCAGCCTACATGGCGCCGGAACAGGCCCGCGACGCCCTCGTCATCGACGGCCGCGCCGACGTCTACGCGCTCGGCTGCACGTTCCATCATCTGGTCGCCGGCCGGCCGCCGTTCGCCAGGGCCACCGCCGCCGAACTGATCGAGGGTCATCAAACCGAGGAGATCGTCCCGCCCCGCGAATTCGCCTCCGAACTCCCCGCCGCGCTCAACGACGTCATCCTGACCATGACCCGCCGCTCGCCCGAGGAACGCTATCCGAGCATGAACGTCGTCGTCGAGGCGCTCGAAATGGCGCTCGGGTTGAATCGAGATCGCGCGACGGCCGACGAGGAGGCATACCGCGCGGCGGTCGTCGAGGCCCACGCGCTGATCCACGACGCCCCCGCCGCGCGACTTCGGAGTCGGATCCTGCTGGCGGTCGGCGGCGCGTGGATCGCGCTTCTGCTGCTGCTTCTGGCGACGCGGGCGTTTCGGCCGCTGGCGGTCGTGGGAGGTTTCGGTCTGCTGACGGCCGGGGCGCTGGCCCTGGCGTCGCGGTCGTTGCGACCGTCGGGGCTCGTCGATGTTCTCCGTGAATTGTTCCTCGGCGGCGGGGTTCGATCGTGGGCCGCGGTCGGGTTCGGGGTGCTGGCGCTTTTGGGACTGGCCGTGTACGGCGGGATCCTCGGCGCGCTGATCTTTCTGGGGATCTGCGTGGGCGGGTTGGTCGGCGGCTTTCACTACTATGTCGAGCGGCCGTTCCTGGCCGATCGCGCCGCCGCGGTGGCGAGGGTCCGCGACCCGTTGCGGCGGCTTCGCCGCGCGGGGGTCGACGAGCGCGGGCTGCGGGACGAGTTGATCGTCCAGGCGGGGCCGGGCTGGGAACCGTTGTTCGCCGCGGTCTTCGGCGAGCGGGCGCTGGCGGCCGAGCGGCTCCGCGCGCTCGACGATCCGACGGCCCCCTCGGGCGAGGGCCGCCGCTTCTGGTCCGGCCGACTGGAGCGGCTACTGGCCGGCCTCGTTCAGATGAGGCGTGACGCTCGGCTTCGCCGGCTGTTCCAGGCCGTCGAGGAGGCTCGCTTCGAGGCCGAGGGGCTGAACCTGATGACCGCGAGGCGGCTGTCGTGGCGGGTCTCGCGCGC
>CALCIB010000055.1 GCA_937907525.1 uncultured Planctomycetales bacterium | reverse complement strand
CCCCCTCATCTGACCGCTTCGCGGTCTGTCTTCCCCCGCGAGGGGGGAAGATGTCTTTTTATCAGGGCTTGTCCGCGGCGGCCAGTTCGGGAACGGCGTCGAACGGCGAGGCGACGGGCGCGACCAGGCCGTTGTCGTGGACCAGAAGGCCCGACGCGCCGACGTGGTAGCTGTCGCCGTCGCCCAACAGCAGGTTGAAGACCGGCACCTTCTCGGTCCCCTTTTCGACCGAGACGACCTCGACGGAGCCGCCGGCGGTTCGGAGACGGTCGCCGGGCTTGAGGTCGCGAGCCATGACCCAGCCCTGGCCGGCCTTCCAGAAGCGGTGGATGCCGGTGGGGTGGAGCGTCTCCGCGCCCAGGTCGACGGCGTAGGTCCAGTTGGGCGGATTGTGAAGCGCCTCGACGACCGGCTTGAAGTCGAAGCGGCCGGAGGTCGGGTCCTGGCTGAGGACCAGGTCGCCGGGCTGGATCGTCTCGATGGAGCGGTCCCCCTGGAGAGTCCGCACCAACGTCCCGCCGGCGAAGCACGACGGGCCGATCCGAAAGCCGGCGAGAGACGACACGGGGACGACGGCCGCGGGTCGGGGTTGGTAGGCGATGGGGACCTCCTCGACGACCGTCGCCGGCGGCGCGGAGGCGGCGCGGAGCGGTTGGCCGTAGCCTTGCAGGTCGGTCACCCAGTCCATCCACTTCGTCCGGTCCTTGCCCAGGTCCTCGCCGCTGACGGCCTTGAGGACGGCGAGCGCCCGTTCGTTGGTCTGGCGGATCGGGGCGTTGCGGGCCTCGATGCCGGCGACGTCCGCCGCCAGTTGCTCCCGCGCCACCAGGGCCGACGCGCGGGCCTCCCGCGTCATCTGACCGACGGGGATTTGGAGGGACTGCTGAAAGATGGGCCGCAAGGTACCGCCCGTCACCGCCGCCGAATCGACCATCATCCTGCCGAACGCGAACGGCATGGCTTGCGACTGTTCAATCCGGCCGACGACCGTTTGCGCCAGCGACGACGGGATCCCCCCTCGCTCCAACGCAGCCGCCGCGACGGCCGGACGGGGTTGGTGAAAGACCCCCCGGATGTATCCGCCTCGCGAGATCGGCAGGCCGGTGACCTCAGCGTCCGGCGTCATCGCGCCGAGCATCATCAGCGTAGGCCCGCCTTGAATCAGGGCGGCGGCGCCGAGAGGGTCGAGGATCGGCCCGACGAACGCGCCGATGGGACGGTTGGCGACCACGTTGCCGTTGGCGTCGGTCCCCACTTGGTCGCCGGGCATCAGGGTCGGCCCGCGCATCGGCCGGTAGATGCGGCGGACGTTGGCGTCTTCTCCCTCGACGAGCAACTCGCCCCGGCCGCCGGGGCCCTCGACCGGCTTGACCTTGTACTTCACCTCGTCGCGGATGCTGGCGGCGAGGAAGCCGGCGAACTCGCGGGGATCGCGTTGCGGCAGCAAGGCGGCGGCGTCGGAGCGGATCGCCGCGTGGGGACTGTACACCGCCAGCGTCGCCAACGCCAGCGACGCGCCGGGGCCGTCGATCCGGCTTAGGACGTCGACCGCCACCCGTTGCCGCGACTCGTTCCCCCCCTTGGCGAACGTCCTCCAGATCGCGGGGACGGCGCGGGGGTCGGCGATCGCGGCCAACTCCTCGCGGGCCTGGTCCTTGCGGGCCGCGACCTTGCCGTAGAGCATGTCGCGAAGCTTCTCAAGCCTGGGCTCCCAGACGCGGTCGGCCTTGGCCTGGGCGTCGCGCTCGGCCTTGAGCGCGGCCTCGACCTTGGGATCGACCCAGCGCTTGCCGACCTTCTTGAACCCCAGCCGCCGCCAGGCGCCCTCGCGGCCGGGGTCGAGTTGCAGCGTCCGATGGAGATGGGCGGTCATCGGCTCCTTAAGCCCGTTCTCCTCGCACCAGAGGGCGAGCTTGTACTGGTCGTCGGCGTCGTCGCGGGTTTGGGCGCGACGCTCGAAGTATTCGCGCGTCAGCGCTTCTTTCTCGGCGGACTCGTCCACCCCCTTGGCGACGTCGGCGGCGCGGAGCCAGCGACCGTCATGCTTGACCTGGCCGAGCAGGCCGCGGGCGCGGGCGTTCTCGGGGTCGAGCAGCACGGCGCGGGCGAGGTGCCGGGTCTTCTCCGCGGCCATGCCGCGGGCCTCGCACCAGAGCGCCAAATCGACGTGGGCGTCGGCGTCGCGCCCCGCCGCGGCCGCCGCCGCCCGGTACGCCTCCCGGTCGGGGGCCGCGGCGCGCGCCGCGCCGTCGCCCGTCGCCATGCACAACGCGCCGCCGATGAGCCATGCCGCGATCATGTCGAAGCCTCCCGCGATCGGAGGAACAGGGCCGGAACCGGCCCGGACGCGCCCGGAGTCAATCCATCCATCGCATTATAGAGGGGTGGGGGTCACGGTCAAGACGATTGGCCGTAATCTTGAATGCGCTTCATTCAACATTATGCGGTTCGGCGGACGTCGGATGCCATTGAACGTCGGGAACGCGGCGTGGCGCCGGGAAAGACGACGTCGAGGGCCGCCGCGTGGCCTTCGTTCCGTCCCCTCTCCCACGGAACGCCGCCGAAACAACTTGTCGAATCCATGCGACGAAGATAGGGAACCACAGAGTCACCGAGGACACGGAGAGAGAGAACGAGGAGCGATCCGGCCGTCTTTAATCATTGAATTTATAGATTTATTTATTCTCAATTCTCAATTTCCTCTCCGTGCCCTCCGTGACTCCGTGGTTTCATTCCGGGAAGTTGTTTCGGCGGCGTTCCCCGGGAGAGGGCAGCCGCGCCAGCGGCGGGTGAGGGTCGCCGCGTCTCGGGATACGCTCTGGGTTTGCGTCGCACCGATCCGACGCTCCCTCCGAAGCGCGGCGACCCTCACCCGGCCCTTGGAACGATGCCGAAATAACTTCCGGGAATCCTTCGCGGCCGAATCGCGTGCC
>CALCIB010000054.1 GCA_937907525.1 uncultured Planctomycetales bacterium | reverse complement strand
GACGCCTTCGGCGTCTGTCTTCCCCCGCGAGGGGGGAAGACCGTGATAGTCGTCCTTTGCCCACTTATGAGACAGACTCTTACGGACATCGTCCCAATTCGCGTCCACGATCGCCAGCCGATTCCTCCGTCGGGCGCGAGGCGTCCGGCGAACGACGATTGAATCATCCATCGAAAGATCGTGGCGTTCGTGTGCGGGTGATGCTAGGATCGGCGCGTGGTGGGTTTTCCTTGGCGTCTTGTTCGGGACGCGGACGATGCCGATTCTGGCCGAGGACGAGCTTGAGCGGTTGCCGATCCCGGCGGCGGGGACGGCGCGGGCGGTGTTCGTCGCCGGGGGCGCGAGCGGCGTTCTGGCGGCGCTTGAGGAGCGCGCGGAGGTCGAGGGCTTCCGGGTCGTGGCGATCCGGTACGATCGCCCGCCGCCGCTCACGGCGTTGATCGACGACGTTCTGGAGCGGCTGGCCGAGCTGGCGCTCGCGGCCTGGCCGGACTGGGCCGACGACGGCGAGGCGGCCTCGGCCTGGCGGAAGTCGGCCGCGCGGCGTTGCGAGCGGGGCCTTTCCCCCCTGCCCCGCGGCTGGACCGCGACCGACCAGGCGCGGGGGCTGGCGCGGGCGATCGACGCCGGGCCCCTGGTCGTCGCCCTGGCGTCCGACGACCCGGCGCCGCCCCCCGGAGCGCTCCTGGGTTTGGCGAGGACCGCGGAATGGCTCGCCCGCGAGGCCCCCGCGCGGGTCGTCGTCGTGCTCCCCGAGGCGCTTTCGGGCTCTCCCGAACTCGACCCCGTGGCCTTCGACGCGACTCATGTACGCGCCAGGACGCCGGTAAATGAAAATGAATCGTGCTCTTCCCCGAGGGCTCGGATCACGCCCTTGATCGGCCGGCCGAACCCGTCGAGCCGTGGCGAGACGATACTGGCCGCGCGGCTGGAGCGCGACGCCGAACTCGCCGGGCTGTTCCGTTACAACGTCCACGTCGAGGCCGCGCGGGGCTCGCGGTTCCTGGTCGACCTGGTCTGGGAAGAAGGCAAGGTGGTCGTCGAGGTCGACGGCTACTATTATCACCGCGACGAGCGGGCGTTTTGCCGCGACCGCGACCGCGACTACCGACTGTCGATCGCCGGCCATCTGGTGCTTCGCCTGCCCGAGGCCGAGGTCGTCCAGGACGTCGGCCTGGCCGTCGAGAAGGTCCGCGACGTGGTCGCGGTTCGAAGGCCGCGGACGCCCGTCGAGCAAAGGATCGGACGATGACGCCCATCACGCCCACCCCGAGTGAGATCCTGGTCCTCTGGCGGCTCGCCGTCGACGGCGGCGAGGCCTGGAGCAAGGACGTCAAGCCGGAGTTGAAGCGCGAATCCCGCGACCGCCTGGCGGCCGCCGGCTTGATCGAGGCCGAGAAACGCAAGGCCCCGACGGGACGCGGCGCGCCGATCCACCTGACGCTCGCCGACGGCGGCTGGGCCTGGATCGCCGCGAACCTGGACGTGGAGTTGACGACGCGATCCCCCGCCGCGGTGGCGATCTTCTCCCGGCTCCTCCGCGCCCTGGGCCGTTACATGCGGCGGGCCGACGTCACCCTCGCCGAACTCCTCGCCCCCGCGCCGCCGGCCGCCGAATCGTCCCCGTCCGTCGATGGCGATCTCGCCGCGCGCGTCGCCTCCGCCTATTACGCGCTCTCCGGGGGCGAGCCCAACGTCCGCGTCCGCCTCGCCGACCTCCGCCGCCGCCTGGCCGACGTCCCCCGCGAGACCCTCGACCGCCAGTTGTTGAAGCTGGATTCGTCGGGGACCGCGTCGCTTTACCGATTCGACGACCCGCGCGAGATCGGCCCGGAAGACCGCGAGGCGGTGCTGTCCACGCCGGCGGGCGATGAGCGACACATCATATATTTAGAGGGCTTCGGGTCATGAACGACGATGACGTTCTCCGCGCGCTGCGCGCCGCCGATCTGGAATACGTCGTCCGTTACAACGACGTCTGGACCGATCCTCCGTTCGACGTGGCGGAGCTGCAAGCGAATCTCAGGGCGGACTTCATCCGTCGAATCGAGGACATGGACTGCTCGGGCCGCTCCGGATCGCCGCTCGGTTTGGCGATCGTGGGTCAAGGAGGGATGGGGAAGACCCATCTGCTGGCGGCGTTCCGGCGCGAGGCCGCCGACCGCGGGCATCCGTTCGTGATGGTCGATCTGACCGACGTCCGCCACTTCTGGGATAGCGTGCTCCAAGGCTACGTCCACTCGCTCCAGCAGCGGCTGGAAGGCGAGCGGCCGCAATTCCGCTGGGTCCTCGGGAACATCATCAGGAGGCTTGGACCCAACAAGCCCGTGTCGAGGATCCTGGCGCTGCTCGCCGACCACAAGAGCGCGAACCTCAAGGCCGACATGAACAAGGTCCTCGGGGCCATGCACAAGATGTGGCCCCAGGAGACGATGAAATATCAGGACGTCATCCGATCGATCATCTGCATGAACTCGGGTGATTTCTCGATATCGAATCTCGGCCAGACCTGGCTGCAAGGCCAGCCGTTGGAGCCCGAGGAGAAGCGCGAACTGGGGTTCGCGGTCGAGCGCGAGGCGCCCAAGGACATCGTCGAGGCGCTTTCCTGGTTCATGAGCCTCAGCGGCCCGGCCGTTCTCGCGTTCGATCAACTCGACCCGATCGTCACCGAACTCCACCATCGCCAACGGGGAGACCAATCGACCGAGGAACAGGCGACCGCCCTGGCGATCGCCGCCGACGTTGGCGGCGGCCTCGGCGCGTTGCGGGACTACACGAAGAACACTCTGACCGTCGTGTCCTGCCTGGAGTCGACGTGGGGCTTCCTAAAAGACGCCACCCTTGGGACGTACCTCGACCGATTCGAGGCCGTTCGAAAGATGACCTCCCTGAAAACCGCCGACAACGCGCGGGCCGTGGCGCGCGGCCGCTTGGCGGCGGCCTTCCAGGCGGCGGGCGTCGAGCGACCTTATCCGACGTACCCGTTCCGGCCCGAGGCTTTCGACGTCTTCGCCAACTCCGGCCCGCGCGAGGTGCTCAAGTGGTGCAAGGAGCGCATCGACGAGATGATCGCGGCCGGGCGCGTCTGGGAGGTTGGTTCCCTCGCGTCGTCGAAACCCGAGCCGAAGGGCGGATCGACCAACGGCGATTCGCGGCTCGACGCCGAATTCGAGAGGCTCCGCGCCGCGGCCGATCCGGCGTGGATCCTGGAGGAGAAGCACGACGACGAGCGGTTGGCGCCGCTGCTGCGGTCGGGGCTGGCGTGCCTGGCGCATGAGGCGGGGGATTCGGGCGACGTGCGTTCGACGGTCGAGGCGGAGTTCACCGGCGGGGCGAAGACGGCCCCGCTGCATGCTCGACTCCGGCGCGTCTTCATGAAGGAGGAGGAACGCGAGGAACACTTCTGCGTCCGTTCCATCCAGCACTCCAACGCCAAGGCGTATCAGAACCAGTTGACGGCCGCGCTGACGACTTCCGGGATCGACCGCAGACTCAAATTCCGACGGCTGGCGATCGTGCGGTCGGTCCCCGTCCCCGGCGGCCCCAAGACGGCCCAACTGACCGGCCAGTTTCAATCGCTCGGCGGCGTCTTCGTCGACCCGAGCCATGACGATCTCCGCTCGCTGCACGCCCTGAACGCGCTCCGCGCCCGCGACGACCCCGAATTCCGCGCCTGGCTTCGCGACCGTCGCCCGGCCTCCGGCCTCGCGTTGATCCGCGCGATCGTCGGGCCGGCGATCGACGAATTCGTAAATGTGAATCAATCCACGACCCCCGCGACGACGACCGGACGGCGGCCTCAAAACGGCACGGGCGGAGAGGGCGGCGCGCGACCTCCCCGGGATCCCGCCCCCGGCCTCGTCGTTCCCTTCGGTCGCGAGTGGTTCGGCGGGTCGGCGCGCGAGACGGTGGCGCTGCCGATCAAATCGTTGGGAAGTCATACGTTGGTGATGGCGGGGTCGGGCTCGGGCAAGACGATGTTCCTGCGGCGGTTGGTGGAGGAGACGGCGCTCCTGGGGATCCCGTCGATCGTGGTGGACGTCGCCAACGACCTGGCCGCCCTGGGCGACCGCTGGGACGCGCCGCCCCCGCAATGGGCCGACGGCGACGCCGAGAAGGCCGAGCGCTACCACGTCCCCGGCCGCGTCGTCGTTTGGACCCCCAACCGCGCGGGCGGCAACCCGCTTTGGTTCGAGCCCCTGCCCGACCTCACCCCCCTGGCCGGCGACCGCGAGGAACTCGACGCCGCGATCGCCGGCGCGTCCGAGGCTCTCGTCCCGATCGTCGCCAAGGGGAAGAACCAGGCGGCGGACACGAAGAAGGGGATCCTTTCGCGGTCGCTGCGCTACATGGCGCTTCGAGGGGTCAAGGGGATCGACGAGTTGATCGAAGTCCTAAGCGACCTCCCCCCCGACGCCCAACTCGGCGTCGCCAAGGAGGCGAAATACGCCGTCGAGGCGGCCGACGCCCTCCGCGTCGCGCGCGAGATCGACCCGCTCTTGAAGACCCACGGCGCCCCCTTCGACCCCGCCGTCCTCTTCGGGCTGGACGATCCCGACCGACCGGCGCGGGTGTCGGTCGTCAGCCTGGTCGGGCTGACGTCGCTGGAGTCGCAACGGTGGTTCCTGAATCAACTCGCGATGGCGCTGTTCACCTGGATCAAAAAGAACCCCGCCTCGTCCGACCGGCCGTTGCGCGGGTTCCTGGTGATCGACGAGGCCAGGGACTTCGTCCCGTCGGTGAAGGCGTCGATCTGCCGCGAGAGCTTCGTGCGTCTTACGTCGCAGGCGCGGAAATACGGCCTGGGGTTGGTCTTCGCCACCCAGAACCCCAAGGACCTCGACAACAAGTTGACGAGCAGTTGCGCCACGCACGTTTACGGCAAGATGAACTCCCCCGCCGCCATCCAGACCGTGGTCGACTTGATCAAGCAGAAGGGGGGATCGGGCGACGACGTGTCGAGGCTTCCCGCCGGAAGGTTCTACGTCCACAACGCCGAGGCCGGCATGCCCAGGCCCGTCCGGATCGCGACGGCGTACAGCCTCTCCAGGCACCAGGCCCCGCTCGACGAGGCGACCGTCGTCGCCCGCGCCGCGGCCTCGCGGCCGGGGTGAGCGAGCGCAAGGCGAATGGGGGCGCCTCAGCGACGGCGACGACGGCGGGCGGCGAAGGCCCCCGCGACGGTCGTCGCGATCAACATCGACGCGATCGAGGCGGGCTCGGGCGCGACCGCGGGGCCTCCGGCCGCGTTGACGCTGGCGATCACCAGGTCGCCTAGCGTCCATCCCTCGTCGGTGGCGTCCTGGCGCTTGACCCTCTGGAACGTCACGGTGGCGATCGAGTTGGTCGCGGTCGACTTGAAGACGTCGGGACCGTCGTAAGGCGCGTCGTTCCCGTCCCGATCGGCGCCGACGGATGGGTCGAACTCGACCGAGTAGGTCTCCCCCGCGGTCAGGCTCGGCGCGACGGAGGCGTCGCCATGCTCGCCGAGGAACCGGGATCTCGCCCCGGCGGGGGCCCCGGCGATGGGCAACGAGACTCGACCCCAAGCGCCGTCCGGGTCGCCGACGCCGAACCCGCGCGCGTCGTTCTGGAAGCCGTTGGCGGGAACGGCTCCCGCTCGGCACGCGCCTGGGGTGGCCAGCGCGCCCAGGAGCGCGAGCGTCGTCCATCGAATGAGGGTGGCCGTCGATCGCATCGCGCTCGCCTCCTTTTTTATTATTGACCGTCCCGGATTTTGGGGCGGTGAACATAACGGCCTTCCCCCCTCGCGGGGGAAGGTGGCCCGAAGGGCCGGATGAGGGGGGGCGAGCCAAAAGATCGTCGGGATCCCGAGCCGCCTGGTCCGGCTCTCGACTTCCCCACGGCTTTCCTTCGCGCCCTCCCCCTCATCCGGCCGCTTCGCGGTCTGTCTTCCCCCGCGAGGGGGGAAGACGT
>CALCIB010000053.1 GCA_937907525.1 uncultured Planctomycetales bacterium | reverse complement strand
TCGAGGTCCGCGACGTCCACATCTCGCACTACGGCCGGATCTGCCCGATCGAGACGCCGGAGGGGACGAACATCGGGCTGATCTCGTCGCTGGGGATCTACGGCGGGGTCGACGAGTACGGCTTTTTGATCACGCCCTACCGCGAGATCAAGGACGGCATGCCGACGGAGAACGTGGTCTGGATGCGGGCCGACGAGGAGAGCGCCGCCCATCTGGCCCCGGCCGACGCGCCGGTGGACGAGACGGGCAAGCTCAAGGGCCCCACGACGATCGCGCGGTTCGAGACCGACTTCGTCCTGGTGCCGGTGGACCACGTGCAGTACCAGGACATCTCGCCCAAGCAGATGGTGGGGGTCTCGGCGGGTTTGATCCCGTTTTTGGAGCACGACGACGCCAACCGGGCCCTGATGGGCTCCAACATGCAGCGCCAGGCGGTGCCGCTCTTGGTGGCCGAGCCGCCGATCGTGGCGACGGGGCTGGAGACGTCGGTGGCGACGAACTCGGGGATGGTGGTGAAGGCCCGCCAGGACGGGACGATCACCCACGTCGACGCGACCCGGGTGGAGATCGACCACAACCACGTCTACAAGCTGCGGAAGTACGTCGGGCTCAACGAGCGGACGTGCCTGAACCAGAAGCCGATCGTCAAGGTCGGCCAGGAGGTGAGGGCCGGCGACGTGTTGGCGGACGGGGCGGCGACCTACAAGGGGGAGTTGGCGCTGGGCCGCAACGTGCTGGTGGGGTTCCAGGCGTGGGACGGCTACAACTTCGAGGACGCGATCATCATCAGCGAGAAGCTGGTGCGGGAGGACGTCTACACCTCGATCCACATCGAGGAGTTCGAGATCGAGATCCGCGAGACGAAGCTGGGGCGCGAGGAGTTCACCCGCGACATCCCCAACGTCTCGGAGAGGGCGCTTCGGAACCTCGACGAGGAGGGGGTGATCCGGGTCGGCACCTACGTCAAGCCGGGCGACGTCCTGGTGGGGAAGGTGGCGCCGAAGAGCAAGAGCGAGCTGACGCCCGAGGAGAAGCTGCTGCACGCGATCTTCGGCAGGGCCGGCGAGGACGTGAAGAACGACTCGCTGGAGGTTCCCTCCGGGGTCGAGGGGATCGTGATCAACACCCAGCAGTTCAGCCGGCGGATGAGCCTCAGCGAGGAGAAGCGCAAGGCGTTCGAGAAGGAGCTCAAGGACACCGAGGCCGCCGAGAACGTCCGGATCGCCGACGAATACAGGCAGATGGTCAAGGCGCTGGAGGCGGCCGCGGGCGTCGCGGTGGTCGACCCCCAAAGCGGCAAGCCGCTGGGGCGGTCGAAGGACGCCAAGGATCTGGTCGAGGAGTCGGAGCGGTTCGATCTGGCGAAGCTGGACCTGCGCAGCCCCGAGGTCGCCGAGAAGGCGCGCGAGGCGGTTCGCGAGTTCGCGCCTCGGATCGAGGCGCTGAAGGACCAGCGGGAGCGTCGGCTCAACGGCCTGAAGCGGGGCGACGAGCTCCCCTCGGGCGTGCTGCAGATGGTCAAGGTGTACATCGCGACCAAGCGGGTCATCTCCGTCGGCGACAAGATGGCCGGCCGCCACGGCAACAAGGGGGTGATCTCCAAGATCCTCCCCGAGGAGGACATGCCGTTCCTGGCCGATGGGACGTCGGTGGAGATCCTCTTGAACCCCCTGGGCGTCCCCAGCCGCATGAACGTCGGCCAGATCCTGGAGACCCACCTGGGCTGGGCCGCGGCCAAGCTGGGGTTCCAGGCGGTCTGCCCGGTCTTCGACGGCGCCGACGAGGCCACCATCCGCCAGTGCCTCAAGGACGCCGGCCTGCCGGAGAACGGCAAGGCGGCCTTGTACGACGGCCGCACCGGGATCAAGTTCGAGCAGGACGTCACGGTGGGCTACATTTACATGCTCAAGCTCCACCACCTGGTCGACGACAAGATCCACGCCCGCGCCACCGGCCCCTACTCGCTGATCACCCAGCAGCCGCTGGGAGGCAAGGCGCGGTTCGGCGGCCAGCGGTTCGGCGAGATGGAGGTCTGGGCGCTTGAGGCCTACGGCGCCGCCTACATCCTCCAGGAGCTCTTGACCGTCAAGTCCGACGACGTCGAGGGCCGGACCAAGATCTACGAGAGCATGGTCAAGGGGGAGAACACCCTGGAGGCCGGCACGCCGGCGAGCTTCGACGTCTTGACCAACGAGATCCGCGGCCTGGGGCTGAACATGCAGCTTGAGAAGAAGCGGGTCTGACCGGCCGCCGCCGACCGCGGCCCGTCCGCCTCGAACGCGAGGGGGGGACGGGCGTCGCGGCCGGACGTGACCGGGAATTTCGGGATTTCGCTTGGAAACGGCGCCGGGATCGCTTAGGATCACAAGATGCGACATCGTCGCGGCACGACTTCCACGCCCCGGGGACGACGCGCGGCGGCGTCGCGACTCCCGGGATCCCGGTCGGGAAGGGGCCGAGCTTGGCGACACGAGCGCGAAGACGGCCATGCCAAGGGCGCCGCGGGGCGCGACCGACGTCGTCGGCCGACCCTCGCGGATTTTTTATCGCGGCGCGACGGGCGGCGGCGGGGGCGACCCCGACCGCCGACGGTCGCGCCGCCGCCGGTATGAGCGTGGGCGGGGTTGGAACACGTCCGGGGCCCGGACCCGAGGGCGAGGACGGCGACGACGGTCGCCGGCCCCGACCGTCGAGCGGGCGGGCCCGTCGGATTCGCCGGAACCGAGGAGAGTGACTCGTGAGCATGGGCGAGAGTGCCTACGATCGCATCAACGACTACGGGGCCGTCAAGATCGGCCTGGCGAGTCCCTACGACATCCGCAGCTGGTCGTTCGGCGAGGTCAAGAAGCCCGAGACGATCAACTACCGGACCTACCGTCCCGAGAAGGACGGCCTGTTCTGCGAGCGGATCTTCGGCCCGGAGAAGGACTGGGAGTGCGCCTGCGGCAAGTACCGCGGGATGAAGTACAAGGGGATGATCTGCGACCGCTGCGGCGTGAAGGTGACCCACAGCCGGGTCCGCCGCAAGCGGATGGGCCACATCGAGCTGGCCGCGCCGGTGGTCCACATCTGGTTCGTCAAGGCGATGCCCAGCCGCCTGGGCACCCTGCTGGACATGAAGACGTCCAACCTGGAGCGGATCGTCTCGTTCCAGGACTACGTGGTCGTCGACGCCGGCGACAGCCCGCTCAAGGAAGGCTCGCTCCTGACCGAGGAGGAGTTCCGCAAGGCGCGCGAGGCCCACGGCGAGACCTTCCAGGCCGACATGGGCGCCGAGGCGATCCGCAAGCTCCTGATGCGGCTGGACCTGGTGAGCCTCTCCACCCAGCTCCGCTCCGATTTGCAGGAGACGACCAGCAAGCAGAAGATCAAGGACCTCACCAAGCGGCTGAAGGTGGTGGAGGCCCTTCGCGACAGCGAGAACCGCCCCGAGTGGATGGTCCTGGAGGCGATCCCGGTGATCCCGCCGGACCTTCGCCCGCTGGTGCTCCTGGACAGCGGCAACTTCGCCACCTCCGACCTCAACGACCTGTACCGGCGGATCATCAACCGCAACAACCGCTTGAAGAAGCTGGTCGACCTCAACGCGCCGGAGGTCATCATCCGCAACGAGAAGCGGATGCTCCAGCAGGCCGTCGACTCGCTCTTCGACAACAACCGCTGCAAGCGGCCGGTGCAGGGGAGCTCCAACCGCCCCTTGAAGTCGCTGACCGACATGATCAAGGGGAAGCAGGGCCGCTTCCGCGAGAACCTGCTGGGCAAGCGCGTCGACTACTCGGCCCGCTCGGTGATCGTGGTCGGCCCGGAGCTGAAGCTGCACCAGTGCGGGTTGCCCAAGAAGATCGCGCTTGAGCTGTTCCAGCCGTTCATCATCCGAAGGCTCAAGGAGCTGGGCCACGCCGACACGATCAAATCGGCCAAGAAGATGCTGGAGCGGCGCAGCGACGAGGTGTGGGACATCCTGGAGGAGGTGATCCGCAACCACCCGGTCCTGCTCAATCGCGCGCCGACCCTGCACCGCATGGGGATCCAGGCGTTCGAGCCGGTCCTGGTGGAGGGCAACGCCATCCGGATCCACCCGCTGGTCTGCAAGGGGTTCAACGCCGACTTCGACGGCGACCAGATGGCCGTCCACCTGCCGCTGTCGATCGAGGCGCAGGTCGAGGCCATGACGCTGATGATGGCGACCAACAACATCTTCAGCCCGGCCAACGGCAACCCGATCATCAGCCCGACCCAGGACATCGTCATGGGGTCGTACTACCTGACGGTCCTGCGGGCCGGCCAGCCGGGCGACGGGATGACGTTCTCCTCCCCCAACGAGGTCTTCCTGGCGCACAGCCAGGGGAAGCTGGCGTTGCACGCGCCGATCAAGCTGCGGCTGCCGGCCAACCGCAAGCTCAAGGGGGACGGCGAGAAGGAGTACCGGCCGGGGATGATCGTCACGACGACCGCCGGCCGCGTGATCTTCAACGACATCCTCCACCCCAAGATGCCGTTCTACAACGTCGCCCTGGGGCAGAAGCAGCTTCAGGGGATCATCGCCGACTGCTACCAGATCCTCGGCCGTCGCGAGACGATCGGCCTGTTGGACCGGATGAAGGACGTCGGCTTCCGCGAGTCGACCCGCTCGGGGCTGTCGTTCGCCACCGACGACCTGCGCACCCCCGCGTCCAAGGACGCCATCATCGCCGACGCCGAGAAGGAGGTGCAGCTCAACAACCGGCGGTACAACCGCGGCATCATCACCGACCAGGAGCGGTACAACAAGGTCCTCGACGCCTGGACCCAGGCCCGCGAGCGGATCACCGCGGCGATGATGGAGGCGCTTAAGACCGACACCCGCGAGGACGAGGGGAAGAAGAACTACCACAACCCGATCTTCCTGATGGCCGAGTCCGGCGCCCGCGGCGGCGTC
>CALCIB010000052.1 GCA_937907525.1 uncultured Planctomycetales bacterium | reverse complement strand
GGCCGAGGACCGGCCGATCTTCCTGTCGATCGGCTACTCGGCCTGCCACTGGTGCCACGTCATGGAGCGGGAGAGCTTCGAGAACCCGGACGTGGCCCGGATCATGAACGCCCACTTCGTCAACGTCAAGGTGGACCGCGAGGAACGCCCCGACCTGGACCAGGTCTACATGGCCGCGGTCCAGGCGATGACCGGCCAGGGGGGCTGGCCGATGTCGGTGTTCCTCACCCCGGACCTGGAGCCGTTCTTCGGCGGCACCTACTTCCCCCCCACCGACGCCCGCGGCATGGCCGGATTCCCGCGAGTACTCCTGAGCGTCCATCGCGCCTGGACCGAGCGCCGGGACGAGATCCGCCAGTCGGCCGCCGGGATGGCCGAGCATCTGCGGAAGGCGGCCGACCTCGGCGCCGGCCGCGAGTCGTCCGGGCCGCTCTCGACGGAGCTTCTCGACAGGGCGGCGACGGCCCTGATTCGAAGCCTGGACGCCCGAAACGGCGGGTTCGGCGCCGCCCCCAAGTTCCCGCACCCGATGGACCTCCGGCTCCTGCTCCGCCAGCACGCCCGAACCGGCGACGCCCAGGCGCTGCACGCCGCCACGTTCACTCTGGGGAAGATGGCCCGCGGCGGGATCTACGACCACCTCGGCGGCGGCTTCTCCCGATACTCCACCGACGAGCGCTGGCTCGTCCCCCACTTCGAGAAGATGCTCTACGACAACGCCCTCCTGACGTCGGCATACGTCGAGGCGTTCCAGATCACCGGGGAACCCTCGTTCGCCGCGACCGCCCGCGAGACGTTGGACTACGTCCTCGGCCGCATGACCGACCCCGACGGCCCGTTTTACTCCACCGAGGACGCCGACAGCGAGGGCAAGGAGGGGAAATACTACGTCTGGTCGCTGGGCGAGGTGCTGGACGTCCTGGGGACCGACAAGGGGCGGAATTTCGCCCTGACTTACGACGTCTCCGCCCAGGGGAACTGGGAGCGGTCCAACATCCTCAACCCGCCGCGGCCGATCGCCGAGTCGGCCAGGGACCTCGGCCGCGACCCCGCCGAACTGGCCGCCGAGTTGGCCGAGTCCCGCGCCGCGCTGCTGGCCGTTCGCGAGCGTCGCGTGCCGCCGGGGAAGGATACGAAGGTGCTGGTCGCCTGGAACGGCATGGCGATCGCCGCCTTGGCCCAGGCGGGTCGCGCCCTCGCCGAGCCCCGCTTCCTGGAGGCCGCCGAGAAGGCCGCCGGTTTCCTGCTGGTCCGACTCCGGACCCCCGAGGGTCGACTGCTCCATACTTACAAGGACGGCGTCGCCCGCGTCGACGGCTTCCTCGACGACTACGCCTGCCTCATCGACGGCCTGACCCGACTCTACGAGGCGACCGGCGCGCCGCACTGGATCGAGGCGGCCGTCGGGCTGGCCGACGTCATGATCGCCGAGTTCCGCTGCCCCGACCGCGGCGGCTTCTTCTACACCGGGGAGAGCCACGAGGTCCTGCTGACCCGCCAGAAGGACCTGTTCGACGCCGCGACCCCCTCGGGCAACGGCATGGCCGCCACCGCCCTGCTCCGCCTGGCCGCCCTGACCGGCCGCGAGGACTTCGACCGCGTCGGCCGGGAGGCGGTCGAGGCCGCCGCCGTGGTCCTGGAGTCGGCGCCCGCCGCCGGCGGCCAGACGCTCCTGGCGCTCGACCTGATGCTGGCGCCGTCTCGGGAGCTTGCGATCGTCGCCGGCGACGACCCCGGCGAATTCGCCACGGTCCTGAACGCCGCCTTCGCCCGCTTCCGCCCCCACGCCGTCGTCGCCCCCTCCCCGGCCGAATCCCACGGCGAGCTTTCGCGGTTCCTCCCCGTCCTGCAAGACCGCCCGGCCCTTGACGGCCGCGTCACCCTCTACGATTGCGAGGCCCGAACCTGCCAGGCCCCGATCTCGGGCGTCGCGGCGGTCGTCGCGGCGCTGGCTCCGGCTCGTTGACGTTCGGAGGCTCGCGGTCGCTCCACCGCCGCCCTATGCTGGAAGTCTCGCGACCGGCGACCCGCCGGCCCACGCGAGCAACTTCCTTCAGGAGCGGCGACATGACGCGAGCGATCCTCGGATTCGGATTCGCCTTGGTTTGCATGGGAGTCGCGTTCGGCGACGAGCCGAACAAGGACGCCAAACCGAACCCCGACGCCCACTACCATCTGGGGCCCGACTCGCTGCCGCAAGAGGGGGTGCCGAGGGGGGAGATTCGCGGTCCATTCGTCCTGCCGAGCCAGGCTTATCCGGGGACGCAACACACCTACTGGGTCTACGTCCCGGCCCAGTACGACCCGGCCGTTCCGGCGGCGTTGATGGTCTTTCAGGACGGCCAGGCGTTCAAGAACGAGAAGGGCGACATGCGCGCCCAGAACGTCATGGACAACCTGATCTTCCGTCGCGAGATCCCAGTGATGATCGGCGTGTTCATCAACCCCGGCCGCCGTCCCGACCAGCCCGAGCCCGACTCCCACAACTGGGGCGACAGGGACACCAACCGCCCCACCGAGTACAACTCGCTGGACGACCGCTACGCCCGCGTCGTCACCGAGGAACTTTTGCCTGCTCTTGAAAAGGACTACAACGTCTCCAAGGATCCCGAGGCGCGCGGGATCGGCGGATCCAGTTCCGGAGCGATCGCCGCGTTCACCGTGGCCTGGCAACGGCCCGACCAGTTCCGCAAGGTGCTCAGCAACGTCGGCAGCTTCACCAACATTCGCGGCGGCCACGCCTACCCCGACATCATTCGATCGTCCGAGAAGAAGCCGATCCGCGTCTTCCTCTGCGACGGCCGCAACGACAACCGGGGCGTCCGCAACGGCAAGTACGACCCGGCCTGGGACTGGTTCCTCCAGAACGTCCGGATGAAGGACGCCCTGACCGAGAAGGGCTACGACGTCAACTACTCCTGGGGCATGAACGCCCACGGCCAGAAGTTCGGCGGCGCGATCCTCCCGGAGATGATGCGCTGGCTGTGGCGCGACGGCCCCGTCGCCACCGACCCCGACGACGCCGTCGAGCGCGACTTCCGCCGCCCCGCCGCCGGCCGTTGACCGCGTTTGGCTTCGCTCGTCATCGCGACGATCGAAGCCATCGGACGCAAAGCGTTTCGGGACAAAGATGTTGCGGCGGGAATTCGACGGATTCGGGGGGCGAAGACGAATAGGGTTTTCGCGGGCCGGCAGGCGATCCCCAGGTCAAACCGGACGGCCCATTCCGTCCCTTCTCCCACCGGGAGAGGGCGGCCGCGCGGCGGCGGGCGGGGGTCGTCGCGCGTCGCGGGGAGCGTCGGATCGGCACGACGCAAACCTAGGGCGTATCCCGAAATGCGACGACCCTCACCCGGCCCTTCGGGCCACCCTCTCCCAGGGAACGCCGCCGAAACAACTTCCCGCGAACAACCTGGGAGAGAATATCCACAGATTTCCCAGATTAACACAGATTACATTAAATTGTCCGATCCGAATCCGCGTCAATCTGGGAAATCCGTGGATGAATTCCTCGACGGAGAAGGCGCGGGACGTTTACGAGTCGTTGGATTTTCCGGTTTTACGTCATGGGCACGCGATTCGGCCGCGAAGGATTCCCGGAAGTTATTTCGGCATCGTTCCGTGGGAGAGGGGACGGCGCGTCTTCCTATTCTTTCCAGATTCCGAGTCGAAAAGTTGTGGCCCTAGCCATGCCCGCCGGGAGAGGGGACGGCGCGCGTCGCCCCGGCCTTCCCGGATTCCGCCAAATTGGGGGGCCTTCCGGGTCGGCCCCATCCTTGATCCGAGCGAATTGTCAAAAAGCGAGGGAATCCGGCGTCACTCGCATGATCCGCGGCGTCGGGGCCGGGATTTCAGAATTCCACGACGCGGTCGGATCTTTTTTCCCGATCGGGGCGGCGCGATCTTGGGGGCGGGCTCTAGGCCGGGCGGAACGGGTGTTATAGAATATTGCGTTCGCCTCGCCGGAGGCGGGACGCAACCGGGCACGTCGGAATCGGTTCGGGCGCGGCGGGCGAGTCGCCCGCGAGCCGGTCGCCGCGATGGGGTCGCCATGCTGGCCAAGCGGATCATTCCCTGTTTGGACGTCGATCGCGGGCGCGTGGTCAAGGGGACCAACTTCCTGAACCTGCGCGACGCCGGCGACCCGGTCGAGATCGCCCGGCGGTACGACGAGGAGGGGGCCGACGAACTGGTCTTCCTCGACATCGCCGCCAGCCACGAGGGCCGCGAGATCATCTGGGACGTGGTCCGGCGGACGTCGGAGGTCTGCTTCATGCCGCTGACCGTCGGCGGCGGGGTCCGGACGCTCGACGACGTGCGGGGGCTGTTGAAGGCGGGCGCCGACAAGGTCTCGATCAACTCGGCGGCGGTTCGCGACCCGGAGTTGATCCGCAAGGCGTCGCGACGCTTCGGCAGCCAGTGCGTGGTGGTCAACATCGACCCCAAGCGGGTCGTCCGCGACGGTCGCGAGGTCTGGGAGGTCCACGTCAACGGCGGCCGGATTCCCACCGGGCTGGAGGCCGTCGCCTGGGCGCGCGAGGTCCAGGGGCTCGGCGCCGGCGAGATCGTCCTGACCAGCATGGACGCCGACGGCACCAAGAACGGCTACGATCTGGAGATGACCCGGGCGGTGGTCGACGCCGTGACGATCCCGGTGGTCGCCTCCGGCGGCGCCGGGAGTCCGGAGCACCTGCGGGCCGTCCTGGCCGAGGCCGGGGCGAGCGCCGCGCTGGCGGCGAGCATCTTTCATTACAAGGAACATTCGATCCGGGAGACCAAGGACTACCTGGCCGCCCGCGGCGTGGCCGTCCGCCGCCCCGCCGACGCGCGGGCGTCCTGAGCCGGCCGCCCCAAGCCCCGAACTCCGATCCCGACCCGAGGAGAGCCCATGTCCACCGCCGTCGAAGCCAGGACCGACGCGCCGGCCAATGAGCCGGAGGCGAACAAGCTGTTCCGCATGTGCATCAAGTTCCAGGCGTCGGACCTGCACCTGAAGGTGGGTTTGCCGCCGTCGATGCGGTTGGCCGGCGTCGTGCGGCAGATGCAGTTGCCGAAGCTGACGGAAGCCGACATGGAACGGCTGATGTACCCGATCCTCACCCCCAAGCAGCGCCAGATCCTGGAGGACGAGGGGGGGGTGGACTACGCCCACATCATCGTGGACGGCGACGTGGAGACCCGGTTCCGGGTCAACCTGTTCAAGGCCCGGGGTCGGCTCAGCCTGGTCGCCCGCCGGGTCAACAACAAGATCCCGACGTTCGAGCAGCTCCACCTGCCGCCGGTGCTGGCGGAGATCACCAAGTACGACCAGGGGATCGTCATCTTCGCCGGCGTGACCGGGTCGGGGAAGTCGACGTCGATCGCCTCGATGCTCCAGTACGTCAACGAGCGCGAGCGGCTGCACATCGTGACGGTCGAGGACCCGATCGAGTACACCTACCGGGACGACAAGTGCGTCATCAACCAGCGCGAGGTGGGCATCGACGTCCTCAACTGGGACATCGCGCTGAAGCACGCGGTGCGGCAGGATCCGGACATCATCCTGGTGGGCGAGCTGCGCGACCGCGAGACCTTCAGCGCCGCGATGCACGCCGCGGAGACCGGCCACCTGGTCTTCGGCACGATCCACGCGGGAACGGCGCCGTCGACCATCGGTCGGCTTTTGGACCTCTTCCCGCGGGACATGCACTCGGCCTTGCGGCAGTCGTTGGCGTTCAACCTCAAGGCGGTCGTGGCCCAGAAGCTGTTGCCGACCACGAAGGAGTGGAGCGACAAGGGCCTCACCCGCGTCCCCACCAACGAGATCATGCGGATCAACCCGACGGTCAAGAAGCTGATCCTCAACGAGGATGACAACAAGCTGGGCGACGCGATCCGCATCGGCAAGGAAGAGGGGATGCAGGACTTCACCGAGAGCCTGCGGCAACTGGTGGTCAACGAGTTCATCGAGCGGGCCACGGCGTTCGAGGTGGCCCCCCAGCCCGAGTCTTTGAAAATGGCGCTCAAGGGGATTACGATCAACCAGCCCGGCATTCTATAACGGAGGTCCGGGGCGCGCGTCGCGACGATCCGCGTCGCGACCCCGTCCCGCTCCGCTCCGTCCCCTCCCAGGCGCGAGGGGCGTCGCCGCCCCGAGGGGGACGCCCCGCGCCGGATCGATCCGCCGAGTCCCGCAGTCATGAAAGGTCGGAAATGATTCGCCCGTCCCTGGTGCTCGCGACGTCGATCTTTCTGATCGGGACCCTCGGCGCCGCCGCGGGGGCCGACGCGGCCGACCCGCCGAGTTTCACGCTTTTGATCGCCCAGGCCCCCGACATGGGCGTCCCCGGCGATCCCGGCGGCGCGCCCGCCGCCGAGGCCCCGGCCTCCGAGCGCGGGCCGGGGTTCTACCTGAACCTTTACAAGTTCATCCCGGTCGTCCTGATCTACCTGCTCTGGGTCCGCACCACCGACTGGGTGGAGCACGACGGCAAGGAGCTGAACAACCCCAGGTCCGAGACGTGGAACACCGTCGTCTTCTTGTCCGGGATCCTCGGCCTGGGGATGGTCTTCTCGATCCCGATCTACCCGGTCGGCATGACGCTTCTGTCGCTGGCCTACTTCATACCGATCCTCACCTACGTCTTCATCCGCAACCAGACCGTGCCCGACGATCGGAAGGTCCTGACCCCCTACCACATCGGCGAGGTGACCAACGACCTGCTGGTCCGGCTGGGTATGCGGCCGATCTTCAACAAGGGGACCGACGTCGTCGACCGCGCCGGGCCGCCGATCAACTTCGTCGGCAAGTCGTCGGGCTCGGGCGCGAAGGAGGACCCCGACCGGGTGCGGCGGGCCGAGGAGTCGCCCAACTTCATGGCCGCCAAGGAGTTGGTCTACGACGCGGTGTTGCGTCGGTCGACCGACATCCACATGGAGCCGACCTCCGACCAGATCTCGATCCGCTACCGGATCGACGGCATCCTGCACTCGGCCGAGCCGTTCGACCGCTCCACCGGCGACGCGGTGATCAACATCTTCAAGACGCTCTCGGCGATGGACATCTCGGAGAAGCGCAAGCCCCAGGACGGCTCGTTCGCGGCGAAGCTCTCCGGGCGCGACCTGGACTTCCGCGTCGCCACCTCGGGCTCCAAGGCGGGCGAGAAGCTGGTGATGCGGATCCTCGACAACGCGGCGGGGATCACCAAGCTGGAAGACCTGGGGATGCGCTCCAAGCTGGTCGAGCAGATCCGCAGCCTGGTGACCCAGCCCCACGGCATGTTCCTGGTCTGCGGCCCGACCGGATCCGGCAAGTCGACCACGCTCTACGCCTCGCTCCGGGAGATCGACCGCTACCAGCGGAACATCATCACGGTGGAGGACCCGATCGAATACCAGCTGGACAACGTCACCCAGATGGAGGTCAACACCAAGGCCGATCAGACCTTCGCCACCAGCCTGCGGTCGATCCTTCGGCAAGACCCCGACGTGATCATGATCGGCGAGATCCGCGACCAGGAGACCGCCAACATCGCCTGCCAGGCGGCCAACACCGGCCACATGGTCTTCTCCACCGTCCACTCCAACGACGCGGTCACGGCGCTCTTCCGGCTGTTGGATCTGGGGGTGGAGCCGTTCATGATCGCCTCGGCGCTTTCCGCCGTGTTGGCGCAGCGGCTGGTCAGGCTCTTGTGCGAGGCGTGCAAGGAGCCGTACAAGCCCAAGCCCGAGTTCTTGAAGAAGGCCAACCTCCCCGCCGACAAGGTGGACGTCTTCTACCGCCGCCCCGAGAACCCCGAGCAGGTCTGCCCGGTCTGCGGCGGCACCGGCTACTTCGGCCGCGCCGGGATCTTCGAGCTTCTGGTCATCAGCGAGCCGATCCGCGAGATGCTCCGCGAGAACCCCTCGTTGACCAAGATCAAGGCCGAGGCTCGCCGCGGCGGCATGATCTACCTTCAGGAGGACGGCCTCCGCCAGGTGATCCAGGGCCGCACGTCGATCGAGGAACTGCTCCGCGTCGTCAAGTAAGCAAGCGTCCGTCCCACTTCCCCCCTCGCGGGGGAAGACAGACCGCGAAGCGGTCGGATGAGGGGGATGACGAGCAAGAGCGCCTTCGGGATTCGCGAAAGCCCGCCTGAACGGCTCTGACACCCGATGGCTTCCTGGCGCGTTCTCCCCCTCATCCGGCCCTTCGGGCCACCTTCCCCCTCGAGGGGGGAAGGCCGATACGCTAGCCTCGAAGCCCTGATGTGCGGCCTCCCAACGCCCCCGACCACACCAGCCCCACGGGATTCCAGCCATGCCTCCGGCCTTGCTCGACACGCTCCTGGTCGCCCTGATCCTCTTCATGACCTACGTCTTGACGAGCGAGGGGGCGTGGGGGGCGGCGTTGATGTTCTTCAACGTCGTCTTCGGCGGCATGATCGCGTTCAACTTCTTCGAGCCCCTGGCCGACGTGATCGACTCCACCGGCGTCGGCTTCATCATGAGCTTCTCCGAGCCGGTGGCGATCATGTTGATCTTCTGCGCGTCGACCTTGCTCTTGAGGCTGGCGACCGAGTCGCTGGGGCCGGCGATGGTCCGGTTCCCGACCCCGGTCTTCCACCTCGTCCGGCTGGTCTTCGGGTTCGGCGCCACGATCGTCACCTTCGCCGTCATCCTGCTGGCGTTCCACGCCTCGCCGGTGCATAAGAAGATGTTCGGCTACATCGAGTACGACACCAAGCCGCCGTTCGGCTTCGGGATCGACCACGGCTGGCTGGGCTTCTTCCAGGCCACCACCGGCGACGTCTTCGCCCGCTACGGCGCCGGCGCCCGTGACCCGTACAGCACCTACGGCAAGACGGGCAACCAGCTCATGCGGGTCAACCTGTTCGACCCCCGCGGCAAGTGGCTGCTCGACAAGCAGGAGGCCCGCCCCTACGGCGAGGGTCCCATCCTGGAGGACGGCGGCGGCGAGGCCCCCGCGGGCGGCGGCGAAGGGGGCGGCGCGCCGGCGATGGCGCCGCCGGGCGGCGCGACGGGATCGCGGCCGATCGGCGGCCCCGTCGCCCCGACGGCCGGATACTGACCCCCGCCGACGATCAGAGTCCGTCCCCTAAGTGGGTGAAGGGCGACCATCACGATCTTCCCCCCTCGCGGGGGAAGACAGACCGCGCAGCGGTCGGATGAGGGGATGACACGCGAGAAGGCCGGTGACATTCGGCGGAGTCCCGCTTGGCGGACGCCGGCGCCCGACGGCTTTCTCGCTCGCCCCCCTCATCCGGCCCTTGGAACGCTGCCGAAATAACTTCCGGGAATTCTCCGGGGTCGACTCGCGTGGCCTCGAACCGTAAATCCGGGGAATCAAGAGCCTCGTAGACGGCCGGCGCCTTCTCCGTCGTGGAATTCATCCACGGATTACCCAGATTGACGCAGATTCAGATCGGAAAATTCAATTTAATCTGTGTTAATCTGATAAATCTGTGGATATTCTCTCTCGGGTCGTTCACGGGAAGTTGTTTCGGCGGCGTTCCTCGGGCCACCTTCCCCCGCGAGGGGGGAAGGCCGTTATTTCGGCCGCGACGCCCTTGTGGGACCGACTCTCAGCGGGCCGGCGGGAGGTCCGGGAGGCCGGGCGCGACGCTCGCCGTCGTCTCGCCCGCGTCGGTCGACTCCATCTGGAGCAGGTCGAGGCGAAGCCGGTTGCGGACCCCGTACAACTGCTGGACCCGGTAGACGCCCACCTTGCCGGTCGTCGTCTCGATCACGTACAACGGCGCCCAGCCGGCCCCCATGATGCCGAGTTGTCCCGTCGTCATCAGGAACCGGGGCCGCGGCCCGGTGTCGAGGTCGAGCCCGAAGTCGGTCGCCAGGTCGCGCTCGCAGAAGGCGTCCAGGTGGCGGGTCGTCCCGGCGGTCGTGGTCCGAAACGACGGGATCGTGGCCTTGAGGCGGCCCGCCTTGTAATCCAGAAAGTAGAGCGCTTCCTCCGGGATCTGGACCTTGGTCCCCTCGTCGTAACGGACGGAGACCGGCCCGGTGGCGACGATCGACTCGCCGGAGCGGTCGCCCCCTCCCGCCAGCATCGGCCGCGACGTCCCGCCCGCCAACCAGGCGCCCAACGCCGTCCCGACCGCCAGCCCCAGCGCCATCCCCAGTCCAGGACGCCTCGCGAGCATCTCGACCCCCTTCCCTGGAATCAGACCCGACCCCGCGTCCGTCGCGGCCCCGGCATTGTGCGAGCCCGCGCCCGACCCGTCCACCCCAACCGACCGTCCCCCCACTTCCCGGCGCGGCATAATGGAACGGGACCGAAGGCCGCGAGCCCAAGCCCCGATATACATGGATCGATCATCTTGCGAAACGGCCGTCGTCCAGCCGAAGAGAAGAACCATCCGCAGATTACGCAGATTAACACAGATTTAATTTAAACAATCGAATTCAATCTGTGTTGATCCGCGTAATCCGCGGACCTAATCTGGTTTTGCTTGAGTTCCACGTATTCTCCCCGCGTCACCGATTTTCAGGAGCCAAGACGGCATGACGTACGCGCTGCTCGCCGCTCTTTCCCTGACGCTCCAGGTCCCTCCTCCGACCACCGGCGACGACGTCGGCCGGGCGCTCGCGGCCGAATCGCGGGCTCTG
Organism: uncultured Planctomycetales bacterium; assembly: GCA_937907525.1. GTDB lineage: Bacteria > Planctomycetota > Planctomycetia > Isosphaerales > Isosphaeraceae > Paludisphaera. Next base: position 5,584 of record CALCIB010000052.1, on the reverse strand, counting down.
CTCGCCAGGGAGGCCGAGGCGCTTAAGGTTCTGGCCGATCGGCTGGAGAAGGAAGGCGAGACGAAGGGGGCCGCCGAGGTCCGCAAGGTCGCGCCCAAACCCATCGACGGCCCCGGCGCGCGGTTCGATCCGCTGCCGGAGGTCGTCGAGCCGGGATCGAAGCCGGCGACGTCCGAATCGGCCTGGCGAGGCGAACTCGACGCGATCCGCGAACCCGTCGGCGAGGCGTTCTTCGAGCTGGCCCGCAAGGCGGCGGACGCGACCCCGCCCCACATGGCCCGGGCGGCGACCGCGCTTCGGGAGACCGTCGCCCGCCTCCCCGACCACCCCGAGACCCGCCGCCTGCTGGGCTACGTCCCCTTCGAGGGGGGCTGGGCGAAGCCCTTCGCCGTCGGCCGGCTCAAGGACGGCAACGTCCGCCACCCCGTCTTCGGCTGGGTCCCGGAGGATTGGGTCCCCCGCCTGGAACTGGGCGAGCTACCCGCCCCCTTCGTCCGCGGCAAGCCGACCGCCTGGCTTCCCGCCGCCGAGGCCGACCGGCTCCGCTCCACCTGGCGCAACCCCTGGCAGATCAACACCGAGCATTTCGCCATCCGCGCCGACGTGCCGCTCGCCGAGGCCATCGCCTTCGGCCGCCGCCTGGAGGCGTTCCACGACGCCTTCTTCACGATCATGGCCGACGTCGTCGGCGACGATCTCCCCCTGGCCCGCCGCTTCAAGTCCCCCACGCTCCAGCCCGACGCGAACCACCGCCCACACCAGGTGATCTACTACGCCGACCGCGCCGAGTACCAGGAACGCCTGCGCCCCGTCGCCGGCCCGCGCGTGGGCGCGGAGAGCCTGGGCTACTACGACCCTCGCGGCCACGCCAAGGGGAACCGTCGCCCGGCCTATTTCTTCCGCGATCCCGACGGCCAACTCCCCGTCGAATCGACCCTCTACCACGAGGTCTCCCACCAGCTCCTCTTCGAGTCGGCCGGCCCGAACGCTTTTTTAAGCAACACGGGTGATTACTGGGTGTTCGAGGGGTTGGGGACGTATTTCGAGACGGCGACCCGGCTGGAGGATGGGACGTTGGAGATCGGCGGGTTGGTGGGTCCGCGGCTGGTGGAGGGGGTCAAGTCGTTGGGGGCGGGCAAGTTCCTACCGCTTTCGGAGTTTCTGCGACAGGACCAGGCGGCGTTCAACCGGGGATCGCGGATCTTCGTCAACTACCAGCAGGCGACGGCCCTGGCGGTGTACTTGATGGGGGCCGACGACGAGGCGCGTCGGGAGGCGTTCCTGGACTACGTCCAGGACGCCTACCGCGGCCGGATCAAGCGGGGGTCGGGGCGGTCCCTGGAGGACCGCCTCGGCGTCCCGATCGACGAGGTCGAGCGCGGGTTCAAGGCGTTCTACGCCCCGTACATGGGCGGCTGAGCGCCGGGCCGGGCTTACTCGCCGACGTAGGGGAGCAGGGCCATGAAGCGGGCGCGCTTGACGGCGGCCGCGGAGGCGCGCTGGAAGGCGGCGCAGTTGCCGCTCCGCTTGCGGGAGAACATCTTGCTCTGGTTGGTGCAGAGTTTCTTCAGGAGGCCGATGTCCTTGTAGTCGACATAGGCCGGGCGGGGGCAGCCCTCTTTGGTGCAGAACCGGCAGCGGTTCTTGCGGTTGCGTCCGAACTTCTTCCTCGGCATAAAACTTTCCGTCCTCGGCCGGTTGCGATGAAAGGGAGGTCGCGAGGGCCCCGCCCGGCGGGGCGCGCCGACGTCTTGGCAAGCGATTGAGTGTAAGACCCCGCGGCCGCGGCGTCAAGCGGGCCGCGGGCCCGAAGCTCTCGCGCGGGGACGCCTCTTTCGGCCGGCGCGCCGGATCTGCTACAGTCCGCGGGTTCGCGACCGCCCGTCCTTGTCACGCCGGTCGTCGGGAACGCCGCCACGACTCCACCGATGGGGAACGACCCGGACGACGGCCCTCGTCTGCTGATCGCGCGCGGGCCGTCGGCGCGGGAGTCGTCCGCCTCGCTCGAATTTGGGAGGTTGACCGTGGGAAAGCTGACGCTCGACGGAGTGGTTCGGGACGTCGATGGCGGTGAACGGCTCATCGACGTCATCATCGCGACCGGAATCGAATTCCCCCACGTCTGTTACCATCCCCAGCTCGGCCCGATTCAGACGTGCGACACCTGCCTGGTGGAGGTCGACGGCGAGATGGTTCGGGCCTGCGGGGTCCGGGCGGCCGACGGCATGAACGTCCTGGCCATGGACTCGGCCGCCGCCAGGGCCGCGCGCCTGGAGGCGTTCAACCGCCTGCTCGGCAACCACGACCTATACTGCACCGTCTGCGATTTCAACAACGGCGACTGCACGATCCACAACACCACCAAGGATCTGAGGGTCGAGCACCCGACCGTCCCGTTTCGCCCCAAGCCCTACGAGAAGGACTTCTCCAACCCGTTCTACAGGTACGACCCCGACCAGTGCATCCTCTGCGGGCGCTGCGTGGAGGCGTGCCAGAACGTGCAGGTCAACGAGACGCTGTCGATCCGGTGGGAGGACGAGCACCCCCGCGTCCTGTGGGACGGCGGCAAGCCGATCGGCGAATCGAGTTGCGTCTCCTGCGGGCACTGCGTGACGGTCTGCCCGTGCAACGCCCTGATGGAGACGGGGATGCTCGGCCGCGCCGGCTTCCTGACCGGGCTGCCGCAAGTGACGCTCGACAAGATGATCGGCATCGTCAAGGCGGTCGAGCCGGAGACCGGGTATCGCCCGCTGATGAGCACGTCCGACGCCGAATCGGCGATGCGGGAGTCGCGGGTCCGGCGGACCAAGACGGTCTGCACCTATTGCGGCGTCGGTTGCAGCTTCGACGTCTGGACCAAGGGCCGCCACATCCTCAAGGTCCAGCCGGAGCACGGCCCGGCCAACGGGATCTCCACCTGCGTGAAGGGGAAGTTCGGCTGGGACTTCGTCAACGGCGAGGACCGCCTGACCAAGCCCCTGATTCGCGAGGGGGACGCCTTCCGCGAGGCCTCCTGGGACGAGGCGCTCGGCCTGGTCGCCCGGCGGTTCGCGGAGATCAAGGCCCGCGACGGCGCCGACGCCCTGGCGTTCGTCTCCTCGTCGAAGTGCTCCAACGAGGAAAACTACCTGATGCAGAAGCTGGCCCGCGCGGTGGTCGGCACCAACAACGTCGACAACTGCTCGCGGTACTGCCAGGCCCCGGCGACGGTCGGCCTCTTCCGCACCGTCGGCCACGGCGGCGACTCGGGCTCGATCTCCGACATCGCCCAGGCCGACCTGGTCCTGATCGTCGGCAGCAACACCGCCGAGAGCCATCCCGTGCTGGCCACCCGGATCAAAAGCGCGCACAAGCTCCGCGGCCAGAAGCTGATCGTCGCCGATCTCCGCGAGCACGAGATGGCGCGTCGGGCCGATCTGTTCATCCGCCCCAGCCCCGGATCCGACCTGATCTGGCTCACCGCGATCACCCGATACATCCTCGACCAGGGCCTCGCGGACCAGGCGTTCCTCGCCCGGTGGGTCGACGGGCTGGAGGAATACCGCGCGAGTCTCGAACCGTTCACGCTCGAACTCGCCGAGAAACGAAGCGGCATTCCGGTCGAGACCTTGAAGAAGGCGGCCCGGATGATCGCCGAGGCCGACAAGGTCTGCGCTTGTTGGGCGATGGGGGTCACCCAGCACACCATGGGCTCGGACACGTCGACGGCGATCTCGAACCTGCTGCTGGTCACCGGCAACTACAAGCGGCCGGGGACCGGCGCGTACCCCCTCCGCGGCCACAACAACGTCCAGGGCGCCAGCGACCACGGCTGCATGCCCAACAACCTGCCGGGTTATCAGTCGGTCGAGGATCCCGAGGTCCGGGCGCGGGCCAAGGCCGTCTGGGGGGTCGAGCCGCCGCCGGAGCCGGGGCTCGACAACCACCAGATGGTCGACGCGATCCACGAGGACAAACTCAAGTCGCTGTACATCTTCGGCGAGGAGATGAGCCTGGTCGACTCGAACTCCAACTACGTCCGGGCCGCGTTCGAGAAGCTGGAGTTCTTCGTGGTGCAGGACGTCTTCTTCGGCCACACCTGTCGTTACGCCGACGTCGTCCTCCCCGCGGCCCCGAGCCTGGAGAAGGACGGCACCTTCGTCAGCACCGAGCGCAGGTTTCAGCGTTTCCATCAGGTCTTCGAGCCCCTAACGGGTTGTCGGCCCGACTGGGTGATCCTTCGGGATCTCGCCAACCGGATGGGCGCGAACTGGGACTACAAGCACCCCTCGGAGATCATGGACGAGATCGCGGCGGTCACGCCGATGTTCGCCGGCGTCTCCTACGATCGGCTGGAGGGGTACGAGTCGTTGCAATGGCCGGTCGCGGCCGACGGGACCGACCAGCCCTTGCTCTACGTCAAGGACTTCCCCTTCCCCGACGGCAAGGCCAGGCTTTACCCCCTGACCCCGCGCGAGCCGGTCGAGCGGCCCGACGAGGAGTACGACCTGCACCTGAACAACGGCCGGATCCTGGAACACTTCCACGAGGGGAACCTGACCTACCGCGTCGACGGCATCCGCTGGATGACTCCCGACGTCTTCCTGGAGGTCTCCCCGGAACTCGCCGAGGAGCGGGGGATTCAAAGTGGGACGTTCGTGGAGTTAACCTCGCGCTACGGCAAGCTCCGGCTTCGCGCCCTGGTGACCGACCGCGTCCGGGGGAGGGAACTCTACATGCCGCTGAACTCCACCGAGAACGGCGTGAACCTGCTGACCAGTAGCCACACCGACACGCCGACCCACACCCCCGCCTACAAGGAAAACTCCGTGCGCATGCGGGTACTGCCGGAGATCGGCGACAACCCCCAACCCCCCAACAACTTCCGCTTCGGATCTCCCACCCCCCAACGCGGCGTGGAGGTCGAGCGCAAGTGGCGGAGGGCGGACTACTCCATGCCCGGCGCCGCGATCCCCAAGGCGTCGCGAACGACCCCAGCGAACAGGGAGTGAAGGCCATGGCCCAGCCGATCCTCTTGCAAACGCCCCCCCGCGATCCTCGCGCCGAACTCGAGGCCAGGCTTCGGGACGCCCCGCTCGAACACGCCGAGGCGCTTCTGGCCGGGCTGGACCTGCTCCAGAAACTCCACGACCACGGCACGCTCGACCTCCTCCGCGGCGCGGCGGGGTCGCGCGACCAGGTCATTCGAATCGCCGTCGAGGCCGCCAACACCCCGGAAACGATCCGGGGCCTTCGCAACCTGTTCGTCCTGCTCAACACCTTCGGGTCCATTCCGCCGGAGACCCTCGCCGCGTTGGTCTCGGCGATCCCCCAGGGCCTTGAGGCCGGCGCGACCCCGCAACCCGACCCGCCGGGACTCTGGAAACTGATCAGGGAGTTCGCCTGGGATCCCGACGTCCGTCGCGGCCACCACGCCCTGATCTCCCTGTTGAGGGCCGTGGGCGCGAGCATGGCCGAGGCCAAGCGAAGCTGACGCCGCTTTTCGACTCGGAATATGGGAAGGGCTGACGACCCGACACTTATCGGATCCCGCGTGCGACTCTCACGCAAGCCGGCGCTTAACGGCCTTCTCCCCTTGAGGGAG
>CALCIB010000051.1 GCA_937907525.1 uncultured Planctomycetales bacterium | reverse complement strand
CTCATCCGGCCCTTCGGGCCACCTTCCCCCGCGAGGGGGGAAGGCCGTTATGTTCGCCACCCCAAAATCCGTGACGGTCAGCGGAATTCTTCAAGGACGAAGGAATCGGGTTTTCCTCTCGAACTCATTCCCCTCTCCGTGTCCTCCGTGTCTCCGTGGTTCCCAACTCCGGATTCAAACGCGGGTTCGAAACGGCGCGACGCGGCGGGAGACGGTCCCGGCCGCGTCGCGAGGGGAATTGATCGATCGTCGCGACCGCGTCACTTCTCCCCATCGTCCTCGGACTTGTTCCGCTCTTCAAGCCGCTTGAGGACCTCGTCGAGCTTCTTTTCCAGGGCGTCGATGCGGGCCTTCTCCTCGGAGCGTTCCGGGCCGCGGAGGATGGCGCGGCCCTCGGCGATGCGAGGAGTCATCGGGCCCATGGGTCCCATCGGGCCGAACCCGCGGAACGGGCCGCCGAAGCCGGCGCCCGGGCCGAACGGAAGGTCGCCGCCGATCCGGGCTAGGTCTTGCTGGGCCGCGACCAGCTTCCGCGCGGCCTCGGCCATCGCGCGCTGCTTCTTGACCAGATCCTTTTGCAGCTCCTCGACCTTCTTCCGCGCCGCGGCGAACTCGGGGCGTTCGTGATCGGCCTTGAAGGGGTCGTCGCCCTCACGGGCGCGGCGGCCCTCGGGCTGGTCGCCCTCCCGATCGCGGCGGCGCTCGGGTTGATCGCCCTCCCGGGCGCGGCGGCCCTCGGGCTGGTCGCCCTCTCGGGCGCGACGGCCCTCGGCCTTGTCCTTCTCGTCGTCGACCGCCTTGAACGTGACCGTCAGCGCCTGTTCGCCTTCGGGGGCCTTCTGGGCCCAGGCGGGGCCCAGGGGGAGCAGGACGCCCGCCAGCGCCAGGGCGCCCAGCGAGCCGGTCCATCCCAGCGTCCTGGGGGTCTTGCCTTGCATCACCATCGTCAGCCTCCTTCTCAGGTGTCGAGCCTTGCCGAACCCGCTCGCCAAAAGCGGGGCCGGCGGGGCATCGGGGGTCAGGAAATCGACCGCGTCCAGCAGGGTCTCGGCGTAGGCGCGAGCGTCGTCGGGGAACATCCAGACGACCCAGGCGTCGCAGCATTGCTCCTCGACGTCCCGGAGGGCGCGGCGCGTCCACCAGACGACCGGGAGCCACCAGTAGAGGACCGTCGCCGTCAGTTCGAGCCACCGCAGGCGATGGTCCCCACGCTTCAGGTGGGCCAATTCGTGAGTCAACAAGAGGGTCCGTCGCCGCGCGTCGAGCCCATTCCAGAGCGACCGCGGCAGGATCAGCCGGGGCCTCGCGCCGAGGGACCAGACCATCGGCGGCACGCGGGCGTCGACGACGTCGACCCGAGGGGCGCGGCGCAGGCCCATCCCGGCCGCCAGGGCCGCGACCTCGGCCTCCACCGCGGCCCCCGCCGGCGCGACGTCGCGAAGCCGGCGATGGAACCGAAGAATCCGCGAGCCCGCGATCAGGACCGTCGCCACCGCCCCCGTCAGCCAGACCCAGCCCAGCAACCGCCACGGCGACGCGGCTTCGATCTCCGGGGGCTCCGATCGCGCGACCTCCGGCTGAAACGTCACGATCTCGGGCGCGTCGAGCCAGCCCCAATCGAGCGGCTCGAATTCCACGTTTTCGGCCGGCGCGGGTCTCTCGATCCCGACCGCGGCCGGCTCGGTCTCGAACCGTCCGACGGGGATCTCGAACAGCGGCGGCGTCACCAGCTTGAGCAGGACCAGGGCCCAAAGGGCGTGCAGGACCGCGGGGCGTCGCGACAACAGCGGCGAGAGCGTCGCGACGACCGCACCCATCAGGGCGGCCGTCAGGGCGTTGGAAAGGCCCGTCCGCAACACGTCTTCCATGGGAAAGCCTCCCTTGATGCGTCAGGCCCCCGGACGCCGCTTCTTGCCGCGGTCGAGCCGGTCGATCAACGACCGTAGCTCCGCGCGGTCCCCGGCCGAGAGCGCCTCGCCCTCGACCAGATGCGTCAGCAAGGGCGCCAGCGAGCCGCCGCAAAGCGAGTCGGCCACCGCCTTCAGGCGACGGCCGATCAACTCGCCGCGCTCGACCGCGGCGCTGAAGACGTGGACGCCGCCGGAGCGGTCGCGGACGACGCACCCCTTCGCCTCCAACCGCTCCAACAGCTTCCGCACCGTCGCGTCGGCCGAGGGCCCCGCGTCGCCGTAGATCCGCTCCGCCAGGCTCCTGATCGGCGCGGGGCCGTGGTCCCACAACGCCGTCAACAACGCCAGTTCGGCGTCCGTCGCGTCCCCGTCTTCTCGCCCCATCGTTCGTTCCCTCCGTATCAGACGCCTTGTCTTGGGGCATCATAAGACGGCTCGTCTTGTCCGTCAAGCGGTTGTTCGGAAAACGGCGCGGATTATCCTGGAGCGTGGATCGCGGCGGGGGTTCGCAAGGGGTTGGGAGGACGAGATGATCGTGCGCGGCTTGATCCTGGCCAGCGCGTCGCCGAGGCGGCGGGGGTTGCTGGAGGAGGCGGGGTACGGGTTCGAGGTGGATCCGTCGGACGTGGAGGAGCCGGGGCCGGGGCCGGGGGCGGACCCCGGCGAGTACGCCACGGGGTTGGCGTGGCGGAAGGCCCGCGCGGTGGCCCGGCGGCGGGGGTCGGGGCTGGTCCTGGCCGCCGACACGGTCTGCGCCGTCGGCGCCGAGATCCTCGTCAAGCCGATCGACCGGGCCGACGCCGAGCGGATGATCCGGCTTCAGGAGGGGGGCGAGGCCGACGTGATCACCGGGCTTTGCCTCCATCGAGGCGATCGCGACGAATGGGTCGGCGCGGTGGAGACGAGCGTGGTGCGGTTCCGCGCGCTCGCCGACGCGGAGCGGGCCGCGTATCTCGATTCGGGCCGCTGGGAGGGGAAGTCGGGCGGCTACGGCGTGCAGGACGGCGACCCGTTCGTGACGGTGGCGCGGGGGAGCTTCTCGAACGTCGTCGGCCTGCCGATGGAGCGACTGGCGGCGCTTCTGGAGGCGCATCGATCGTTGCTTGAATGAATCGCTCTTCCGCGTCGTTCTGGCCAGACCGCCGGCGCCGAGCCTACAATAGTCTTAATCTCGATCGAGGGGCGCCTGGTCGCCTCGCACTTCGGAGGGAACGCCCCGTCATGAATCGCGTCCGTCGCCGTCTCGCCTGGTTGGTCCCCATGGGCCTCGGATTGTGGTCTTGCATGGTCGCCGCGGCCGACGAGCCGGCCGTCCGCCCCCTGGCGCTCCAGCCGCTGCCGGTGGGGGCGATCCGGCCGACGGGGTGGCTCAAGACCCAGCTTGAGACCCAGGCGAGGGGGCTCGGCGGCAGCCTCGACGAATACTGGCCGGACATCAAGGAGAGCGCCTGGATCGGCGGCGAGGCCGAGGGCTGGGAGCGGGTGCCGTACTGGCTCGATGGCGCGGTCCCCCTGGCGTTCCTGCTGGACGACGACGCCCTCAAGGCCAAGGTGAAGCGCTATATCGACTACATCCTCGACCATCAGCGCGACGACGGCTGGCTGGGCCCGGTGGGCGACTCCCAGAAGCACGCCGCTTACGACGTCTGGCCGCTCTTCCCCTTGTACAAGGCGCTGATCCAGTACGAACAGGCGACCGGCGACCCCCGCGTGGTCCCGGCGCTCGTGAAGTGCGCCGGCCGGATCGATCGCGTTCTCGACGAGACGCCGCTGTACGAGTGGGCCAAGGTCCGCGCCGCCGATTACGTTCTGGCGCTGACGACCCTGTACGACCGAACCGGCGACCCGGCGCTGATCGCCGCGGCGAGGAAGGCGATGGGGCAGGCCCACGACTGGCGGGCGCAGTTCGAGGACTATCGGCTGACGGATCGGCTGACGAGCGGGTTCGGGATGCTCAGCCACGGCGTCAACACGGCGATGGGCTGGAAGTTCGGCCCGGTCCGATCGCGACTTTCGGGGGACGTCGGCGACCGCGACGCGATCTTCGACATGCTCGACGTCCTGGATCGCTTCCACGGCCAGGCGACCGGGATGTTCTCCTGCGACGAGCACGTCGCCGGGCGGAGCCCGTCGCAGGGGACCGAGTTGTGCGCGGTGGTGGAGGCGACGTACTCGCTGGAGGCGTCGATCGCGATCCTGGGCGACGCCCGGCTGGGCGACCGCCTGGAGCGGATCGCCTACAACGCGCTGCCGGCGACGTTCAAGAAGGACATGACGGCGCATCAATACGACCAGCAGGTCAACCAGGTCCTTTGCGTCCGCGAGGGAGAGCACGTCTTCGCGACCAACGGGCCGGACTCGAACCTCTTCGGCCTGGAGCCGAACTTCGGTTGCTGCACGGCCAACTTCCATCAAGGATGGCCCAAGCTGACGACCCACCTGTGGATGAAGACCCCCGCGGGGGGCCTGGCCGTCGCCGCCTACGCGCCTTGCGCGGTGACGACGGAGATCCGGGGGAAGCCCGTCCGGCTGGAGGTGAAGACCGAGTACCCCTTCGGCGACGCGGTCGAGATCGCGGTGACGGTCCCCGAGCCGATGCGGTTCCCGCTGGAGTTGCGGGTGCCCTCGTGGACGCGGACGCCGCTGGTGTCGGCGTCGGACGTCCCGTTCACGCTGGGCCCGCCGAAGCTCAGGACCGGCGACGCGGCCGACCTGGCGCGCGAAGGGCCGGGCGCGTGCTACCGGACGCTCGACGCCCGGTGGAGCGGGACGGCGACGATCCGCCTGGAGCTGCCGTCGGAGGTCGAGGCGCGCCGCGGCTTCAACGGCTCCGCGACGGTCGTCCGCGGCCCCCTGGTCTTCGCCCTGCCGGTGAAGCCCGAGTGGCGGAAGATCAAGGACGGGCCGCGGTTCGCCGACTGGGAGGTGCTGCCGAGGTCGGCGTGGAACTACGCGCTTGAGCTTGCGCCCGAGCGGATCGAGGAGGCCGTGAAGTTCCGCCGGGTCCAGCCGGCCGCGGGCGCGCCGGCGTTCTCGGCGGAGGGGGTCCGGATCGTCGCGGAGGTCCGGGCTCGCCGACTAGAGGATTGGGGGCTGGAGCGCGGGGCCGCCGCGCCGCCGCCGAAGAGCCCGGTGGCGAGCGCCGCGCCGCTTGAGACGCTGACGCTGGCGCCGTACGGCTGCACCGACCTGCGCGTGACCGAGTTCCCGATCTTGCGCGACTGACCGTCCCGGCGTCGGGGCGGGCGGGAGGCACCCGGATGACCACGACGACCGACCAGGCGTCCACCAGCGACGGTCTCCGGCGCGCGTCGTCGGCCGCGTCCGGGGCGTGGCCGCGGCGGTCGCTGGTGGCCCGGCAGACGCTGTTCGTCGGTTTCCTGGTGGCGCTGACCGCGGGGGCGTTGACCGTCGCGTGCAGCCTGTACGTCGGCCGGATCGTCACTCGGCAGATCGACGAGCGGCTCTCCGCGACCGCCGACGACCGCCAGACGTTCCTGCTGACGGCCATGGAGCGCGAGGAGGACCGGCTGGCGTTGATGGCGGGGCGATGGCGGTTGCGGGCGCTTCTGGACCCGCGGATGCGGCCGTCGTCGATCGAGACGTACTCCGCCGCGGAGGTCCAGGCGATCCTGGACGACGTCCGCGAGACCGAGCCGGGCGTCCGGGCGTTGCGGCTGGAGTCGTCCGACGGCGGGTTCGTGGCCGGCGGCGGCCCGCGCGAGGACCTGGCGCTGATCCCGGCGGACGCCGCGGCCGCGGAAAGCGGCGGCGCGACGCCGATCGCGGCGGCGGGCCAGGCCGCCGTGTTCGCGGCTCCCGTCGCGTCGCGCTCCGGGGAGGTCCTGGGGCGGCTCTCGGCGTTGATCGACCTGTCCGAGGTGGAGGCCGAGCTGTCCAACCCGCGATGGCTGGGACGGACCGGGGAGGTCCTCATCGGCGTCCCGGAGGGGGACTCGGTCCGGCTCCTGTTCCCGCCTCGCGAGGAGCCCGAGGCGATCCGGTTCCCGCTCTCGCGGATGGGCCCGATGGCCGAGGCGTTCGCCGGCCGCGCGGGCTTGACGCGCACCGCCGACCGTCTCGGCCAACCGATCCTGGCGGCCTACCGCCCGCTGGGCTACGCCGGCTGGGGGGTGGTGGTGAAGATCGACGCCGACGAGGCGTACGCGCCGGTGCATCGGCTGCGGCGGCTGATGGCGACGATCGGCGGGGCGATCCTGGCGCTGGGGCTGGGGGCGTCGTACGTCCTCGCCCGCCGGCTGTCGCGGCCGATCCTGCGGCTCTCCGAGGCGGCCGAGGCGGTGGCCGACGGCCGGCTCGACACCCCGATCGCCGTCGCCTCCCGCGACGAGGTGGGCGTCCTGGAGTCGAGCTTCGCGCGGATGACCGACCAGCTCGCGCGGTCGCGCGCCGAGCTGGAGACGCGGATCCGGGAGCGCACCGCCGATCTGGAGGCGGCGCGCGACCTGTTGGGCGACTTCTTCCGGATCTCGACCTCGCCGGCGGAATCGGAGACCCTGGAGCGGACGTTCGAGTCGGTCCTGGCCTTTTGCTCGCGGCTGGGCTACGACCTGGCGTTGATCTCGCTGGTCGACCGCGAGGCCGGCGTCATCCGCGGCGTCCGCGGCGGCGGCGGCATGGACGCGATCGTCGGGGAGACCGTCCGCCCCCTGGACGGGCCGGACGTGCTGGCGAGGGTGGTTCGCGAGGGCCGCGCCGTCGTCGTCCCGGACGCGACGGTCGACCCCCGCTGCGACCACGAGGCCGTCGACCGCGCGGGTTTCCACGGCCAGATCATCCTGCCGATGGCCGGCGGCGGCGAACCGCTGGGGACGCTTCAGGTCGCCACCCGCGACGTCCTGGCCCCGGCCGGCGTGGACCTTCGCCCGCTGGAGACCCTGGCCGGACACGCCGGCCGGGCGATCGCCCGGTTCCAGCAGATTCGCGAGGTCCACCGGCTCAACGAGGTGCTCGACCGCCGCGCCGGCGAGTTGGCCCGCTCGGAGGCGGCGCTCCGGGAGCAGACCGACGTGCTCCGCTCGGTCCTGGCGTCGATGAGCGAGGGGGTCGTCGTCGCCACCGTGGACGGCAGCCTGCCCTTGATGAACCCCGCGGCCCGGCGGCTTCTGGGCCTGACCGGGGACGACCGCGGCGCGAATCCTCCCCGGCTGCGTCCTCCGCCCCTGTACCCGATCGGCGTCCCCAGGCCGTTCCACCTCTCCGAGCTTCCGCTCCAGCGCGCCCGCCGCGGCGAGACGATCGAGGGCGCCGAGATCATGATCGGCCACCCCAGCCTCCAGCGCGGTCGCTGTTTGGTGGTCGAGGCGCGCCCCCTGCGCGACGACGCCGGCGCGGTCCGCGGCGGCGTGGCCGTGTTTCAGGAGATCACCGCCCGCAAGCGGGCCGAGCAGCGGCTGGCCGCCGAGATCGCCGCCACGAGGGTCCTGGCCGAGTCGGACTCGCTCGGCGAGGCGGCCCCCCGGATCCTTCAGGCGGTCGCCGAGAACCTGGAATGGGACCTGGCGGTCCTCTGGCGGGTCGACGCCGCGGCCGGAAAGGCGCGCTGCCTGACCGTCTGGCGCCCCGCCGGCGGCGAATCCGCGCCCCTGGAGGAAACCCTCCGCTCGGGCGCGTTCGCGCCGGGGGAGTCGCTGGCCGGCCGAGTCTGGAACGACCGCGCGGCCCTGTGGATCGCCGGACTGGAGACTCAGGCGGAATCCTGCCCGCTCTGCCGCGCCCTGTGCGCCGACGGCCTGCGCTCGGCCTTCGGGGCGCCGGTGAGCCTGCGCGGCGAGTGCGTCGGCGTGCTGGGGTTCTTCTGTCGCGATCCGCGGCCCGAGGACGCCGGGCTGCTCGCCATGACCGCGATCCTCGGCGCCCAGATCGGCCAGTTCCAGGATCGCTGCCAGATGCACGCCCGGGTCGTGCAGTCGGAGAAGCTGGCGTCGTTGGGCATGCTCTCGGCCAGCGTCGCGCACGAGATCAACAACCCCCTGGCCTACGTCTCCAACAACCTGGCCGTCCTCGACCGCGACGTCCGCGCGCTTCTGGAGGTCCTGGCCTGTCACGAGTCGGGCCTCGACGTCCTGGCCGCCGCCCGGCCCGAGCTGGCCGAGACGATCCGGGCGCTCGACGAGGAGTGCGACCTGGCCTACGTCAAGGCGAACCTTTGCCGGGTGCTCGACAGCACCCGCCAGGGCGCGCGCCGCGTCGCCGACATCGTCCACAACCTCCGCGGCTTCGCCCGCGGCGACCGCGGCTCGGCGGGCCCCGGCTCGGTCGACGTCCAGGAGTCGATCTCCCAGGCCCTGGAGATGACCCGGGGCCGGCTCGACCGCCGCGGGATCGCGGTCGAGCGCCAGGGCGACGCCGTCCCGCCGATCGCCGGCTCGCCGACCCAGCTCAACCAGGTCTTCCTCAACCTCCTGGTCAACGCCATGCAGGCCATCGACGCCCGCCACCGCGACCGCGGCCGGATCGTCGTCGCCACCGCCCTTCGCGACGACTCGGTCCAGGTCGAGATCCGCGACGACGGCTGCGGCATGACCCCGGACGTCCTGGCGCAGGTCTTCGACCCGTTCTTCACCACCAAGTCCGCCGGCGAGGGGACCGGCCTGGGCCTCTCCATCAGCCACGGCATCGTCCTGGACCAGGGGGGCCGCATCGAGGTCGAAAGCGCCCCCGACGAGGGCTCCTGCTTCCGCGTCGTCCTCCCCGTCGCCGGCCGCAAACCTCCGGGGTGATCCATGCCGCCCCCCCGACGAAGCGGCGTCGGCCGTCGCGGCCGTCGCGGCGGGTTGCGACGACCGCGGCCGATCGATACAGTTAGTTAAAGACCCGTGCATGTGGAAAGGGGGCTCGGCCCGGGGCCGAGAACCAGGGGAAGCCCTCCGGCTGGCCCGAACAGGCCCGAGGAACCATGTCGAAACCATTCCGGCGTTCGTGGAATTCGAGGACCGCCCCCGGCGGGGAAACGGCGGCCCGTCTCGTCGCGGCCGCGCTCGCGTGGGCGCTTTGCGCCGGCTTCGCGACGGCCCAGGAGGCCAGGCCGGCGGGGCCCGAACCCGAGGGGATGGCCTGGGTCCCCGGCGGCGTCTTCACCATGGGGACCGACGACCGCGACGCCCACGACTCCGAACGCCCCGCCCACAAGGTCCAGGTCCGCGGTTTCTGGATCGATCGAACCGAGGTCACCAACGCCCAGTTCCGAAAGTTCGTCGAGGCCACCGGCTACAAGACCACCGCCGAACGCCCCGTCGACTGGGAAGTGCTCAAGAAGCAAGTCCCCCCCGGCACCCCCAAGCCCGCCGACGAGGTGCTACAACCCGGCTCGCTCGTCTTCACCCCTCCCGTCGGCAAGCTCCCCCCCGGCGGTTTGGACGACGTCTCGAACTGGTGGAGGTGGGTGATCGGCGCGGACTGGAGGCATCCCGAGGGGCCGGGAAGCTCGATCGACGGCAAGGACGACGCGCCGGTCGTCCACGTCGCCTTCGAGGACGCCGAGGCTTACGCCAAGTGGGCCGGCAAGCGGCTCCCCACCGAGGCCGAATGGGAACGCGCCGCGCGCGGCGGCAACGAGAACTGGAGGTACGGCTGGGGCGACTCCTTCGCCCCCGGCGGCAAGCGCATGGCCAACACCTGGCAAGGCCGTTTCCCGGAGGTCGTCGAGGACGAGGACGGCTTCCCCCGGATCGCGCCCGTAAAACAGTTCCAGCCCAACGGCTACGGCCTGTACGACACCATCGGCAACGTCTGGGAGTGGTGCTCCGACTGGTACCGCCCCGACGCCTACCGCCTCGACGGCGACCGCGAATTGACCGTCGACCCCAAGGGCCCCGCGAAGAGCTACGACCCCATGGAGCCCTACCAACCCAAGCGCGTCAGCCGCGGCGGCTCGTTCCTGTGCAGCTCCAACTACTGCACCAACTACCGCCCCAGCGCCCGCAACGGCGTCGCCACCGACTCCGGCATGTCGCACCTGGGCTTCCGTTGCGTCAAGGACGTCGAACCGGCGAGGTGAGGCCGTCACGCCCTATCGAAAGCCATCGACGACCGGCATGAATCCCCTCCTTCTCCCCTCGTGGGAGAAGGGGGATCTCGGCTTGGCCCGCCACATAGGCAAGTCGCGCCGAACATTATCGCCATCTTCCGCCGCGAGGGGGGAAGGCCGTTCGGTCCCGACGGCGTCTTCAAGAAAATCCGGAATCGAGAGCCACGCCCGAGGACCGAGGCGGCGTCGCGGCGCGGGGCGGCGTCGGGTATACTTGGCTTTTCCCCGGACAGGCTCACCCACAAGGTTAGGCGATGGCCAAGCATATCTTCGTGACGGGCGGCGTGGTCAGCTCGCTCGGCAAGGGGCTCACCTGCGCTTCGATCGCGATGATTTTGGAGCAGCGCGGGCTGACGGTCAGGCTCCAGAAGTTCGACCCCTACATCAACGTCGACCCGGGGACGATGAGCCCCTACCAGC
>CALCIB010000050.1 GCA_937907525.1 uncultured Planctomycetales bacterium | reverse complement strand
GACCCCTCATCCGGCCCTTCGGGCCACCTTCTCCCTCAAGGGGAGAAGGCGAGAGAAGTCGCGCCGGCGCTCGTCACGCGGCCTTTTTGTCCTTTTCCTCTTCCGCCTGGGGGGCGTCGGCGGCCTGGATCTTGGCCTTGAGGACTTCCAGGGCCTTGTCGAGCACCTTGTCGACGAACGGCGGCGCGGTTTCGGGGGCGACGACGGTCTTGGGGGGCTCGGGCTTGGTCGGGTCGGCCGGGGGTTTCTCGTCCTTGGGGACGTCCTTGGTCTCGACCTTCTCCTTGTTCTCCTGGGCCTTCTCGGCGTCGGAGTGGGTCTCCATCGGCTTCTTGGGCGCGTTCAGCTTGGCGAGGGCGGGAAGGTCCTTGGCGCGGCGGGCGAGGAACCAGTCGCGATACTCCGCGGGGGTGAGCTTGACCTCCATCCCCTCGTCGGGCGTGACGCCCCACTTGTCGGTGACCTTGGCGTCGCGGAAGCGGTGGATGTTCTCGCCGGAGGGGCGGTGGTAGCTGGCGACGGTCAGCTTCAGGACGCTGTTGCCGTCCTCAAGCTCCATGATGTTCTGGACCGACCCCTTGCCGTAACTGCGCTGGCCGACGACCGTCGCGCGCTTGTGGTCCTGAAGCGCCGCGGAGACGATCTCGGAGGCCGAGGCGGAGTTCTGGTTGACCAGGACCACCATCGGCAGGTCTTCGTAGGGGCTGTCGTGCTGGGCGACGTAGGACTTGGGGATGGTGTTGCGGCCCTTGGTGCTTACGATGTCCCCCTCGGAGAGGAACAGATCGGCGACCTCGACGGCGGCGGAGAGGAGCCCGCCGGGATCGTCGCGAAGGTCCAGCACCAGACCCTTGACGTCCTGGTCCTTCAGTTCGTCGAGCGCCTTGCGAAGGTCCTCGCCGGTCGACTGGACGAAGTTGGAGATCCGGACGTAGCCGATCTTCTTCTCCTTGTCGAGCATGTAGTCCCAACCGCCGTCCTTGCGACGGGTCTCGCCCATGACGCTGGGGACCTCGATGATGGCGCGGGTGAGCTTGATCGCGGTCGGCTCCTCGGCGCCCTCGTGCAGGACGCTGAGTTCGACGTCGGTGCCGGGTCGTCCGGTCAGGGCCTCGACGGCCTTGTCCGACGACATCCCCTCGGTGGAGTGGCCGTCGATCTCCATGATCAGGTCGCCGGCCAGGATGCCGCCCTCGTAGGCCGGCGTGCCGACCATCGGCGAGATGACCCGCAGCCGGCCGGCGTCGCCGTCGATGCCGACCTGGATGCCGATGCCGCCGAACTTCCCCTCGATCTGCTTGCGGAACTGCCTCCATTCGCCCATGTTGATATAGGACGAG
Organism: uncultured Planctomycetales bacterium; assembly: GCA_937907525.1. Lineage (GTDB taxonomy): Bacteria > Planctomycetota > Planctomycetia > Isosphaerales > Isosphaeraceae > Paludisphaera. The sequence goes on along the minus strand of CALCIB010000050.1, from coordinate 2,620 downwards.
TGCTGGTCGAGATTTTGAAGCATCCCCTCCAGGGCGCTTTCCAGCAGTTCCTTGCGGTTGACGGGGTGGACGTAGTTGGCCTCGACCTTCTCGACGGCGTCGACGAAGAGGCCGTAAAGTTCCATCATCTCGTCCCGGGGCTTGTCGGCCCGAAGCGGCCCGGCCGCCCAAACCAGGGCGCCGCCGACCGCCGCGGCGGCCAACGCCAGATGCAACCCTCTCCGTCTCGACATCGGCGGGACTCCTAGATCCTCGGTCGATCGCTCCGCGTCCGCGTCCGCCCCTCGCCGCCGAGGGCCGCCGCTTCATCATCTCCAAGTCTAGTCCAAGCCCCGCGCCGTCGGCAAGCTCGTCGCCGCCGGGCTCTGAAAGCCCCGACGCCCGGCCCTCCCCCTTCCCTTCCCGCCCTTCCCGGAAAGCGCCTCGTCGCCGCCTCGCCGCCCTTGACTCCTCCCGCCGTCCGCGCCTAAGCTTAGGTCAAGCCCGTCAAGGCGGCGGGCCGAACCGGAGACGTTTGAATGACCCTGTCGCTCGCCAGCCTCGACCTTCTCCTCCCGGGCCTTACGGGCCGTCGGGACGGGTCGTCTTAGGGCCGGCGAGCTTCCATCGAAGCGAACAACGGGACCCCGAAGACCACCCGGCCGGTGGACTTCGGGGTCTTTTTTTGCGCCGACGCCCCGAAATCCCCGGACGACTCCCTCGGCCCCGCCGTTCGCCCTCGCCCATGAGCCGTCGAGCGTCGTAGAATCATAAGAAAGCCCCGCGGCGAGGAACCGCCGCGCGAACACGAAGGGACGAGCCGATCATGAACGCCGATCCGACCCCGCAAGGTCCGCCCCCCGACCGCGTGCGGATCTTCGACACCACCCTCCGCGACGGCGAGCAATCCCCCGGCGCGAGCATGAACCTGAGGGAGAAGCTGGAGATCGCCCGGACGCTGGCGTCGATGGGGGTCGACGTCATCGAGGCCGGGTTCCCGATCGCCTCCCAGGGCGACTTCGAGGCCGTCCGCGGCATCGCCGCGGAGATCGCCGGCTCCAGCGTCTGCGGCCTCGCCCGCTGCAACGACCGCGACATCGACCGCGCCTGGGAGGCCGTCCAGTACGCCCAAAAGCCGCGGATCCACGTCTTCCTGGCGACCTCCCCCATCCACCGCGAGTTCAAGCTGCGGATGAGCCGCGAGCAGGTCGTCGAGCGGGCCGTCGCCGGCGTCAAGCGAGCGGTCGCCCTCTGCGAGGACGTCGAGTTCAGCCCCGAGGACGCCGGCCGCACCGAGCCGGAATTCCTCCGCGAAGTGATCCAGGCCGCCATCGACGCCGGCGCCTCCACCGTCAACATCCCCGACACCGTCGGCTACCTGCTCCCCCACCAGTACGGCGCGATGATCGCCGATCTGGTCGCGAACGTGCCGAACATTGGCCGGGCGATCGTCAGCACCCACTGCCACGACGACCTGGGGTTGGCCGTCGCCAACAGCCTGGCCGGCGTCCAGGCCGGCGCGCGGCAGGTCGAATGCACCATCAACGGCATCGGCGAGCGGGCCGGCAACGCGGCGCTGGAGGAGATCGTCATGGCGATCAAGGTCCAGCGCGCCGAGTTCGGCGTCGACACCGCCATCAAGACCGAGCGGCTCTACCCCGCCAGCCGGATGCTGACGTCGATCACCGGCCTGACCGTCCAGCGCAACAAGGCGATCGTCGGCCGCAACGCCTTCGCCCACGAGTCGGGCATCCACCAGGACGGCATGCTCAAGAACCGATCCACCTACGAGATCATGCGTCCCCAGGACGTCGGCGTCCCCCAGACCGACCTGGTGCTGGGCAAGCACTCCGGCCGCCACGCCCTGCGCGACCGGATCGTCGAGATGGGCTACACCCTGGCCGACGAGCAGTTCGAGGCCGTCTTCAACGACTTCAAGGCCCTGGCCGACAAGAAGAAGGAGGTCTACGACGAGGACCTTTCCGTCCTGGTGGACAAGCAGCGGGGGGACGTGCCGGCCTCTTGGAAGCTGGTCAGCCTGCACACCACCGCCGGCCGCGGGCTCTTGCCGACGGCGACGGTCGCCATCCAGCGCCCCGACGGCGAGATCGTCCAGGACGCGGCCATCGGCGACGGCCCGGTCGACGCCATCTTCAAGGCGGTCGAGCGCGTCACCGGGGTCCACGCCGACCTGCACGAGTTCGTCGTCCGGAGCGTGACCCAGGGGAAGGACGCCCAGGGCGAGGTGACGTTGGAGCTGGCCGTGGAAAGCGCCGACGCCAGCTTCCGCGGCCGCGCCGCCTCCACCGACATCATCGAGGCGTCGGCCCTGGCCTACGTCAACGCCGTCAACGCCATCACCGCCAAGGCCGCCCGCGGCCACGCCCGCGAGGTCGTCGGCCGACCGGGCGCCGGGGTGTGAGGGTCTGTCTCATAAGGGCGTCGCGGCCGAAATCACGGCCTTCCCCCCTTGCGGGGGAAGGTGGCCCGAAGGGCCGGATGAGGGGGGGGCGAGCATAAACGCCATCGACGTCCAGGGCTTCCCGGACGGGCTTCCGCGAATCCCGACGGCCGTCTGGCGCGTCTTCCCCCTCATCTGACCGCTTCGCGGTCTGTCTTCCCCCGCGAGGGGGGAAGACGT
>CALCIB010000049.1 GCA_937907525.1 uncultured Planctomycetales bacterium | reverse complement strand
CGCGTCGTCCCCCTCATCTGACCGCTTCGCGGTCTGTCTTCCCCCGCGAGGGGGCAAAACTCGTTCCGGCCCCCAAAACCCGCGACGGTCAGAGCCTCTCACCCCGCTCGCGGAGGGCCTCCAACCGCCGCGCCGCCGCGGCGACCGGGAGCGTGTTGAAGACGTCGTCCCTGGTCAACCAGGCCCGCCGGGCCACGGAGACGCCGTAATCCAGGTCGCCCAGGCCGGCGACCGAGTGGGCGTCGGGGTTGATCACGATCGTCACCCCTTTTTTGCGGGCGCGTCGGCAATGGACGGCGTCCATGTCCAGGCGGTGCGGACTGGCGTTGATCTCGATCATCGTCCCGTGTTCGGCGGCGGCCTGGATCACGGCGTCCAGGTCGACCTCGTAGGCCGCCCGCGACAGCAAGAGCCGGCCGGTCGCGTGGCCGAGCATGGTGACGCGGGGGTGGGAGACCGCCTTGACGATCCGGTCGGTCATCTCGGCCCGCGACATCTTGAACCGGGAGTGGACGCTGGCGACGACGTAGTCGAAGCCTTCCAGCACGTCGTCGGGGTAGTCCAGCGAGCCGTCGGCCAGGACGTCGCACTCGGTCCCCTTGAAGACCCGGAACGCGCCGGCGTACTCGGCGTTCAAGGCGTCGATCGCCCTCCACTGGTCGCGGACGCGGTCGACGGTCAACCCGCGCGCCATGGCCAGCGATTTCGAGTGGTCGGCGATGCCGAGATACTCAAGCCCCAGCGCGCGGGCGCCCTCGGCCATCTCCTTGAGGGTGGCCTCGCCGTCGCTCCAGTCGGAGTGGCAGTGGAACGCGCCGGCCAGGTCGCCGAGTTCCACGAGCTTCGGCAGCGTTCCGGCCTCGGCCGCCTCGAACTCGCCGGAGTCCTGGCGCAACTCGGGGGGGACGTACTCCAGGCCGAGCGCCTGGAACAGTTCGGCCTCGTCACGACAGGCGATCCGTTTCGAGTCGTCGTCGACCGCCGTCAGGGCGTACTCGTTGAGCGACAGCCCCCGCGCCAGCGCGCGTTTGCGCATGGCGATGTTGTGGGCCTTGGAGCCGGTGAAATAATGCAGGGCGAAGGCGTACTGGTCGTCGGCGACGCCGCGGACGTCGCACTGGACGAACTGGTCGGTCTTGAAGCCGGGCAGAAGCACGCTCGCCTTGGTCTTGCCGTGGCCGAGCGTCTTGGCGACCCCCGGCAGCGCCACGAACTCGTCGAGGACCGCGGCGGGGGTCGCGGAGCTGAACACGACGTCGACGTCGCCGATGGTCTCCTCGCGGCGGCGGAGACTGCCGCAGACCTCGGCGCGGACGACGCCCGGTCGGCCGCGGACGAACTCCAGGATCGGCGCGGCCAGGGCGCGGGCCTCGTGTTGGAGGATCCGGCCGCCGACGGCCTCCAAAAAGCCGATCCCCTCCAGGATGTTGGCCTCGGTCTTGGCGCCGAAGCCCTTGACCTTGGCGATCCTCCCCGACTCGGCCGCGGCCCGGAGGTCGGCGAGGCTTCGCACGTCGAGCGCCTCGTTGAGCGCCTTGATCTTCTTGGGTCCGATCCCCGGCACCCGCAGAAGCGCCAAAAGCCCGGGCGGGGTTTGCGCCCGGAGCTTGTCGAAGGCCGGCAGGCTTCCGGTGGTGGCGAGCTGGACGATCTTGGCGTGCATCGTCTCGCCGATGCCGGGGACCTCGGCGAGGCCGCCGTCGGCGATCATCTCGGTCAGGTCCGCGGGGAGTTCCAGAAGCGCCCGCGCCGCGTTATGGTACGCGCGGCAGCGGAAGGGGTTCTCCCCCTGGACCTCCAGGATGGTCCCCATCTCGTCCAGCACTTGCGCGATCCGCGAGGTTTCCATGCCGGTCGTATCCTTCCGGTTTCGGCTCCGGTCCCGGCTCGGCGCGGGAGTGGTCGTGTTTCCACCACGCGGAGACCGCCTGCAGACGATAGTAATTCATCGCCCGCTCGAACTCGCGCGAGTAGTAGATTCTACGAATGCCGGGGTCGACCTGGGAGACGCCCTGGGCCGCGACCGCGAGGTTGGGTTCGAAGCCGGCCTGGGCGTTGAGCCATTCGGAGTGGGCGAAGAGGAGGACGTTCTTCATGTCCAGGCCGGCGAACTCCGGCCCGTTGACGGCGTCGACGATGATCCGGCCGAGTTCGTCGCGGTCGGCGTTCAGTTGGGCCCTGATCGGCCGGGCGTCCCGCTTGAAGTATCGCTCGTACATCGTCCTGGCGACTTCGGGCTCTTTCGACCACGTGATCAGGCTTCGACCGAGTTCGTCGATCCGCTCGCGGGAGGGTCTGACGCCCCGGGAGGCCGCGACCTTGTCGAGGGGGATCGCCGTCAGCAGCTCGGCCAGGGCGGCGAACCGGCGGTAGGCGTCCCTGGCGCGGCCGATGTCGAAGTCGTCGGGGGCCTGGAACCGCCTCCCCTCCGAGCCGATCAGCATGGCGAAACTCATGGCCCGCCGCAGGGGACGCAACTCGGCCGCCTCGAGCCCGGCGCCGGGTTTCGCCGCGGCGTCGAGGAAGTAGTGCCGACGCTCGTGGAAACCTCGGAGGATCCGCGCGTAGTCCTGGTCTCCGGGCGGACGCGGGATCGCCTGTTCGATCGCGCGGCGTTCGTTGCCGGTGAGATACCAGGACATCGGCACCTCGCCGGCGATGGCGTCGGGGAGGTCGTCCCCCAGCCCTGGCCAGGCGTCGCCGGCCGCGGCGGTCGCGCCGTCGCCGGTGGTGCTTAGATACGCCGTGTTCTCGAAGACCGCCGTGGCGACGAACCCGTCCCTCGCGCCCATCTTGCGGAAGACCTCGTTGACGGCGACGAACTCCTGATCGTTGCGGAAGGCGTTCGTCGAACTGCGCGCGTGCATCACCGCCTCGCCGACGCTGCTCAACAGACGGGTCCCCCGGAAGACCCGGTCGAGGAAGCCGGCCGATTCCGACGGCACCCCCAGCCGCTCGCGCTTGCTGACCGAGTCTCGCGTCTGCACCACCAGGATCCCCGAGGTGTTCTCGAGCAGCCAATCGCGGTTCTGGAGGATCCAGGCGTTCGCCAGGTGGACGCCGTAGTTGTCGTAATAGCCGGCGTCGACCACCCGCAGGGGCGGGTCGGTCGGCAGGTTGACCGCCGGCGAGACGAACGGGAACGTCGCGCTCATCCGGGCCGCCGTCGCCAGGCTCAGCCGCTTGGAGTCCGGGACCATCTTGAACAGTTCCAACGCCGAGATCGAGAACTGGTTCCGCGAATAGCCGTCGTTGTCGTTGTCCAGGTCGTCCTGGCGGGAGGTGGGGATCGACCATTCGCGCAGCACGCGGTCCTGACGGGCGTCCTCGCCCTTCTCGTGCGGCCGGTCGGCCCGCATGTGGCTGTTCAGGTCGAGATTGGAGATCAGGAGCCGACGACCGTCGTCGACGATCATCGGCGAGAAGATCATCGACGGGATCCTCCCGCCCCGTTCCAGTTCCCGCAGGTCCGCGAACTTGATCTTGCGAAGCGCGCTCCAATCGTCCTCCAGGACCAGGCCGCGATCATAGGCCGCGGCCTCCGGGAGTCGGGGGAGCAGCATCCGCCAGGGGGCCTGCAAGGCGATGAATCCGGCCACCCCGTTGAGGCTCTTCAGTCGGATCCCGTCCAGATCGAACCAGAAGGGCGCGCCCGGCGTCGCCGCCTGGGCGCGGGCCAGAAGCGCGGCTTCGTAGTAGGCCATGCCGACCATCCCCCCGGACGCGCCGGTGATGAGCCGGACGTGGTCGTGGAAGCCGTCGATCCCCGGATCGTCCCGATCCGCCGCGGGGGACTTCTCCAACCGCGTCAGGACGGTGGCCGACCAGTACGCCGACCGGATGGCCCCCCCCGAGACGCACAGGATGACCAGCTTCGGCTTGTCCTTGCGCCCGCCCCCCTTCGCGGCCGGAGCGACGCGGTTCCGCCACGCCTCCAGCGCCTCGAAGTTCTCCACCAACCCCTGGTCCTCGCCGCGCTCGACCTTCGCGGGGTCCGCGGCGTTCAGGACGCGATACGGATACACCCGCTTGATCCGCGACGACAACCGCTCCGTCGTCGGCGGATAGCTCAACTCGTCGAAGCGCTCCTTGAACGGGTCGTAGTTCACCAGCAGGATCCAAAGCCCCGCCGCGACGGTCAGCAGGATCCACCGCCGCCGCTGGAGCCCCGCGAGGTCCTCGGCGTCCTTCCCGACGACGCGCGCCGGCACCGCCGCGAGGCAGGCCACCAGCCAGAACGCCGCGGCCAACGTCAACGCCGGCAGCTCGACCGCCTCGAAACGCGACGACGCCAGCACGAGCGCCGCGTGCAGCAACCCCGCGACCGCCAACGCCTTGATCGGAAAGTCCCCGCCGCGGGTCTCGAACCCCCGGACGCCCCGGCTCAGGCAACCGAAGGCGAACGCCGAGCCCAACGCCGCGATCGCCAGGCCGTCCCGCGCCACGCCCCCCTCCCCCGTCGCCAGCCGCCAGGCGGCGCTCGACGCCAGCGTCGCCAGCGCGCCGCCGGCGACCACGTAGACCAAGCCGAACTCCCGACGCTCGAAGATCGCGTGCACCGCCGCCAGCAGCCCGAGCAAGGCGAAGATCGCGAACGCCGCCGGAACCCGCCATCCCGTCCACAACAACGGCGCGCCGCACGCGAGGACCAACACGCAGACCGTCCAGGAGGCCGTGTAGTCCTCCGCCGACGCCCAACCGCGTCGCAGCAGCACGTACGTCGCCGCCAACTGCGGGAGGCTCGAGGCGAGAAGCAGCAGCCACGCCAAGCCGCGCGTCATCCCCAGGCCCGACGAGCTCAACCCCAGAAACCCGTAGACGACCACCACGATCAACAGATATTGATGAAACCCTCCCATCCTCACCCGCCCCGCCACGCCCGCCGCCAGCCGCCGCGGCGGGGACGCCTCGGGAACGGCGGGGGGCGCGGCCGCCCACTCCCGGAAGTTGCTCATCACCGCGCTGATCCGCAGGGCCAGCTTCACCACCAGGATCCCCATCCCCAGCCCCAGCGTCCACACGAACAGCCCCCAGCCGTAGGCGACGACGTCGCCGCGCGCGTTCCCGCCGAGCGTGATCGGGCCGATCCGGGCTTCCGGCGCGTTCCAGGGGACGAACGCGAAGACCCGCGGGAACAAGGCCGGCAGACTGATCAAGACCAGAAACGGCAGCCGGCAGAGCCTCAGGAACAGGCTCAGCGCCCAGCGGTTCGCCTCGTCGTCGCGATGCCCGCTCCCGGTCGGATCCAACCACCGGCCCCACTTCATCCTCAAGCCGTGCCGACACAGGAAGACCCGGACGTCCCGCGCGATCCCGAACCGCCGCTCCTCCCTGGGATTCACGCCCAGGTAGTAGGCGTTGATTCCCAGCAGGGCCATCAGCAGGGTCGCCCCCGTCGCGGCGGCCCCCCGCGCCAGCGGGGACTCGTCCCAAATCAGGTTGGGAATCCCCAGCCCCATCCCGATCAGCCCCCAACAAAGCAGCAACAGGGCCGTGAAGATCGCCGTCTGCCCCAAATGCCCCAGCAAATAACGCCCGAACGGCCGCAGGAACGGCCAGTACGTCCAGCCCATCGACCCGAGGAGGAAGAGCATCGCCCCCCAACTGTACTCCGCGGCGCAACTCGGAACGAAGTGTTGGACCAGCGGCACGCCCGCCAACACCAACGCCATGTTCACCCACGTCAAGACGCAAACCGCTCGACGCGACTCCCAGAGGGCCCGCCACCACGGGCCGCGTTTCCGCCGCACGCGACGCTCTCGGTCTGACATGGCTCGTCTCCTCGCGCGGCGGCCGGATTCGGCCGCTTCGACTCCCTGGAACCTGGACTCGTCCACTTTCCACGGGACTACATACGCGAGGGCGGGCTAAATCTTACTGTCCCGCTATGAAAAGATCGCGACGATCGCCATCGATCGCCTTCACCCCCCGACCGCCTCCAGCGCCTCCCAACGCTCGTAGGCGGCGGCGAGGTCGGTCTCAAGCGCCTTCAGGCGGGCGTCGGCCGCGGCGAGGGTCTCGCGGTCCTGCTTGTAAAACGCGGGATCGGCCATCGATTCGTGCAAGGCGGTCAGATCGGCCTCCATCCGCTCGATTCGGCCGGGGAGCGTGGAAAGCTCCTCGCGCTCCAGGTTGGAGAGCTTGACGGGCCTGGGCTTGGCGGAATCGGCGGGGACGGCCTTCGGGGCGGGGGCGGGCTTCGGCTCGGGAGGGGCTTCGGAGGCGCGCTTGCGGAGGTAGTCGTCGTAGCCGCCGTCGTACTCCTTGACCCGGCCGTCGGACTCGACGACCAGGACGCTGGTGGAGACGTCGTTGAGGAACGCTCGGTCGTGGCTGACGATCAGGGCCGTCCCCTGGTACTCCACCAACAGCGACTCCAACAACTCCAGCGTCTCCAGGTCCAGGTCGTTGGTCGGTTCGTCCATCACCAGCACGTTCGACGCCCTGGTGAACAGCTTCGCCAGCAAGAGCCGGCTCCGCTCGCCGCCGGAAAGGTATTTGACAAGCGTCCGGGCGCGGTCGGGGGTGAAGAGGAAGTCTTGCAGGTAGCCCAGGACGTGCCGCTCGCGGCCGTCGACCCGGACGACGTCGTAGTCGCTGACGTTCTTCTGAACCGTCTTCTCGTCGTCGAGCGCCGACTTGAGCTGCTCGAAGTACGACACCTCCAGGTTCGTCCCCCGGCGGACGGTCCCGGCGCGCGGGGCCAGCCGGCCCAGAAGCAGGTTCAGGAGCGTGGTCTTCCCCGCCCCGTTGGGGCCGATGACCCCGACCTTGTCGCCGCGGACGATGGTCGTGGACAGGTCGCGGATGACGGTCTTCTCGCCGTAGCCGAACTCGACGCCCTCGGCCTCGATGACCAGCATCCCGGACTTCTCGGCCTCCTGGGCCTGAAGGCTCGCGGTCCCCTGGCGCTCCCGGCGCCGTTGACGGGCGACGCGCATCGCCTCAAGGGCGCGGACGCGGCCCTCGTTGCGGGTCCGGCGGGCCTCGATCCCCTTGCGGATCCACTTCTCCTCCTCGGCCAGCTTCTTGTCGAACAGCTCGCGCTCGCGAGCCTCCGCGGCCAGAAGCTGGTCGCGGCGGACCAGGAACGTGGGGTAGTCGCACTCCCAGTTCGACAACCGGCCGCGGTCCAACTCGACGATCCGCGTCGCCAACTTTTGAAGGAACACGCGGTCGTGGGTGACGAAGACGATCGCGCCTGGGTAGCGGAGCAGGAAGTCCTCCAGCCAGGCGATCGACTCGACGTCCAGATGGTTCGTCGGCTCGTCGAGCAACAGGAGGTCGGGCTCGTCGACGATCGCCTGGGCCAAAAGCACCCGGCGCTTCAATCCGGAGGAGAGTTCGGCGAAGCGGGCGTCGGGGTCGAGCCCGACGCGGGAGACGACGGCCTGGACCCGGTGGTCGTCGCCGCCCAGGCCGTGGTCGTCGTCGGCGAGCCCGGCGGCCACCTCCTCGGCGACGGTCCCGCCGTGTCCGGCCGGCACGTCCTGAAGCAACCGGGCGACCCGCGCCCCCTGCTGGCGGAGGATCGCGCCTTCGTCGGGGGCGATCTCGCCGCTTATGAGCTTCAGCAGCGTGGATTTCCCCTCGCCGTTGCGTCCCAGCAGGCAGACCCGCTCCCCGGCCTCGATCGCCAGGTCCACACCGTCCAGCAATTTCGGGCCGCCGAACGACAGACTCACTCCGCGCAAGCTCAGCAACGCCATGGTTCGCTCTTCAACTCCGTCCCCAAGTGTTCGACCGCGACGCGGGCTCGTATTGTAACGCGAGCGGGCCGAATCGACTCCGTCCTCGGGGAAGGGGAGGACTCCAGGCGGGCCGGTTTCCGAAGACGTCGCCGCGCCCTCAATCGTCCGCGATCCGGTTCGGAACGCTGAAATACAATCCCATCGCCCAGTTCCGGCCGGCGAGGATCGAGGAGCCGCCGTTGCCGCAGCTCGCGAAATGGTGACGTAGAGGTGTTTGGGCCTCGATCGCGCGGATGAACTCTCCAAAGGTCAACGTCTGGGACGGGAATCGGACCACGCGAGTCTCGACGTCCGGCGGCAAGGACGGGTGGATCTGGTAGACGCCGTAAGGCGGCCTCGGCCATTTGAGGCCGTGGCCGACCGGGTCGCGGAGTTCGGCGACGGTCATCGCCAGCCTCGGGACGGTCATCCGGCTCGCCTTCGCGCGCTCGATCGTCTTGACGGGGGCGTAAACCGCCGCGATCACGATCGCGACCAGCACGGCCGCGGGGAGGATCCGTCCCCAGCCTCGACCGATCTGCAACGCCCAGGCCGCGTAGGCCGTGCCTCCCCAGAGGAAGAGGAAGGCCGACGTCGGCGAGGGCGAGACGACCGCCGCCAATCCAAGCCCGCCGGCCGCGAGGACGCGACGCTTCAGGTGGGAATCGCTCACGGCCTCCCCCCGCGTTAGGAAGACGGATCCGGCTTGGTATCGTTCTCGACCTTTCGGAAGGATCACCGGCTCCGTCGATCATCGCGCGCGGCCGCGGCCGTCGCGAGGAATCTTCCGGTTCGGCGGAGATTCTTGAAATCCCGACGCCTCCGCCGCAGATCATGAGGGCGAGAGGTTCCGTCGCTCCTTGTCAATTCGCCCGGATCGAATCACGAAAGCCGCCGACCGCGGCGAACGTCGTCCCGCCGGCGATCGGCCCCGCGACGACGGCGTTCGACGCGACTCCCAGGCCGCGAGGAGAAAAACCACCACGTCGACCCACGACGATCGAAGCCAAATCAGAGACGACGCAACGTGTTTTCACTATTGGCGATAAGCATCGTCCGCGGCGCGCGGCCCGCGCGCGATCGAAGCCGATTCGAAGCCGCGCGCCCCGGTCAGTTCATGCTGGGATCCGACGGGACGTGCGGCAGCCGGACGAGGGCGCGGAGGGCCCGGGCGCGGGCGCCCCGGAGGGTCGTCCACCAGAGGTCGGGGTCGCCGTCGGCGAAGATCAACCGGGAGTCGGCCGGGGCGACCATCCAGACGTCGTCGGCGATCTCCTGCTCAAGCTGGCCGGGCGCCCACCCCGAGAAGTTGGCGACCACCAACGAGGGTTCCGCCTCCTCGGCGATCAGATGCTGCGACTTGGTCGCGTCGATCGCGACGTAGACCCCGGAAAAGACTTCCAGATCGGCCATCGTCGGCTGGGTGTGCAGCACCAGGAGCGGCCCGGCGACCGGCCCCCCCAGGTGGAGCGGCTTCTCCCAGGCGAAGTCCTCGTCGAACAGCTTGCCGGCGAGGTCCGTCATGGTGGCGCTCGTCAGGAGGTTCAGGATGATCCCCTTGGCCCCCTGTTCCTCGTCATGCTCCAAAACGAGGACCACCGATCTCGCGAACAGCGGGGAGTCGAGTCGGGGGGAGGCGATCAGCAATTGGCCCTTCAGCGATGAATCGTTCATGGTGTAGCCGCCTGGACTGGAGTCGTGATGTCCTCGGCCGTCGTTTCTACGTCCGCCCCCGCGGTCTTGTTCCCACGTTCCCGGACGACGGCGGCCGGGAGGTCGTCGCGTCGCGGCCGCCATGATCGAGGCGACCCGATCGGAGCTTGAGTCGAGCGGTCGGCCCGTCCCTCGGTCGCGAGTCGCGCGCCCGACTCGAGGGCTTATAGTGCAAGCTCCGCGCCGTTCCCCCGCCGGCCTCGCGGTCGCGACCTTCGCGAGCGTCGCGATCGGCGCGCGCGGGGGGGCGTCGGGCGGGGGAATTCGGCCGCGCGGGCGGGGGACGACGGATCAGCGCGAGCTTACTCGAACATGCTGCCGTGGGGGCGGTTGCAGAGGACGAACGTGGTGCATTTCGACAGGTCCTTGAGCTGCGTCGCGCCGACGTAGGCGCAGGCGCTTCGGAGCCCGCCGGCGATCTCGCCCATGGTCTCCAGGACGGGGCCCTTGTAGGGGACGGAGACGGCGCGGCCCTCGCAGGCGCGGTAGTCGCGGCGGCCGCCGGCGTACTTGTCGAGGGCCTCGCGGCTGGACATGCCGTGGAACCGGAGCGCGACCCGGCGGCCGTCCTCCTCGACCCACTCCCCCTCGCACTCGTCGCAGCCGGCGAGCATGCCGCCGAGCATCACGAAGTCGGCCCCGGCGGCGAACGCCTTGACGACGTCGCCGGGGAAACGGCAGCCGCCGTCGGCGCAGACGTGGCCGCGGAGGCCGTGGGCGGCGTCGGCGCACTCGATGATCGCCGAGAGTTGGGGATAGCCGACGCCCGTGACGCGCCTGGTGGTGCAGACGCTCCCCGGGCCGATGCCGATCTTCACGACGTCGGCGGCCCCGGATATGAGCAGTTCTTGAACCATGTCCGGCGTGGCGACGTTGCCGGCCATGACGGTCGTCTCGGGGAAGGCGTCGCGGACCCGCTTGACCCGCTCGACGAAGTACTTGGTGTAGCCGTTGGCGGCGTCGACGCAGACCATCGGGACTCGGGCCTTCCTCTTCACCGCGGCGAGCTTGTCGAACTCGTCGTCCTTGAGCCCGACGGTGAAGAACGCGGAGCGGCCGCGGGCCTCGTCGCGGAAGAAGTCGACGAGGACGTCCTCGGAGTAATACTTATGCAGGCATGTGAGCATCGGCGGGCCGAGCGCCCTCGCCATGGCCAGGGTGCCCGTGGTGTCCATGTTCGCCGCGACGATCGGCACCCCCCGCCACGTCCCGCCGCCGCTCAGGAACGAGTATTCCCGCTCCAGCTGGACCGACGCCCGGCTGGGGGCCTCGGACCGCTTGGGGCGGATCAACACGTCGTCGAAATCCAGCTTGGGGTCGTTGTCGATGCGCATGGGGGCTCCGATTCCGTCGCTAGCGGTCCCACAGGTCGAGAAGCAGCAGGAGCGAGACGGTGCCGTCGATGATCGGCTCGTTGGTGGAGAAGTCGGCGTCGTCGTCGTGGAAGACGGCGAAGTCGGACTGGAACGGCGCGAGCCGGTCCTCGCCGAAGGGCGAGAACTTCAGCGAGTCGTTGATCTCCTTCGTGACGGGCCCGTCGACCAGGCCGCCCACGGGGAGGCGGTGAGCGATGCGATAGAACATATGATGCGGCCGGCTCGACGCGACGCCCCCCTCGGGGACGCCGACGACGAACGAGACGCCCCAGGGGTTGCGGCCGAAGATCCAGTCGCGGGCCTCGGTCGCGAGCCCGCGGAACCGGGCGTCGCCGGTCATCGCCTCGTACAGCCTGGCCTGGGTGGCGAAGGCGATCGCGTCGTTGGTCGAACACCAGACCATCGGCGTGCCGACGCGGTACGGGTTTTCAAGCGCCCGCTCCCGGATCCGCTCCAGCCCCGCGCGGTAGTAGCCGGCGAGGCGGGCCTGGACGTCGGCGCCGACCAGGTCGTGAAGCCGCCAGTGGGCCAGGTTGACGTAGGGGAAGAACTCGTAGTGGCCGTGGGCGTCGCGGCCCATCCAGGCGTTGTCGCCCGCCTTGTCGGCGAAGGCGACGGCCGCGGCGAGGAACTCGGGCTCCTTGGTGGCTCGATACAGTTCGACGGCGCCCCACTCCATGTCGTCCCAGGCGGTGCTCTCGCCGTAGTAGTGCGGCGCCAGGACCGGGACCGACATCGCGACGCCGGGGTTCTCCTCGCCGAGCTTGTACATCGACCGCGCGGTCTCGACGTCCCCCATCAGGGCCATGACCGCGGCGCAGCGGCCGGCTATGCTGGCCTTGCCGGTGGAGGCGTTCTTGTACCTGGGCCCCTCGGGCTTGCCGGTCGCCGGCCAGGCCGAGCGCGGGCCGCCGGGACCGTGGCCGTAATCGGATTGATCGTCGTGCCAGAGGGTCTGGGGGGGGCGATGGTCGCGGTCGTCGCCGATCTGGACGTAGATGACGTCGGGCTTGGGATGCAGCTTCTTGACCAGCGCCGCGCCGTGGCGGGCCTCGGCCCGGGCGGCCTCGTCGTCCACGAGCCGCAGGGCGCCGACGCAGTACGAGGTCGTGATCATGTGTTTGAGTCGGTCGGCCGCGTCGTGCCAGCCGCCGACGAGGTCGACCTTCTCGCCCGTGAATTCGTCGATGGCGTCCTGGAGGTGGCACTTCGGCTCGCCGGGCGCCGGGTCGTCGCCGCAGCGCTGGAGCCGCATGAAGCCGAGCAGCGCGTCGGGGACCCTGGCGTAGGCGTCGGGCCCGACGGCGAACTCGGGCGACTCGACCGCGCCGAAGCGGACGCGGAACCGTCCCGGCCCGCGGACGGCCGAGAAGTCCAGCCGGTAGTTGTGGGCGAACGGCCCCCAGGCGCCCTGGTCGGGTCCGATCTCGGCCGTGAAGTCGCCGACCTGGAACGTCCCGGAGAGGGGCTCGGGACCGGAGAGGAGGGCGACCTTGGGGTCGCCGGGCAGGTATCCCACCTGGTTGACGCGGATCCAAGGGCCGGCGCCGGGCTCCGGCGGCTGGGCGCGGACGACCAGACCGACGGCCAACAGCGACGCGACCGCGACGACGGTCCTCATGGGGGGCTCCCGGGTTCCTCGAAAAACGCCGTTCGTCTCAGCCAATACATTGATAGGAGTGTCGTCGCGGCCGATCAAGCGTCTCGGCGCGACGGCCTTGAGAATCCCCGGCGGAATTCCGAGATGCGGCGTCTTGCGGCGACGCCCGCGCTTGATCATGCTGAAGGCTTGGTCGATCGTCGTTTACCGATGTAGCCGGAGGCGTTTCCTTGATGGACATGGACCCGGACGCATCGGAATCCGATGCACGCGGCCCGTCGCTCGGCCGGAACATGGCGGCGACGGTCGTATTGACGGGGTTGGCGATCCTCGCCGCGGCCCCTTTCGCGCCGGCCGACGCGCTCGACGACGCGCGCGCCCGCGGGACTCTTCGCTACGGCGGCGACATGGAGGGGGGGGCCCCCTACGCCTTTCCCGACCCCGACGCGCCCCGGGCCGTCACCGGCTTCGAGGTCGAGATCATGGACCGGCTCGCCCGCGGGCTGGGCGAGGACGTCCGCGCCGAGTTCTCGCAGGGACAGTGGGACAAGCTGCTCTGGGTCCTGGACTCGGGCCGCTTCGACGTCGTCGTCAACGGCTACGAGTGGACCCCCGGCCGCGCCGAGGACTATCTGGCGACCCGTCCCTACTACATCTATCAGCTTCAACTGATGGGTCCGAAAGGGTCGCCCGTCCGCTCGTGGGACGATTTGAAGCGGCCCAGGCCCGACGGCTCGCCGTGGACCGTCGCGGTCTTGACGGCTTCGGCCGCCGACGACTTCGCCCGCGGTCGAGACGCCGGCGCGATCCGGGTCGTCCGGTTCGACGGCGCGACCGACGCCATGCTGGCGGTTCAGAACGGCCAGTACGACTTCACCCTTCAGGACGTCCCCGCCGCCTCCTATTACGCCGGCGCGTTCCCCGGACTCGGGCCCGTCGGCCCCCCCGTCTCGCGCGGATACTACGTTATCTACGCGCGTCGATCCGATACCGCGCTCCGGGACGCCCTCGACGCCGGGATCGGCCGCATGGCCGCCTCGGGCGAGCTGCGCCGGATCCTGGAGAAGTACGGGATCTGGAACGACCTTCAGAACGAGTTGGCGACGAGCTTCGAGGGCCCCATCGCGACGCCGTCTTCGAGTCGGGGCGCGCGCGGCTGGCGGCTGGTGCTCCACTACGGCGATCGCCTCCGCGCCGCGACCCTGGTGACGCTGGGCCTGTCGTTCGGCTCGATGCCGCTGGCGATGGCGATCGGCCTGGCGGTGGCGCTGGGTCGGCTGCACGGGCCGGCGCCCCTCCGGCCGCTGCTGGCCGCATACGTCGAGTTGATCCGCGGCACGCCGCTGATGCTTCAGCTTTACGTCCTGTTCTTCCTGTTGAAGCTCGACCCCTGGGTGGCGGGGATCGCGGGGTTGGCGATCAACTATTCCGCCTACGAGGCCGAGATCTACCGGGCGGGACTGCAAGCCGTCCCTCGGGGGCAGATGGAGGCGGCCCTGGCCTTGGGGATGTCGCGGTGGCAGGCGTTGCGGCGGGTGATCGTGCCGCAGGCGGTGCGGATCGTGATCCCGCCGGTCGCCAACGACTTCATCGCGCTCTTCAAGGACACGTCGGTCTGTTCGGTGGTGACGCTGGTCGAGTTGACCAAGGAGTATTCGATCCTGGCCAACGGCACGCGGGACGTGGTCGAGTTCGCGGCCGCGGCCGCGGCGATCTACCTGGCGATGAGCTTGCCGTTGTCGTGGTTCGCCCGCTGGTCGGAGCGACGCCTGGGCGCCGAGGGCGCGAAGGGAGGACTCGCATGATCGAGGTGGATGGGCTCGTGAAGCGGTTCGGGGCGGTCGAGGTCCTCCGCGGAGTGGACCTGAGCGTCGGGCGGGGCGAGGTCGCCTGCCTGATCGGGCCGTCCGGAAGCGGCAAGAGCACGTTCCTGCGCTGTCTCAACGGCCTGGAGCGGTTCCAGGAGGGACGGGTGACGATCGGCGACGTCGCGCTCGACGCCGGCCAGTCCGACCGCGACCACGCCAGGGCCGCGCGTCGGATCTGTCGGCGGGCGGGGATGGTCTTCCAGGGCTTCAACCTGTTCGCGCACGAGACGGCGCTTCAGAACGTGATCGAGGCCCCGATGCGCGTTCTGGGGATGAGCCGCGACGAGGCGGTCGAGCGCGCCCGCGGGTTTCTGGCCCGGGTGGGGATGCTCCACCGGCTCGACGCCCGGCCGCGAGAGCTTTCCGGCGGCCAGCAACAGCGGGTGGCGATCGCCCGGGCGCTGGCGATGGGCCCGGAAGTCGTGCTGTTCGACGAGCCCACCAGCGCGCTGGACCCGAGGGCGACCGGCGAGGTCCTCTCCGTGATGACCGACCTGGCGCGCGACGGCCAGACGATGATCGTCGTCACCCACGCGATGGGGTTCGCGCGGAAGGCGGCGACGGTCGTCCACGTCTTCGGCGACGGCGCGATCGTGGAGTCGGGCGATCCCGACCGCGTCTTCGAGGCGCCCGCGCACGAGGCGACCCGGAGCCTCCTTTCGGAAGTCCAGGCCGCGTGACGGCGCCGGTCGCGTCCGACCTGCTCAGCGCGGCCGGGGGACCGGGACGAAGTCGGAGCGTGTCAAGGGCCGCGACTGGATGATGACGCCCTCGGAGGTCGGGACCGGGACGCCGTACTGGACCGCGGGGTGGGTGGAGCGGGGCGCGCGGGAGGCGGCGGCGGGCTGGGGTTGGGGGCGGGGCTGGTCCCGGGCGCCGCGGTCGAGGGCGTCGGCCAGGGCTTCCCAGCGGCGGATGCCGGCCTCGACGCGGGCGAGTCGCGCCTTAAGCTGGGCGGCCTCGTCGCGGAGAGCCTTCAGTTGGCCTTCCGCCTCGCGGCGGTTGCGCTCCAGGAACGTCCGCGCCTGGGCGTCGGGGTCGTCGGACGTGGCGAGCGGCGAGGCGGGGATTCCGCGGGACTCCCGCGCGGCGGGGCGATCGACCTCCGCCTCCGTTTCCGGGGCGTCGTCGATGGCGGGCTCCCACCTGGGGGCCGGCTTGCGAGTCGCCGGCCGCGGGTTCGGAGCCTCGTCCGGAAGCGGATCCAGGGAGGCGGCGGGGGCGGCCTCGATGCTGGCCGCGGGGGGGAGATCCTGCTTTGGGGACGAGGCGGTCGGGGGCGCGTCCAGGTCAAGGGCCGGTTCGTCCGGCGGGGGGGGGAGGTCCTTCAGCGCCGCCGGCTCGGCCGGGGCCGGGGTTTCCGGCTTCGGCGTCGGGGCGGCCTCGATCTTGGCCGCGGGAGGTTCCTCCGGTTTCGGGGCCGGGGCCGGAGTGGGGGTCGGCAAGGGCTCGTCCGGGACGGGGGGGAGGTCGTCGATCGGCTCCGGCGCGGTGGGGAGCGGGGCGGCGTCGAGCGCCGAGGCGGCGGGGACCGGCTCCGGCGCTGCGGGATCCTGGTAGGTCGCGCCGGAGGTCGCCAACGACGTCGTCGCGTGGGCCAGGAAGCCGGCCACTCCGAGGATGCCCAGGGCGCGGGTGATTCTCGTCGCCGTGATCATGTCTCGACCCTTCCCCTTCCTTAGGTGCCTGGGCGCCGTCCGTGTCCGGTCTCGCGGCCCGTCGGGATCCGATCGCGGGGCAGTCTAGCCTGGGGCCCGGAATCCGCCAAGCCGAATGGCGGGCGGAAGGCGGCGCGAGGCGGCGGCTGGATCCGTCCCGGATGTCGGTTTAGACTCGTGGGCCTCTCACCCCCTTTCACCTCTTTCGGGAGGCCCGCCATGAGAATTCCCACCGCGTTGGTTTTCGGCCTGGTGGTCGCGTGGACGTCGGGGGCGACGGCGACCCGCGGCCAGGAGCCGATCGCGTCGCTCGATCTTCGCCAGCCGGAGGCGTCGCGGTCGTGGACGCCGCTTCACGATTTGAAGGCGTTGGAGGCGACCCCCGAGGGGGTCCGGGCGACCATCTCCGGCGAAGACCCTTATTTCCGAGGACCGACGCTCGACTTCCCCGAAGGGGTCGCGCTGACGGCCACGTTCCGCCTGAAGTCCGACCGCTCGGGCACGCTGCAAATCTTCCACGCGGGACCGGGGCAAGGTTTCGACGAGGAACGCGCGGCGAGCAAGGCCGTGCGGGGGGGCGAGTGGCGCGACGTCGCCTTGCGCCTGCCTCCGCTGGGACCAAAAACCACGTTTCGGATCGATCCGCCGGGGACGTCGGGGGTCTGCGTGTTCGAGTCGATCCGGTTCGAGCCGCGATTCGAAATCGAGCCGAAGTTCCCCGCGCCCGGCGCGCCGAGCCCCTCGGCCGACGCGCCCGCGATCCGCTCCGGGCCGCTCGCGCTGAGGCAGGATCCGGCGAGCTTCGGCGGGTTTTCGCTGGAGATCGGCGGTCGGCCGTTCGCCGTCGGGCTCGACCGTCCGGCGATCGCCTATCGCGGGACCGTCGACGGCAAGCCGACGATCAAGTGGATCGACGCCGCGAAGACCGGCCGCGCGAGCGTCGCCACGGAGGACGGCCGAATCCGGTCCACGCTGGAATTCCGCGACGAGGAGGGCGCGACGTGGCGGTTGTCGCAACGGTTCGGCCCGGACCCCTCCGGCGCGATCGCGTTCGAGGCCGAGTGCGCCGTCGACGCCCCGCGCGCGATCTATCACGTCCCGTTGCTGGTGGTCCTGCCGGGGCACGGCCAGCCGCCGTTCGGGGCGACGAAGGGGCAGGCGCTCCTGGCGGGAGTCGAATATCTTGACGACGAGCCCAGCAGCTCCACCGCCGACTTCGGCGAGCGCGACGCGCTTCGCAAGGTTCCGTCGGCGTACAAGCTGACGTTTCCGCTGATGGCCGTGCAGGCGCGCGGCAAGTACCTGGGGGTGGTCTGGGACCGGACGCCGCAAGCCGGCCCGCTGTTCGACTCGCCCGACCGGACTCTGGGCGGCTCAGGACACCTGATGGGGCTGATCGCCCCGGCGGCGACCGGCGACGATCGGAGCGAGGGCTCGCTGTTCCCCGACGCGCCGGTCGTCGTCGAGCCGGGAACGCCGATCAAGGTTTCGGGGCTGTTCATCGCCGGCGATGGGACGTCGGTCGTGCCGGCCGTCGAGAAGTACGTCGCGCTCAAGGGTTTGCCGCCGATCCCCGAGACGCCCGGCCTGCAAGACTACGTCCGGTTGGCCGCGGCCGGCTGGCTGGACTCGCCGATCCGAGAGGGGGCGCGGTATCGTCACGCCCGCGGCGGGAGCTTCTCGCCCAACCCCGCGGCTGACGCCGCCTGGATGATGGACCAACTGGCCGGATTGACCGACGACGCGAATCTGGCCGCTCGATTGCGGACGGCGTCGACGGAGGCCGCCGCGGCCGTTCCCGAAGCGCGACTGCTCCACGCGGCGGTCGGCCACAACCACTATCCGGTCGCGCCGCTGGTTTGGGGCGAAGGAGGCGAGGGGGCGACCGACCTGGTGGCGCGGAGCCTCGGCGGGGCCGTCCGGAACGTGGGCGGCATGCGGAGGATGTTCGAGCCCGACGGCACCCGCCGCTACCGTCCTCGCGGGGGCGACGCGCTGGACTACGGCCGCACCCACTTCAGTGACGAGGCCAGCGGCTACGCCGCGCAGCCGATCGACGAGATGTTGCGGATCGCCGCGTACTCCGGCGACCGCGCCGCGGTCGCCGAGGCGCTTCGGCTCTTGGCGGTGCTTCGCGACCGCTTCCACGACGCCGCGCCGCGCGGGGCGCAGACCTGGGAGATCGCCCTGCACACTCCCGACGTGCTGGCCTCCGCCTACCTCGTCCGGGCCTTCGCGCTGGGTTACGAGTTGACCGGGGACGCCTCGTTCCTGGAGGCGGCCAAATACTGGGCGTGGACCGGCGTCCCGTTCGTGTACCTGGTCGATCCGACCGACGGAACGACGCCCGACGCGGTGGGGCCCTACGCCACCACGCCGGTCCTGGGATCGACCAACTGGGTCGCGCCCAACTGGATCGGCAGGCCGGTGCAGTGGTGCGGCCTGGTCTACGCCGACGCGCTGGTGGAGCTGGCCCGCCACGATCCCGACGGGCCGTGGAGCCGGATCGCCGACGGGATCGCGGCGTCGGGGATCCTTCAGTCCTATCCGATCGGCGATCCCAGCCAGGGCCTGTTGCCGGACTCGTTCAACCTCCGGGAGCAGGTCCGAATCCCGGCCGACATCAATCCGGGGACGTTACAGCCGGGGGCGTTGCGGCTGCTCGCCGGCGCCGGCGCGCGGCCGTATGAATTCCACGCCTTGCGCTCCTCCGGGATTTGGGTCGCGGCGCCTGGGAGCGTGGAAGTCGAGATCGATCGGCCGGGCGAGGCGGTCTTGACGGTCAAGCCATGGCGGACTGGACCGTCGCGGCTGGTGGTCCACCACGTCCCCGAAGGGACGACGGTCGACCCCGCGCCGATCGCCCGCCGGGGCGAGACCTGGATCCTGCCGCTGGACGGCCCCGCCCCGCGAAAGGTGACGATCCACGCGCCGTCGAAGTGATCCGAGGCGGTGGCCGCGGGTCGAGGCGAGCCGCGCGGCCGACGACGGGCGCGCGGCGGTCGGTCGTCAGCCCGTCTTCTGACCGTGCTCGCGACAGAGGCGCTCGCACTCGCGGCAGTGCTCGGCGCACTTCTTGACCAGTTCGTTCGTCGACTTGTCGCATTCGGCGGCGCAGTCGCGGCAGGCGTCGGCGCAGGCCTTGTGGGCGTATGCGGCCATCGGGCTGTGCCGGGTCATCAGAAGGATGGTCTGGGAGCAGAAGCAGGCGCAGTCGTCGGCCGCGCAGGCGATCTTCGCGACCTGCTCGCGGTCCTTGCACTCCTCCTTCGCCAGCTCCTTCAGAGAGTGGGCCCCGACCACGTTGCAGATCAAGGCGCACTCGCCGATGATCCTGACGTGTTCGTGGTGTTCCCTCCACTTCGGGTCGTCCTTCTTGTCCTTGTCGTCGTCCGCCCGCGCGGATCCGCCGACCACCAGGCCGGCCGCGCCGGCGCCGAGCAGGGTCAAGAGTTCGCGGCGTTCCATCGATGTCGTCTCCTTGAGTCGCGGTGCAAGATTCCATGAACGCTGGACGAGGACGGTCCAGGGATCGCCCTCGGGCGGGAATCAGCAGCGAAACCGGCGCCAAGGGCGGAACCATCCCTGGGCGATCGTGGGCGCGCGAAACAAGAGCGGCGGGGAGGCGGATTCCGCTCCCGACCGCTCTTGAGTTCGTCGCGGAGACGTTTCAGGCGGGGGTCACTTGGTCTCGTCGGCCGAGACGGTCTCGCCGCCGTTGCGGGTCATCAGCTTGTTGAGCACGGCCTTGTTGATGGTGACGGCGATGGAGCGGATGGAGCCGTCGCAGTTGACGAAGTTGACGGTGCCGGGGTGCTTGCTGGACC
Source organism: uncultured Planctomycetales bacterium (assembly GCA_937907525.1). Classification (GTDB taxonomy): domain Bacteria; phylum Planctomycetota; class Planctomycetia; order Isosphaerales; family Isosphaeraceae; genus Paludisphaera. The sequence goes on along the minus strand of CALCIB010000049.1, from coordinate 10,589 downwards.
AGTAGGTGTAGTAGTTCTTGCCGCCGGAGACGATCGGCCGGTTGATCGTGCGGTCGTTGTTGGAGCGGACGCAGCAACTGGTGGCGGGGGCCCAGACGCCGTTGGGGGCGATGGTCTCGCCGATCAGGCAGGTGTTGGAGGTGCCGTCGGTGATGTCGGCCATGCCGACCTTGGAGTTCTGGTAGGTCACGCCGTTGTCGTAGTTGCAGCAGTAGACGTTCTTCGGGTCCTGGGTGGGGCAGGGGCCGGAGGCGTCGGGCAGGATCATGCCGGCGGCCATGTTGCCGCGGTAGTCCGACGGGCCCATCTTCTGCGTCGAGCCGACCTGGGTGGTCGTCTCCGGCCGGCGGTTGGAGGGGCAGACGAACGCCGTGAGCGTCCGCCTCACGGCCGTCGAGTTGTTGACGTCGCTGGGGGAGAAGTCGAAGTTGATCTCGTTGAACAGGTTGCCCTGCTCCAGGTTCCTGAACAGACCGATCAGGCCGCTCCACTGGTAACCCTGATAGGGCGTGTAGACCGCCGCGCAGCCGGTGACGTCGCCGCCGGTGTAGGCGTTGGGGTTGGTCGGGTCGGTGGTCGGCGCCGAGCAATACCAGCCGGCCGGAAAGGCGCTGAAGGCGTCGTGGTATTCCTGGGCCGCCAGACCCAATTGCTTGAGGTTGTTCTGACACTGCGAGCGGTTGGCCGCCTCGCGCGCGGACTGGACGGCCGGAAGGAGGAGGGCCACCAGCACGCCGATGATGGCGATGACGACGAGCAACTCGATCAGGGTGAAGCCCGTCGCGAATCGTCCGGAGCGGTTGCGGCGCATTGAAATCTCCTCGGCCAGTTGGAAACGAAACCCTCGTCCGGGCCGCCCGCTCTGCGCGACGGCGCTTCTATTCGCCAGGCTACACCAAGACCCGAACGCCCGCCACGCGATTCGGCGATTCACACCCGAATCAACGGGCGATTGCATGGGTGTCGGAATTCTTGCGGGTTCCAGGACCGGAGTCAAGGCGCTCCGGCGGGAATTCGTCCCGAATCGCGGAATCGAGAGGGTCTTTCATGTGATCTTACGACGTGAAGGCCGGCCAAAGAACAAGCAATTCCAGGGCGGGCGGATCCAACGTCGGCGAGGGGCCCTCGGGAACCGCCGGGGGCGTCGGTCGGCGCGGGCCGCGGCGTGGTCTTCCTTCGGGGCGTGGGCGGCGATTGACGTCGAATTGAAAAAAATTATTGAATTCGATCGACCCCCCGACGTTCAATATGACTTATACGGAACGGTTAAGATACGAACCTGAGCGGTGGCCCGTGGAACGGACGCCTCCCGACCACCGCGTAAGGAGGTTGCAATGATTCGATCGCGTCGGTCGCTGGCGGTTTCGCTCGCTTGCCTCGGCTGGTTGTCGGCCGTCGCCGGCTTCGCCGAGGCGTCGGCGGCGTCGCCGGCCTCGCTCCTGCGGTTCACGGCCTTGACCGATCCGCCCGGGCGGCCTCCCGGCGACGAACTCACGGCGTTGGTGCTGCTTGAGCCGGGCGTGGACGAGGTGGATCTGGAATTCCAGGCGATCGACGTCGATCCGGGTCCGGCCGCCGCCGCGTTACCCGTCGCGGGAGCGCCGGCCGCCTCGGCGATTCGTTACCTGGAAGGCGTGGGGGAGCCGTATCGCGACGCCGACGGTCGGTTCCGGATGACCGCCAAGGCGAGCCGGCCGGGCGGCGACGCCCTGGTCGCGGTCGTCGTCCAGGTCCCCCGCTCCGCGCTTGGGCTCGACGGGAGGACGTCGCGGCTGCGTTACACCGCGACCGGCCGGATCGGGAGGGACGAGGTCTTCTTCGCCTCGGCCCCGCCTCGTCCGGCCGCGCCCGTGCTTCCCGATCAGCCCCCTCCGGCCCTGGCGATCCCCCAGGCGTCGCCCCAATTCCTCCCCCCGCCGCCGGTCCCGTCGAAGGCGGTCCCCGCGCCCCAAGCTCCCGTCAAGGCGGCGCCGGCGCCGCAAGCCCCCGCCAGGATCGCGCCCGCCGGTCAGGTCCCTTACTCGCCGTTATTGGTGTCGACGCGGCGAACGATCCGGTTCGCGACGAACCGCGACGTGCGGGCGTTGGTCGGGACGCCCTCGGAGCGTTTCGGGGATCGGATCGGCGACGGCGTGCGTTACGGCTCGTGCGTGGTGAACGTCCCGGTCGAGCGGAAGCCGGGCACGCTCCCCTTGCCGAGGCCGGGGGCGGCGGGCGATCCGGCGCGGGAATTCTTCATCTTACGCGACGAGGTGGAGTTCCTTGACGAGGCCGCCTTCCGCGCCCTGGTCCGCGGGGCCGACGCGGAACGCGACGTTCTGGTCTACGTCAACGGATTCAACACCAGCTTCGATTACGCCGCGGTCAGGATGGCGCAGGTCGTCGAGGATCTGCAATTCCCCGGTCTGCCGCTGCTGTTCTCCTGGCCCTCCCACCCGGTCGGGATCGACTTTCTCGGCGGCTATTCCCAGGACGAGACCAACGCGGATTACAGCTTCGGGGCGCTGGCGCGGGTGTTCAAGACGCTCGTCGAGGAGCGGGAGGCGCGGCCGGCGGAGCGTCGGGGACGGATTCACGTGCTGGCGCACAGCCTGGGCAACCGCGTGACGATGCGGGCGCTGGCGGTCCTGGACACGATGCTGCCGGCGGGGGCGAAACCGATGGGCCAGGTGGTCCTGGCCGCTCCCGACGTCTCGGTCGAGGAATTCGCCCGGCTGCAACCGTCGATCGCGCGGCGGGCGGAGCGGGTGACGCTTTACTTCAATCCCAACGACCAGGCGCTTTGGTCGTCGTTCGCCAGGCACGGCGCGGAGCGCCGGGCCGGCAATTCGGCTCAGTTCCTCGCGGGGTTGGACAACGTCGACTCGGCCCACGTGGACACGTCGCTGCTGGGCCACGGCTACTGGTCGGATTCGAGGGTGGTTCTCGACGACCTTCACCTCGTGATCGTCAAGGGCTGGGGGCCGGCCCGACGGGTCCCGGAGATCCTGCGGGCGTTCGCGAAACCCCGTCCCTACTGGGCGTTCGCGGCCGGGTACTGGTGGTAGGCGTTCGACGGCGTCGCCGACCCCGACGACCGGGGTCGGCGCGGGCGGTCGTCAAAGCGCTTCCAGGACGGCCCGGCCGACTTCCCCGGTGCCGGCCTCGCCCCCCAGGTCGGGGGTGCGGGGGGCGCCGGCGGCCAGGATCCTCGCCACGGCGTTTCGGACGCGGTCGCCGGCGGCTTGCGCGCCTATGTGGTCGAGCATCATGGCGACGGAGAGGACGGCGGCCAGCGGGTTGGCGATCCCCTTGCCGGCGATGTCCGGGGCCGAGCCGTGGACCGGCTCGAACATGCTGGGCGCGGTCTTGTCCGGATTGAGGTTGCCGGAGGCCGCCAGGCCCATCCCGCCCTGAAGCACCGCGCCCAGGTCGGTGATGATGTCGCCGAACATGTTGGTGGTGACGATCACGTCGAACCACTCGGGGTTGGTGACCATCCGCATGCAGCAGGCGTCGACGTGCATGTACGACGGCTTCACGTCGGGATACTCCGCGGCCACCTCGTCGAAGGCCCGTCGCCAAAGGTCGTGGGCGAAGGTCAGCACGTTGGTCTTGGCCACCAGCGTCACCTGTCTGGCGAAGCCCTTGGCGCGGTCGGCCTGGGAGAGCCCCGCGAACGCCCCGCCGCCGCCGCGCTTGCGGGCGGACTCGAAGGCGTAACGGATGCAGCGCTCGACGCCGGCGCGGGTGTTCATGGAGGTCTGGATCGCGACCTCCTCGGGCGTCCCCTTGTAGGTGAAGCCGCCGGCGCCGACGTACAGGTCCTCGTTGTTCTCGCGGACGACCACCATGTCGATCTGGTCGGGCCCCTTGCCCGCGACGGGGCAGGGGGCGCCGGGGAAGAGGCGGATCGGGCGGAGGTTGACGTACTGGTGGAAGTCGAACCGGAGCTTCAGGAGGATCCCCTTCTCCAGCACTCCCGGCGGGACGCCCGGATGGCCGACGGCGCCCAGGAGGATCACGTCGCAACCGCGGAGGCGGTCCTGGTCGGCCGCGGGAAGGACCTCGCCGGTCTTGAGGAAGCGTTCGCCACCCAGGTCGAACGGGGTCGTCTCGTACTTGATCCCGGCGCCCGCCGCGACCTTCTCAAGGACTTTCAGGCCGACCTCGGTCACTTCCGGCCCGACGCCGTCGCCGGGGATCACGCCGATCTTCAACAGGGCCATCGTCGCTCCAGACGCCTTGGTGGATTCGAGGAAGAAGCCGCGGGGCGGTTCGCGCGTCGGCTCCCGGCATGTCGGGACGCCGTCCGCGGCCGGCCCTCGCGGGCTCGATCATAACGCCGGCGCGCCCCGGTCACAAGCGACGCGCCGAGGCGCCGGCGCGCGGCGCGCTTCGGCCCGGCATCGTCCCCCGAGGCCCCTCGGCATCAAACATGCTACTCACATGAAATCCGTGTCGAGAGCGGGGGCGTACCTCGCTCTTGGATCCCCATCATGCAGGAGAACCGATCATGATTCCCGCGACCACCACGCGCGTTCCCGAAAACACGGCCGAATGCGTGAACGACTGGATTCATCATCGCACCTTGGACAACATCGCGCGGGCCGCCGCGGGAGGGCCGGGAGCGATCGACCGTCGCCTGCGGGAGTTGGACGAGGAGTGGGATGTCGAACGGACGTTGGAGGCCAACGCCGCCGGCGTGATTCTCACGGGGATGGCGCTGGGGTTGCTGGGAGGCCGGCGCTATCGGTTGTTGTCGGCCGCGGCCGCCGGGTTCCTGCTTCAGCACGCGATCCAGGGTTGGTGTCCGCCCCTGCCCATTCTTCGCGGCCTGGGGTTCCGCACGGCCTCGGAGATCGCCAGCGAGCGTTACGCCTTGAAGGCCATCCGCGGCGACTTCAAGGACGTGCCGGCCGGCGAGGACAACGAGGCCGTCGTGGAGAACTCGCTCGAAGCCGTGAATGCGTGAGGCGGCTCAGTCGTCGCGGTCGTCGGCGGACTTGGGCCGCTTGGAAAGCAGTTCGGGAAGGACGTCGTCCAGGTTGCCGCGGCCTTTCCGGGTGTGGAGGTTGCCGTCCTGGTCCACGACGAAGACGCGGGGGATGGCGGTGATGTCCCAGGAGTTGGAGAACTCGCCGTCCCAGCCTTCGCCTTCGTAATACTGGGGCCATTCGATCTCGTGCTTGGCGATGAACTTCTTGAGCTTGGTCAGGCCGCCGTCGGACTTCTCGGGCTGGTCGAGCGAGACGCCGATGAACTCGACCCCCTTGTCCTTGTACCTGGCGTAAGCCTTCTTCATGTAAGGCGTCTCGGCGACGCAGGGGGGGCACCAGGTCGCCCAGAACTCGACGACCACGACCTTCCCCTTCATGTCGGCGGTGCGGATCGTCTTGCCGGTCGCGACGTCCTTGAACTCCAGCTTGAACGGCTTGCCGACGCCGTGGTCGCCGTCCTTCTCCGCGGCGGGCGCGGGGGCGGGTATGGCGACGAGCAAGGCGAGCGCGGGCGCCAGAAGGGGCGCGGCGAATCGAACGAACAAGGTCGGGCTCCTTTGGATCGTGGAACGGAAAGGGCGCGGATTCAGCCGCCGCGCTTGGCGGCCTTGGCCTTGGCGAGCAGTTCGGGAAGCATCGTCTTGAGCTTGCCGTGGGCCGTGGTGGAGACCAGCTTACCGTCCTGATCGACGACGAAGAACCGTGGGATGGCGTTGATCCCCCAGGCGCTTACCAGGTCGCTGTCGAACCCCTCGGCCTGGTAGAACTGGGGCCAGGCGATCCGCCGCTTGGCGACGAACTCCTTGACCCTGGCGAGGCCCTCGGCGGGGTCCGAGGCGTCGTTGAGTGGCACGCCGACGAACTCGACGCCCTGGTCCTTGTACCTGGCGTACAGTTCCTTCATTTCGGGCATGAGCGCGTTGCAGGGGCCGCACCACGTCCCCCAGAAGTCGATCGCGACGATCTTCCCCCTCCAGTCGGCGGTGCGAATCGTCTTGCCGGTGATCGCGTCCTTGAATTCGAGCTGGAACGGCTTGCCGATCGCGTCGCGGAGCCGACGGGCGGTCTTCACGCGGGCGGCGAAGTCGGGGAAGTCCTTGAAGACCTCCTTTTCGAACGCGGGGTCCGCCAGGCCGTCGTCGACGTCCCACCAGCGCTCCAAAAGCAGTTCATGGAGCCGCTCGTTCCTGGGGGCGATCCTCAGCAGTTCCAAAATGAGCTTGGAACGACCCTTGATGTGGGCGTCGGACGAGGAAAGGTACGACTTGACGTATTCGGGGTCGTCGATCTTGTCCTGGTCGACGTTCTTGTATTGCAGGGCGTCCAGGTCCTTGAGGACCGCGGCCGCGTCCCGGCCCCGATTCTCCTGAGCCCGGGTCGGCGCGGGAAGGGCCGCCGGCGCGGCGAGGGCCAACGCCAGGGTCCAGGGGGCGATGCGAGCGATCACGGTCGGGCTCCTGTCCATCGAGCGATGGTCCGCGAGCGTCGGGGCGGGGGGGGGAGTTTCGAGAGAGGGTCGGTTTCAAATCCAAGACCATCGTAGGACCGTCGTCAACCGAGGACCGCGCCCAGGGCGAGCCCGACCGCCATGACGACGAGGACGACGCCGGAAACGACGGCGAAGACGTAATCCCGATCCACCAGGAACATGATCAGGCTCACGGCCACCCGAAGCGCCGGCAGGGCGATCAAGGTCACGATGCCGACGGTCGCGCACCGTCTCGCGAACCCGTCGGGCGGTCCCGGCCAGGCGTCGCCGAGCAGGCCCGCGGCCATCCCCGCGGCGATCAGGCCGCAGGCGACGATCGCCCCCCACTTCAAGAGCCCCGCCAGCACGTCCTCCAGACGGTCGAGACGCTCGCGATCGTCCATCGTCAGCCCCTTCCGACCGACGTCGGCCCCTGGATCGCGGTCATGAACATCCTGGCCGCGATGGCCAGAAGGACCACGATGAACAGCGACCGGAGCCGACGGCTGGAGGTCCGCATGAGGATCCTCGCCCCCAGATACGCCCCGACCAGCGATCCGAGCGCGACGGGGGCGGCGAACTCGACGAGGACGTCGCCGCGGGCGTAGTAGATGCCGGCGCTGGTGGTCGCGGTGACGCCGATCATGAAGTTGGACGTCGCCGACGAGACCTTGATCGGCAGCCGCATCGCCGCGTCCATCGCGGGGACCTTCAAGACGCCGCTGCCGATCCCCAAAAGCGACGACATCGCCCCCGCGCCGTACATCAAGGCCAGCCCCAACCCCACCCGATGCACCTCGTAGGCGACCTCCCGGCCGGCGATCGCGTCGGGGTAAGTCGAATTCAATCCCAGGCGGGTCCCCCACGGGTCCGACGGGACGCCGGGATCGCGGGTCGTCTCGTCCGCTCCTCGCTTGACGGCCATCTGATGGGCCGACAGCAGGAGGATCGCCGCGAACAGCAGGTACAGGACCGATTCGGAGAGGAAGTCGCCGAGGAACACGCCCGTCAGCGCGCCCAGCGTCGTGCCGATCTCCAGGAGCACGCCCAGCTTGACGTTGGTGAGTCGGTTCTCCATCGCGCTGGCGGCGCTGCCGCAGGAGCAGGCGATGACCGAGACCAGGCTGGCCCCCGCGGCGTGGGTCATGTCGAGCCCGAAGCCCAGGGTCAACGCGGGGACGATGAAGATCCCCCCGGCCATGCCGAGCATGCCGCCGAGAACGCCCGAAACCAGAGCGGCCAGGCCGATGAGCAACGATTCCACGGGACCGACCACGATCATACCGCCATGGTGACCGCGCCGGGCCCTCGTGTCGAGGTCCGTCCGACGCTTTCGACGTCCGATCAAGACCTTGCGTGATTGACGCGCGACGGGGCGAGGGGCATCATGTCGTGGGGTTCGCGCCTTCGGCGACGGGCCCCGACGACATCCCATACGACGGTGGGGAACGCGGCGTGATCGGTCCAGGCTCGACGCTCAACGATCGGTTCCTGCTCCAAGGCGAGCTAGGCCGCGGCGGCATGGGGGCGGTCTACGCCGCGACGGACCAGGTCCTTCAGCGGGGCGTCGCCATCAAGCTGCTGCGCGATCAGAAGGCGGGCGAGGAACTCTCGCGGCGGCTCCGCCTGGAAGCCCAGATCGCCGCTCGACTGCTCCACGACAACGTGGTGCGGATCTACGACTTCGGTCAGGCCGAGGGGGCCAGCTTCCTCGTCATGGAGCAGGTCGACGGCGTCAGTTACGTCAAGCGCTGGCGGAAGCTGACCCCCGCCGAGCGATTGACCGTGCTCGCCGGAGTGGCCGAGGCGCTCGACTACGCGCACCATCAGGGCGTCATCCATCGCGACGTCAAGCCGGGCAACGTGCTTTTGACCGCCGCCGACGTCCCCAAGCTGTCGGACTTCGGGCTCTCGCTTTTGGCCGAGCAGGACGATTCCGGCGGCGTGGTGCGGGGGACGCCGTTGTACATGAGCCCGGAGCAAGTCCGAGGCAAGAAGCTGACGTACAAGACGGACCTGTATTCGCTGGGGGTGATGATCCACGAGTCGCTCGCCGGCGCTCCACCGTTCATGGGAACTCCGGCGAGCGTGATGGCCCAGCACGCCAACTCCCCGCCGCCGCCGATCCCGCCGGGCTATTCGCGCGAGTTGGAACGATTGATCGCCAGCCTGCTGGCCAAGCGGCCGGAGGAGCGACCGGCCGGCGGCTCGGCCGTCGCGGCGGTGCTTCGCGCCGAGGCGGCACGGCTTCAGGGCGACGCCGCGCCGGTCGGCGTCGCGGCGGCGGCCGAGGCCGAGGAGGTGGAGCCGGCCCTCGACATCAGCGCCCTGGCCGAGTTGGGAGAGGGCCGCAAGGCCGTGACCGCCACGTCGGGAGCGTCGCGGCGCGCGACCGCCGCGGCCAGGCCCGCCCCCCCGGCCGTCGAGGCGGCCGATCTCGCGACGTCGCCCCTGGTCCGCCGGATGCTCCGGGCCGTCCTCGCCGAACCCGTTCTGCTCGGCGCCGAGGAGCGCTACCTTTACGGCTACTACGCGGCCTACCTCCTGGTCGGCTCGCGGCGCAAGTCGTTTCGAGCCCGCAAGAAGCTCGAACGCCTCAACGCCGATCGCGCCCGGCTCGTCCTGGGTCTGACCTACGCGCTGGGCGCGGCGGACTCCCAGACGGCCGTGGCCGAGGCGGCCCGGCTGTTCGACGAGGGGGTCGAGGTCCGCCCCGCGCTCAATCCGGCGATCCTGGCCAAGTTCCTGTCCTGGCGGGAGACTCCCGCCAGGCGCCGCAGCTTGCGGCAGTTCCGCAAGGCGATCCAGGAGGCCAGCCCCTACGTCCGCGAGCGCTTGACCGACGATCGCGGCGCGATCAACGTCGGCTTGATCCCCCGCTCGCTGGACGACCTGCGCGGGCTGGCCCCCAGGCGCGAGGTGGGCGACGAACTGGTCGAGCGCTGGAACCGCCTGGCCGACGCCTGGCGCGAGCATCCCGAGGTCCGCGACGCGGTCCTCCGCTACGCCGGCGGCGCGGCGTATCGCGACCCCGCGGCCGTCGCCATGTGGCCGGAGGTCGTTTATCCGTTGGTGGAGATCGCCCGCTGGCAACGCGCGCGCGCCGGGGCGTTTCGTCGCGGGCTCCGCTTCCTCACGAGCCGGGTCCTGCGCATTCCTGATCCGGCCGAGCGGCTGCACCGGATGCTGAAGCGGCATCTGGCCGATCGGGTGGTCGAGCAACTCGACCGCTCGGCCCTCCAACTCGAACGGGCGCTGGCGGACGCGGAGCCCGACGAGCCCGCCGCCGACGATCAGGAGACGTCCGGAGCGGAGCGCATGGTGGTCGCCGCCGACCCCGCGCGCGTCGGCGCCATCGTCGACGACGTCGACCGTCGCGACGACGGCCAGGTCTCCCTGGTCGACGTCGACCCTATTCGGATCTTCCAGAGCGAGCTGCACGAACTCTGGAAGGAGGGCGTCGCGGCGCTTCGGGAGGGAGGGGGCCGCGCGCCGGCCGATTCGCGACGACGCCACCTGCCGCTGGGGCCGTACCGCCTCGCGGTGGTCCCCTCGATCCGAGGGGCCTCGGCGGGGCAGGTGGTCGCGCAGGGGATGCCCGGCAAGCAGATCGAGATGCTGACCCCGTCGCTCCGCTCCGCGGGGTTCCGCGACCGCGCGCTGCTGGCCGCCTGGGTCTACGCCGACGGCAGTCTGCTGCTGGCCCACGTCGACCCCCGCAACTCCGAATCCTACGTCCTCTGGGACGCCGCTCGCAACCGCCACTCGACCTACGCCGACCCGGCCGTCGTCGAGCGCGACCTGGAGGCGGCCGGCATGGAAGTCCCCGAGTCGCTCGGGCGGGCGCTTCGTCGCGGCTTCAAGCCCCAGGGGGAGCGGCGCTGATCCGTCCCGGTCGGCGCGGAGCCGGTCCCCGGAGAGCGTCGCGGCCTACATAACGGCCTTCCCCCCTCGCGGGGGAAGGTGGCCCGAAGGGCCGGATGAGGGGGGGGCGAGCCAGAAGGCCGCCGTGATCCCGAACCGACTTGGGCCGGCTTTTGACTTGTCGATGGCTTCCGGTCGCGTCGTCCCCCTCATCTGACCGCTTGGAACGCCGCCGAAATAACTTCCCGGAATTTAACCACGGAGTCACAGAGGACACA
>CALCIB010000048.1 GCA_937907525.1 uncultured Planctomycetales bacterium | reverse complement strand
CAACGGCCTTCCCCCCTCGCGGGGGAAGGTGGCCCGAAGGGCCGGATGAGGGGGAAGACGCGCCGGAAGACCGTCGGAATCCCAGGCCGCTTGGACGGCCCTTCGCGAATCCCGACGGCGTTCTTGCGTGTCGTCCCCCTCATCTGACCGCTTCGCGGTCTGTCTTCCCCCGCGAGGGGGGAAGAGGGTTCGTCTCCGGATCGCCTTGAACATCGAACGAGGAGCCTGGACGTGCGCGTCGGATACTTCGACTGCTTCAGCGGCGTCTCGGGCGACATGACGCTGGGCGCGCTGGTCGACGCGGGCGTGGACGCCGCGGCGATCGTCGCGGCCGTCGCCAGTCTGGACCTGCCGGGCGAGCTGTCGTTCCACCCCGTCCGTCGCGGCGGGATGCGCGCCACCCACGCCAGGGTCGAGACGCCCGAGGAACACGCCCACCGCCGCTGGCCCCAGATCGAGGCGATCATCGATCGCGGGGCGCTTTCCGCCCCTCAAAAGGATCTCGCCAAACGGATCTTCCTGAAGCTGGGCGAGGCCGAAGCCAGGGTCCACGGGATCGAGCTGGGGCGGGTCCACTTCCACGAGGTCGGCGCGGTCGATTCGATCATCGACATCGTGGGCTCGGCCGTGGGGTTGGACCTGCTGGGGGTCGACCGCTTCGAATGCTCCGCGGTCCCCACCGGCCGGGGCTTCGTCGACGCCGCGCACGGTCGGATGCCCCTCCCCGCCCCCGCCACCGCCGAGATCCTCAAGGGCGTCCCCCTGGCCGACTCCCCCCTTGAGATGGAGATGACCACCCCCACCGGCGCGGCGATCGTGACCAGCGTGGCCCAAAGGTTCGGCGCGATGCCGGCGATGACCGTCGAATCGATCGGCATGGGCGCCGGCACCCGCGAGGTCCGCGGCCAGGCCAATGTGCTGCGGCTGTTCGTCGGCGAGGCCGCGACGCCGACCGAATCCGACCGCGTCTTCATGCTGGAGACGAACCTGGACGACGTCCCCGGCGAAATCGTCGGCTACGCGACGGTCAAGCTGCTGGAGGCCGGGGCGCTCGACGTCTTCACCACGCCGATTCAGATGAAGAAGAACCGCCCCGGCGTGATGGTCAGCGTCCTTTGCGATGAAGACCGGATCGCCGCGATGGAGGATGTCCTCTTCCGCGAAACCGCCACCCTGGGCGTCCGCCGTTACGCCGTCGACCGGCGAAAACTCAACCGCGAGGCCGTGGACGTCGATACGGAATACGGCGCGATCCGCGGCAAGCTCGGCCGGCCGCAAAACCGGCCGCCGACGTTCAGCCCCGAATACGACGACTGCGCCCGGATCGCCGCCGAGCGCGGCGTCCCCCTTCGCGACGTCTACGACGCCGCCCGCGCGGCCCACGCCCGGTCGGCGGCGGACCACCATTTCCACGACCACTGACGGGAGGGTCGAACTTCCATGCCCCTCCCGCCTTTCTGGCAGATCGTCGCGGCGTGCCTGCTGGCGATTTCCGTTCTCGCGGCGGCGGGCGTACACGTTCTCGCGCGCCGGCTCGCGGCGATGGAACGGTCGCGCGCGGCGGTCGAGCATCGGCTGACCCAGCTCGTCTACGAGGTCCGTCGGCTGGATCGCCTGGTCGCCGAGATCGGGCGTCGCGGGCCGACGTCCCACGCGGCCGAACCGCTCGTTCCGCTGATCTCGATTCCGGATCTCGGCCGCGACGCCGCGCCGGGCGACGCCGCCGGCCTGGCCGCGCGTCACGCCGACGTCTGGACGCGCGTCGAGGCCGGTCGCGAGCCGCGCGCGATCGCCGACGAGATCGGCCGGCCCATCGGCGAGGTCGAGTTCATCGCCGGGCTCTATCGCCAAAACCTGGCCGCCCGCTCGGGAGGCCCGGCATGACCGCGCCCGCCCCTTCCGCCTCCGTGATCTGGCTGGAACGGGCGCGCTCGCGGGCGCTCAACGTCCTTGTGCTCGACGGCCTCACGATCCTGGCGACCGCGCTGATCCTGAGACGCTGGGCGCCGATCGACGTCGACGTCGATCTCGGCGCGCTTAAATTATTGTTCTTTGGCGCGCTGTTCGCGTGCTTCGTGGCCGCGCGGATCGCCTTGCGCGTTTTGGAGATCCGCGACGAGTCGGCCGGCCCGGAGGCGCGGGGGCGGGCCTACGTCCGGTCGCGAACCGCGACGGCCGCGATCGGCTGGCTGGCCCTGCCGCTGGGCCTGGGCTACGGCCTGACCGTCGATCCGTCCCTCAGGGGGTTGGCCCCGTTCTGGATCGCGGCGATGCTCCTGGGCGTCACCGCCCTGCCCCGCAAGTTCGATCTCGAAGGATTCGACGAACCGCCCCCCTCCGAGCCGGAGTCCGACGCATGACGCGCTGGGAAACGACGCTCCTGCAAATTTACGCGGCGATCATTTTGATCTGGCCGATCCGTTGGGTCGTGCTAAAGATCGTCCTGGGGAAGGATCGGCCGTTGACGCCGGAGTCGCCGCGGCTGGACGTCGTCAGGCCGCCGTTGGTGTCGGTGATCATTCCGGCGAAGGACGAGGAGGCGACGCTCGACGAGTGCCTGACCGCCGCGCGGGCGCAGGAGTATCCCCGACTTGAAATCCTCGTGGTCGACGACCGCAGCCACGACCGGACGCTGGAGATCGCGCGGCGGCACGCGGCGGAGGATCCTCGGGTGCGGGTGATCCGGAACGACCGCCTGCCACGGGGCTGGACGGGCAAGACCTACGTGTTGCATCGCCATTCGGGGCTGGCGCGCGGCGAATGGCTCTGGTTCCTCGACGCCGACGTCGCGCCCGGCCCGGCGTTCCTGCCGGTCCTGCTCGAATACGCCCGCGAGAACCGGGCGGAACTGGCGAGCGTCCTGCCGGAACTGCGCTGCGAGACCTTCTGGGAGCAAGTCGTGCAGCCCCTGGCGGGGATCGTGCTGATGCAGTCGTTCCGCCCCAGCCAGGTCAACGACGACTCGCATCCCCTGGCGTTCGCCAACGGCCAATCGATCCTGGTGACGCGGCGCGCCTACGACGCCGCCGGCGGCCATCGCGCGGTGCGCGACCGCTTCGTCGAGGACATCGCCATGGCGCGGAAGGTCAAGGAGTTGGGGATCCCGATCCGTCTGGCGGTGACGCGCGGGCTGATCTCCTGCCGGATGTACGCCTCGTTCGGCCAACTGGTCCGGGGCTGGAGCCGGATCCTCTACGACGCCCTCGATCGCAAGCCCTGGCGGCTGCTTTTGAAGCTGCTGGACCCGATCGTCTTCTGCCAGAGCGGACACGTCGCGCTGCTGGCGGCGCTGGCGATGGTCGCGACGGGCGGCGGCTCGTTCGCGTGGTGGCTGCTGGGGATGGCGCTGGTCCATCACGTCTTCATGTACGCCGTGTTCCGGCAGGTTTACGACGTCTCCGTGCCGCGGTCGAAATACGTCGCCACGTTCCCGCTGGGGAACCTGGTGACGGACTGGATCCTGATCAGGGCGATCCGGATGTGCCTCACCGGCAAGGTCGCCTGGCGCGGGACCAGCTACGACGCCGGCATCTCCCACGTCGAGGACGCCGTCGCCGACGAAGCGGCGTGAGCGGTCGCGGGGGTCGGGCGTCGAACAATCGCGACGGCCGCGGCGTGGAAAGGGGGCGGGGGTCGCGCCCCGCGCGTCCGTTCGGAATTCCGCGCGCGGGCCGGGTCTTCGGGCCGGCCTCGCGGTAGAATCGAAAGGCATGGGCCTCCCGCCGTTCGGTCCTGGAGGCCGGCCCCTCGGTGATCCGTATGTCCACGATCCTTGCAACCCTCGCGCTGGCGCTCGTCCGCCAGGCGCCGCCGGCCGCCCCGGTCCAGCCGGTCGCCGCGGCGGGAGCCCAGGAACCGGCCGTCGCGGCCGGCGTGGAGTTCCTGCGCCGCAACTCCGGCGGCCGCCAGGTCGGCGAGACGGCCATGATCGCCCTGGGGATGCTCAAGGCCGAGGTCCCCGAGTCCGACCCCGCGCTGGCCGCCTGCCTGACGAAGATCCGCTCGCGGCTGCTCTCCGGCGGCTACAAGCCGGAACGGGGAGGCGGCGCCGACGTCTACGAGGCCGCCGTCGTGGCGATGGCGCTGTCCAACACCAGCGCCGCGGAGCGCGGCGACCAACTGCGGTCCGTCGCCTCGTACCTCATGTACAAGCAGAAGGCCGGCGGCTGCTGGGATTACGACTTCCGCGAGGCCGGCGACACCTCGATCTCGCAGTACGCGGTCCTCGGCCTCTGGGAGTGCCAGAACAACGGCGTGGAGGTCCCCCCCTCGGTCTGGGACCGCGCGGCGAAGTGGTACATGTCCACCCAGAAGCCCGACGGCGGCTGGAACTACCACCCCGACCAGGGGGAGCCGGAGACGATCTCGATGACCGCCGCGGGCGTCGGCAGCCTCCTGATCTGCCGCCGCCAGTTGGAGAGCTACCGCCAGTTCCAGAAGTCGGTCAACCCCTACCTGACCCCCGTGGAGGGCGCCGGCCCGCGGCTGGACTTCAAGCCCTCCGTCTCCGAGGCGGCCATCGACCAGGCGGTCGGGCGGGGGATGAACTGGATCGCCGCCCGGTTCGACACCAACGACGCCGCCGCGTTCGGCAAGTCGATCTACTACGGGCTCTACGGCATCGAGCGCATCGGCGCGCTCTCCGGCCGCCAGGTCCTCGGCCGGGTCGACTGGTACGAGAAGGGCGCCGCGTTCATCCGTTCGAGCCAAAGGGGGGGCGGCTCCTGGGAGGCCCTCTACGGCGCGGACGTCTCCACCGTCTGGGCGATGCTCTTCCTCACCAAGTCGACCCAGAAGTCGATCAAGAAGTTCGAGCACGACCGCCTGGGTTCGGGCACGCTCCTGGGGGGCCGCTACCTCCCCAGCGACCTGACGGCCATGACCGTCGCCGGCGGCCGGATCATCAGCAGGCCGATGAGCGGGGCCGTCGACGGGATGCTCGACGTCCTTGAAGACCCCCGCGTCGCCGACGCCTCCTCCGCGCTGGCCGGCGTGATGGACCGCTACCGCAAGCAAGGCCCCGCGGCGCTTCGACCCCACAAGGACCGCTTCCGCCGGATGCTCCGCTCCCGCGACCCCGACGCCCGCGAGGTCGCCGCGTGGGCGCTGGGCCGCACGATCGACCTGGACGTCGTTCCCGACCTGGCCGGGGCGCTGGAGGACGCCGACGACCGCGTGGTCGCCTCGGCGCGGCAGGGCCTGCTGCTGATCTCGCGCAAGATCGACGGTCCCGGCCCCTTGCCCGGCGCGTCGCCGGAACAAAAGAAGGCCGCGGCCTCGGAGTGGCTGCGGTGGTACGACGTCGTCCGGCCCCTGGACGCCTCGCCGGCCGTCGCCGCGGACTCGGGGGCGCGGCCATGAGCGCCACCGCCGCGGAACTCGACGCGCCGAAGGCCGAGACGCCCCCCCGCCCCGAGCCCCGCGTCCGGGGCGAGTCGGCGCTGGACCGGGTCACGTCGATGCTGATGGCCGTGATCCTGGGGGCGATCCTGGTCGTCGGTTGGCTGGCGCTGATCTTCGTGACGAATCAGGAGTTCGCGGCGCGGGTGACGTCGCCGCTTCAGATCGTCGAGGTCTTCGGCGGCGGCGGCGGCTCCCCGGAGGGGACGGCCGGCTCCACCGAGCAGATCGACATCGCCGGCGCCGACGCCGCGGCCATGGCGTCGAACAACGAGGAGACGCCCGGCGAGTTCGAACAGCCGTCGGTCCAGACGACCCCCGGCGCGATGCTCGACGCGGCCTTGGAGGCCGGCAAGGCGGTCGCCGAGGTCGACGTCGGGCCGGCCATGCCCAGCGGCGGCGCCGTGGCCGGCGGAAGGCGGGCCTCGAAGCTGGGGACCGGCGGCCCCGGCCTGGGCTTCGGCCCCGGCGACGGCGGCGTCAGCCGCGAGAACCGTTGGAGCATCCTCTACCCCGAGGGCCAAAGCCCCGAGGAGTACGCCCGCGAACTCGACTTTTTCAAGGTCGAGCTGGCCGTCGTCGGCGGCAAGGACCAACTCGTCTACGCCTCCAACTTCTCCAGCCCCACGCCCACCCGCCGCAACGGCGGCAGCGGCGGCGAGTCTCGACTCTACTTCATCTGGGAGGGACGCGCCCGCAAGGCGTCGGACCTGACCCTGCTCCGCAAGGCCGGCATCGACGCCGGCCAGGGGACCGTCTTCCAGTTCTACCCGCCGGAGGTCGAGCAGCGCCTCGCCGAGCTTGAACAGCGCTACCGCGGCCGGACCCCCGCGGAGATCCGAGTCACCCGCTTCTCCGTCGTCCGCAAGGGGGGCGGCTACGACTTCAAGGTCTCCGCCCAGGAGACGCTCCGTTGACGATCCACCCTCGATCCACCCCCGAGAGCCGGCGGACGCCTCATGGCCACGCTTGAGATCCACGACGCCGACGGCGCCGCCCGCTTCGTCGAGCTGGACCGGAGCCACCCCGTCCTGCTGGGCTCCAGCCCCGCGTGCGACGTCCGGCTCCGCGGCGACGGCGTGCTGCCGGTCCACGGCCGGATCCGCTGGAAGGGACGGAAGTTCAAGATCGACGCCTCCCCCGACGCCGAGTTCCTGGAGATCAACGACCGCAAGATCGTCTCCGCCAGCCTCCGCCAGGGCGACGAGATCCGCGTCGGCCCCTGCCGCGTCTTCGTCCTGCGACTCGACGAGTCCTCCGCCGTCGCCATGCCCGCCGCGGAGCCGAAAAAGAAGAAGGAACGCCGCCGACCCGCGCGCGACGAGGAACCGACCAAGGTGCTTCAGGGGGCCGCGACGCCCGCCGAAACGCCCGTCGCCAAACCGCCCCGCGCGCCCGCGGCGTCCGTCTTCGAACGCGACGACCTGCTCGACGAACTGGAACTCGGCGCCCCCGAGCCCGAACCCCTCCTCGGCCCCTCGCCGCGGTCGGGCGCGAAGCCGAGGGAGAAGGGCCCCGGCGCGCTCGCGCGGCTGCGGGCGCGCTGGAGGGCGCTGCGCGAGGCCGAGGACGCGCCCGCCGGCCGGGGATCGATCGTCACCTCGCCGACGGTCGTCGCCCTGACGCTGCTGCTGGCCGCCCTGGTCGCCACGGCCTTCGGCCTGGTCACGATCATCACCCGGACCGTCGCCACCAGGACCTACAACCACGCCGTCGATCTGCTGGAGGACGGCGACAACGCCACCGCCATCCGCGACTTCGACGCCTTCCTCGCCAGGAACCCCGACGACCCCCGCGCCGGCAAGGCCAAAACCCTGCGCGCGCTGGCCGACGTCCGCCAGTACATCTCGATCTCCGGCGACACCTGGTCGCGCGCCTTGAAGGCCGCCCGCGAGATGTACGAGCGAACCGGCGGCCTGCCCGAGTTCCGCGACGAGAAGACCGAGCTGGCCGACCTGGTCCTCCGCATCGGCGAGGGCCTGGCCGACCGCGCCCGGCGTCGAATCGACGCCGAGGCTCTGGCCGAGGCCGAATCCGCCGTGCCGCTGCACGCGGAGATCGCCGGCGAGCCCGCCGCCGCGTTTCTGACCAAGTCGCGGCTCCCCGACCTGCTCAACCAGGCCCGCGCCGCGATCCGCAAGGCCGACGCCCGCGAGGCGACCCTCGCGGCGATGGACGCGGCCGTCGCCGCCGGCTCGGCCGCCGGGGTCTACAAGGCCCGCGACGCCCTGCTGCGGACCTATGGCGACCTTTCCAGGGATTCGGAGATCGTCGCCCGGATGGTCCGCGCCAACGACCTGATGCGCCTCGCGGCGAAGGTCGATCCCTCGCGACGCCCCGCCGAGACCGAGGAACTCGCCGACCCGCTGGGCCCGCCGACGACCCTCGTGTTCCGCTCCCGAAACGACGCTCCGGCCAATCCGGGCGCCGCCGGGCTGGCGTTCGCCGCGGTCGACGGCTCGGCCTACGCCCTGGACGCCGAGACCGGCGCGCCGCTCTGGCGGACGACCATCGGCCTCAACGCCCCGTTCGCCCCCCGGCCGGTCCCCGGCGACCCCAGCGTGCTTCTGGTCGACGGTCGCCATGACGAACTGACCCGCCGCGACGCCCTCTCCGGCCGGCTGATCTGGCGGCGGTCGCTCGGAGAGCCCGTCGACGGCCCGCCCCTCGTCATCGGCGAGCGGGTGTATCAGACGCTCCCCTCCGGGAAGGTGCTAACGATCGACCTGACGACCGGCGAGGTCCTGGGCGCGCTCGACCTGGCGTTCCCGCTGTCGCGGTCCCCCGTCGGCGACGAGTCGGGCCGGTTCCTCTACGTCATGGGCCGGCGGGACTGCCTCTTCACGATCAATCGCGATCCGCTGGAATGCGTCGACGTCCAGTACCTCGGCCACGGCGAGGGTTCCATCCCCTGCGCCCCGGCGCGGCTGGGGCGGTTCCTGATCGTCGTCGAGAACGACCGTCCGGCCGACGGTCGCTGGCACGTCCTGGTGCTGGACGACGAGGGCGCGAGACCCCGGGCCGTGCAGGCGATCGACGTCGACGGCTGGACCTGGGACGTTCCGCCGACCTCGGGGTCGTCGGTCTGGTCGATCGGCGACCGCGGCGGCATGCGGGTCTTCGCCGCCGGCGACTACGCGAGCGCCAATCCGCTGCGGACGCTCGCCAAGCTCGCCCCCGACGCCGAGTCGTCCGGCCCCGCCTTCGGCCTGGCGGCGACGGAGCGCGAGATCTGGATCGCCGCGGGCCGGTCGGCCCGCTACGACCTGGACGCCGAGGCGGGCTCGCTGGCCAGCCGCTTCCAACTGGGGCCCATCGGCGTCGCCGCGGGTCCGGCGCAACTGGTCGGGCGGCGGGTGGTCCTCTCCAATCGCTTCCCAAGCGGCGGCGTCGCGCTTCGAGGGCTCGACCACGCCGCCGGCAAGCTGGAATGGACGACCGTCCTGGGCGCCGACTGGCCGTCGCCCCCCTCCCCCGCGGCCGACGGCGACTCCCTGGCCTCCGTCGACCGCGCCGGCCGTCGCATCCGACTGACCGGGACCGACCTGGAGCGCGGGGGCTTCGTCACGGCCCTCCCGCCCCGCCCCGGCGACCCCCGCGCCCCCGACGGCCGCCTGCGCTCCCTGGTCCGCGATGGCGAGGAACTAACCCTGATCGTCCCCGACCGCGGAGGCCGCGAGGTCTGGGCCGAGGATCCCGCCGCGACCGGCGGCTGGGCCCGAACCGAGCTCCCCACGGCCATCGCCGCCGCGCCGCTCCCCTGGGCCGGCGGCCTGTTCGTCCCCGGCGCCGACGGCCGCGCGTACCTCGTCGACCCGAGGACCGGCCGCGCCGACGCCGAACCGTTCGTGCCGGAGTTCGATCGCGACCGCGTGGGCTCCTGGCTGGCCCCCGCGCCGCTCGACGCCGATTCGATCGTCCTGGCCGACGACGCCGGTCGAGTCAGGCGGCTGACCGTGAAGGCCGAACCGGCGCGTCGGATCGTCGCCGAGGCCGAAACGACGCTCGACCAACCGATCGTCGCCGATCCGGCCTGTACCGACGCCGCCGTCGTGGTCGCCACGGCCGACGGCGCCGTTCGGGCGCTCTCGGCCCGCGACCTCGGCGCCGTCGGCTCCTGGAAGCTCGACGCGCCGTTGCTCCGAGCCCCCCAATCCGTCGACGGCCGCGTGGTCGTCCTGGACGCCGCGGGGGGCGTGATGCTGCTGGAGCGCGACGGTCGCCGGGCCTGGACGGCGAAGCTCGCCGCCCTCCCGGCCGGCCCCGCCCTGATCCGCGGCGACCTGTTGTGGCTGGCCTGCCGCGACGGCCGCGTCCGGGGACTCGCCCTGGCCGACGGCCGCGAGGCCGCGGTCGTCGACCTCGGCGTCGAGCCCGCCGGCGGCCCGATCGCCGTCGGCCCGGACGTCCTGATCCCCACCGGCCGCGGCGTCCTTCGACCGTTGCAACTCGACCCCGCCCCGGAGGCCAGGCCATGACGCGCCCCGCGCCCCACCGCCTCGCGGCCGCGGCCTCCACGCTTCTGATCGTCCTCGCCGCCGCCGCGGCCTCCCTCGGCCAGGACGCCCCGGTCGTCACTCCCGACGACCTTCTGGGCTCCTACCCGTTCGACCGGATCACGCTTCCGGACGACACGGTGATCCTCGTCGAGCCCGTCAGCCCGCGCCCATTGCCGCCGACCGAGCCCCCCAAGGCCAAGGGCTCCTCAAGCCTTATACCCCCGACCCGCATCCCCCTGGAGGGGAACGTCGGCCTTCCCGGCGAACCCAGCAAGGTCGAGACGCCCCGGGCGAACGCCAGGAAGGAGGAGGGACCGGACGTCGTCATCAACGTCCACCTGGCCCGCGAGGCCGCCACCGGCCGCGGCGACGCCCGCGACTTCAAGCTCAAGCGCGCCCATATCAAAAAGATCGAATACTTCGAGGACGTCCTGCTGGCCGAGGGGGACGAGCTCGCGAAGGCCCGCGACTTCACCAGGGCCTTCGAGCACTACCTCCGCGTCCAGCAACGCGCCCCGGACTGGCCCGGCCTGACCGACCGCGTCCACGCCCTTCTCTTCGCCGAGGGGAAACAGGCGCTAAGCGACGGCGACGTCGCCCGCGGCCTTCGGCTGCTCCGCGAGTTGCACGCCCGACGGCCCGACTACCCGGGGCTGGTCGACCAGATCGCCGCGGCCTACGCCGGCCGGATCGACCGCGCGATCGAACTGGGGCTGTATCCCGAGGGCCGCCGCCTGCTCCACGAACTGGAGGGGATCTCCGCCGACGTCCGCCAGGCCCAGGAGCTTCGAGCCAAATTCCAGGAGCTCGCCAGGGCCCGCGCCGCGCGGGTCGGCTCGGGGACGGACGCCGAACGGCTCGACGCCCTGGTCGACGCCCTTCGGATCTGGCCGGACCAGGCGGAGCTTCAAGCCGAGTACGCCAGGGTCTTCGCCGCCTTGCCGACGCTGGACGTCGCCGTGACCGACGTGGCGACGCCCCCCGGCCCCTGGGTCCGCTCGCCGGCCGACGAGCGCGTCGCCCGGCTTTTGTTCCGGCCGATCCTGGCCGACGACTCGGAAGAGGCGCGCAAGGGGGAGCGGCCCGACCAACTCGCCGCCGGGATCGAGGCGACCGACCTGGGCCGCCGGCTGGTCGTCAAGGTCCGCGCCGGGATCCCCTGGTCGGACGGCTCCCGCGACGTCTCGGCCCTGGACGTCGCCCGCGCGCTCATCGACCGCTGCAACCCTCGCGACCCGCTCAAGTACCAGGCGCGCTGGGCCGACCTGCTGGACCGCGCCCGGCCGCTGGACGAACGGCAAGTGGAGTTGCAACTCAAGCGCCCCCTCCTGCGGACGTCGTTCCAGCTTGACGCGCCGGTCGGCGCGGCGCACGCGGGGGCCGACGGCCGGGTCGTCCTCTCGGCCAGGGACCGTCCGCTGGTCGGCTCGGGGCCGTTCGCGTGCTTTGCGGCGACCCCCGACTCGATCGACCTGCGGGCGGTCGCCGAGGCGTCGGGCGCGGCGTCGGCCGGCGCGTTGCGACGGCTTCGCGAGGTCCGTTACGACGACTCGGCCGCCGCGACGGCCGCCTTCCTCCGCGGCGACGCCGCCCTCATCGACCACGTCCCACCGTTCCAGGCCGCCACGCTCGCCGCCGATCCCGACGTCACGATCGGAACCTACGCCCGGCCCGTCGTCCACGTCCTGGCGCTCGACGGCCGCAACCCGCTGTTGCGGAACCGGACGTTCCGCCGCGCCCTTTCCTACGCGATCGACCGCAAGGGGCTGCTGGAGGAATCGATCCTCCGCGGGCCGTCGACCGCGGCCGACCTTCCCGCCGACGGCGTCTTCCCCCGCGGCGACCCCGCCGACGCGCCCGGCGTCAAGCCGCTGGAGCACAACCCCGTGCTCGCCGTGGCCCTGGCGGCGCTCGCCCGGGGGGAACTGAAGGCCGAGGCGCTCAAACTCAAGCTCGAATACCCGCCGATCGCCGAGGTCCAGGCCGTCGTCCCCAGACTCGTCGAGGCGTTCGCGATGGCCCGAATCACGGTCGAGCCCGTGGCCGTCCCGCGCTCGAAGCTGGAATCGGAACTGCGCGCGGGGCGAAGGTTCGACATGGCCTATCGGGTCTTGCGATGCGACGAACCCGTCCTGGACGCCGGCCCCATGATCTGCCCCGGCTACGACGCGCCGCCGTCGGCCGGCGCCCTGGCGTCGGCGGCCAGCCCGCGCATCCTTCAACTTCTACTCCGACTCGAACAGGCCGCGGAATGGCCGAGCGCCCGAGGCGCGGCGGTGGAGATCGACCGCGAGCTTCGCGACGAACTGCCGGTCATTCCGCTCTGGCAGACGGTCGACCGCTTCGCCTGGCGGTCGCGCTTGAAAGGTCCGGCCGAGACCGCCGAACGACTCTACGACGGCCTCGAAACCTGGGAGATCGCCCCTTGGATCGCCAAAGACCCCTGGGCCCGCTGATCGCGCCTTTGGCCCTTCTCCTTTTCGCGACGACCGTCGCGCGCGGCGAGGAACCGGCGACGGCGATCGAGAACCGCCCGTACCGGATCGCGCTGCACCTGGCGTCCGACCCCGCCGCGAGGCTCGGCGACCGGCTCCGCGACGAACTCGTCGCCCGCTGGCTGGAACTGGTCCGCCGGTTCGTCGGCCCGTCGTGGTCGATCGAGGTGGCCGAAACCCCCAGCCCGCTCGTCGGCGACGGCCTGGCGCGGGTCAAGGCCGAGGAGGTCCGGGGCCTGGACCCAGGCGTCGACAAGGCGTGGCTGATCTGGGCGACGACGGACCCGGCCACCTCGGACCTGGTCCTCGAAGGTCGCGAGTACGACGCCGGCACCCGCTGGCTGGGCCCGTTCCAGCGCCGGGACGTCCTCTCGCCCCTGGACGCGCCGCGGGCGTTGTTCCTCTTCACGCTCGACCTGTTCAGCCCATCGGCCCTGATCGTCGGCCAGGAGGGGGGGCGGGCGCTCTTGAAGGTCCAGGGCGCCGCGATACCCGCCGCCAGCGACCTGGGCGCGACCGTCGCCGAGGGGACGACGTTCATCCCGATCCGTCTCATCACCATGCGCGACGAGTCGATCCGGATCACCCGGATCGCCTTCACCTACCTGGTCGCCGAGTCGGTCGAGGGCTCGACCGCCCGCTGCGCGATCGTAAGCGCCTACCGCGACCCGCTGTCGCAACGGATCGCGCGGCCGAACACGCTGACGGCGCTTGGAATCAAGCCCGGCGGCGACGCCTTGCGGTTCCGATTCGTGGACCGGACCACCAAGGGCCCCGCGGCGGGCTACACGCTCACCGAGCGTCCCGCCCCCGACGGCCCCGCGCGCAACGTCGGCATGACCGACCGCTCCGGCCGGATCGAAGTCCCGCCGGGCCCGACCCGCGGCGTCGTCAAGCTCCGACTCCTCGCCGGCGACGCCGAACCCCTGGCCGAGTTCCCGATCATGCCCGGCGAAAGCGGCGAGGAACGCGAGATCGCCGTCGACCCGCTCCCCCTGGCGTCCAAGTACCAGGCGCGGCTGGACGCGCTTCGAGACGCGATCATCGACCAGGTGGCGCTTCGGGGCCGGCTGGAACGCCTGATGGAGACCCGCGCCGAGGGGGAGGACTGGTCGGGCCTGGAGGCGCTCTTGAAGGAATACGACCTGCTCCCCTCCTCCGCCAGCTTCGGCGAGGCCCTCGCCAAGCTCAAGGACGAGGCGCTCAAGGCCGCCTACGAGGCGACCAGGACGACCGTCCTGACCCGCAACCTCCAGGCCCAGTTCGACGAGATCCAGGGGCTGATCGACGGCTACCTCGCCGACGACGCCTCGCGCGCCTTCGGCGAGGCGCTCGCCTCCCGGAAGAAGAAGGAGGCCGACGCCGCGGCGAGGAAGCCGGCCCCGCCGAAGCCGCCGGGGTGATCGTGCTCGTTCAGCTTTAAGAGCCTGTCCCATAAGGGAGCCGCGGCCGGCATAACGTCCTTCCCCCCTCGCGGGGGAAGGTGGCCCGAAGGGTCGGATGAGGGGGGGGGGCGGACCAAAACGCCATCGACGTCCAGGGCTTCCCGAACGGGCTTCCGCGAATTCCAACGGTCGTCCCGCGCGTCGTCCCCCTCATCTGACCGCTTCGCGGTCTGTCTTCCCCCGCGAGGGGGGAAGACCGTGATGGTCGTCCCTTTGCCCACTTATGAGACAGACTCTAACAAGACGAACCCGCCCCATCAAGAAACGCCGCGAGCGCGCCCGCGTAATCCCTTCTCCCCTTGTGGGAGAAGGCGCCCCGGAGGGGCGGATGAGGGGAGGCGCGACCGGAAGCCTCTGGAAACGCCCCCCCTCATCCGGCCTTCGGCCACCTTCTCCCACAAGGGGAGAAGGGATGATCGTCGGTACTCTTTCCCGAGGTTCTCGACGAGGAACGTCCGCATTCTTAAGGGCGACGGGCTATTCGTCAGCGCTGCCGAGGCGGGTGATCTGGGTCTCGAACCGACCGGCGGAGGGATAGCGGCCGGACGCGCCGGCGGTGAACTCCTCGGGCGCGATCAGGGGTCGCACGATCGTCTCGACGGTCCCGGTCGCGAACGCCTTCCGCATGAAGCCGTCGGCCAGCTCGTTGACGACGGCGGCCATGATCATCCCCTGGTCGAGCGCCAGGACGTAGCCGGAAACCATGCCGGTGGCGACGTCGACCGAGTCCTGGAAGCCGAGTGGGCCGTAGATCGGGAAGCGGTCCCGAAGCGTCTTGAGGTCGTCCATGGCCTCGCGAGGCGCGAACGCCAGGGCCAGGAACGCGGCGTGGGGCGTGACGACGCCGTGGACGGGGCTGGTCGTCAAGGTGACCATGTGCGGCGGCAAGCCCCAGGCCGCGTCGAACGAGTAGTAGCCGCTGGCGTCGGTCCCCAACCCCTTGACGCCGTAGGTCTCGTAACCCCCCGTCGGCCGGAACGCGGGGGAGAAGCCCCACGCGCCGTACTTCATCTCCACCAGGCCGTGGTCGATCTGGCCCCGGACGTACAACGGGTGGTTGACCCCCCAGCTTTGAGGCGCCCACTCGGCCTCGGGAACGAACAAGGGGACCATGAGCGCCTCGAACATGCTGCCGCCCCAACTGGGGACCACGCGCGAGCCCATGTAGTCGTAGGCGCCCTCGAAGACGCTCACCCCCTGGTATTCGCGGAACTCGCCGGTCGGCGTCTGGGTCTGGGGGGCGATCTCCGTCGGCAGCGTCCGGTACATCCGGTAATAGTGCTCGGGCGGAAGCTGGCCCCGGGCGATGGCGATGTAGCTGGCGATCCTCGCCTCGGTGTTGAGCATTCCGTAATGGCCGTAAAACGCCTTCTCGTCCACCCAGTAGCCGACGCGCAACAGGCCGGGGCGGTGGACCGGATCCTTGGCGTCGTAGGCTTCGTAGAAGAAGCCGAAGTCCATCGCGTCGAGCAGGCGCCGGGCGTCGGAGGCGAGATCGGGCCTGGTGTTGACGACCATCGTCAGCGCCAGGGCGAGCCAGGCGTTGTCCACCGTCGAGATCAACGGCCGACGGGGCGAGCCGTCGACCGGCGAGGCGGTCAGATGGCGGCCGTCGCGGGGGTCGATGTCGTTGACGAAGAAGCCGTGGGGGCGGTCCATGGCCTCCAACGAGCGCAACGTCCGCCCCAGGCGGTCGCGGGCGTCGTCCGCCGCGACGATCCCCAACCGCTCCGCTCCAAGGACGCTCCAGACGTAAGCGGCGATGTTGGTGGGGGTCGTCTCGGCGACCGGATCGTCCCAAGCCTCCCCCGCGCGCCTCAGCCGATCCGACGGCAGGCCGCTGGGAAGGGTCAGACGGTCCATCGCCTTCCAGGTGTCGGCGGCGTACCGTTTCAGCTCGGCCCGGTCCTCGGCCGTCAGGACCGACGATCGCTGCTGCGCCGGCGCCGCCGACGTCGCCAGGACGAGGACGAGGGCGATCGCGGTCGACAGGGCGTGGACGTACCTCGATGCTGGCGGTCGAGTCATCGCGCCACCTCGGCAAGAGGGTCTCGATTCGTGCGGGGGTCCGCGGCGACCCTCCGAACTCGCTCGCGCGGGGCCTCGTCGAGGCGAGGCCCTCACCAACTAATATACTCTAATTTGCTGATCGTGACAATTCCCCAACATGGATTCCGGCGTGCATGCGCCCGTCGGTCGCCCGCGAGCCCCTGGCATGCGGGGGATGGGGCCGTTAGATTGAACGCGAGGCCGTTCCGCGTCAAGATCGGACGTTTCCGCTCGCGCGGCCATGCGCCCCACGTTCGACAGCATCGTCCGGCCCCACGCCGCGACTTGAAGGCGTTGAGGAAGAGGTGAGCAATGGCGGACAGCCTGATCCCCGCCACGGTGATCGGAAGTTGGTCGTTCCCCGGCTGGTACGAGAAATTCATCCTCGACGTTCGGGAGCACCCCGAGTCCTACGGCCCGGTCGATCGCGAGGAGGCCGTTCGCGACGCCGTCCGGGTGGTCGTCGACGACCAACTCCGCGCCGGCCTGGATCGCGTCACCGACGGCGAGATGCAACGAGTCGACTTCAACCTGGGGTTTTACGAGCACCTGGGCGGTCTGGAGCCGTTGCTCAAGGCCCGCAGATGGGGCGCTCCCGCCCATGACCAGCGGGACCGATATCGCTGCGTCGAGCCGCTGTCGGCGGCGGACGGCCTGGGGGTGGTCGCGGAGTACCGCCGGCTTCGCGAATACATATCGGCTCCGGTGAAGACGCCCGTCCCCGGCCCGTTCACGCTGGCCGGCTGTATCGACGGCGGCGACGTTTATCGCGAT
The DNA here is from genome assembly GCA_937907525.1 of uncultured Planctomycetales bacterium. Lineage (GTDB taxonomy): Bacteria > Planctomycetota > Planctomycetia > Isosphaerales > Isosphaeraceae > Paludisphaera. Next base: position 13,420 of record CALCIB010000048.1, on the reverse strand, counting down.
CGCGCGGCCGTCGCCGAGGCCCTGATCCCGATCGTCAACGCGGAATTGCGCGCCCTGGCCGCGGCCGGTGTAGACTTCATCCAGCTCGACGAGCCGAGCTTCGCCTGCCACCCCGACGCCGCCGAGGACTTCCTCGACGTGATCGCCCGAACGGTGGACGGCGTGAGCGCCTACGTCAGCATGCACATGTGTTTCGGAAACTACCGGGCGCGGGCGGTGGGGAGGCGGTCGTACCGGCCGTTGTTCCCGCACGTCGGCCGGGCCAAGGTCAACCAACTCGCGCTTGAGTTCGCCAGCCGGGAGATGGCCGAGATCGAGCTTGTGCGCGAGTTGCCCGAGGGGATGGACGTGGCGGTGGGTCTGGTGGACGTCAAGAACACCTGGATCGAGCCGGCGGAGTTGGTCGCGGAGCGGTTGCGCGAGGTCTTGCGGCACGTCGCGCCGGAGCGGGTCTCGGTGACGCCGGACTGCGGCTTCTCGCAGACGGCCAGGCACGTCGCCGCGGCCAAGGCGCGGGCGCTGGTCGAGGGCGCCGCCATCGTCCGTCGCGAGCGAGGGCGGGCCTGAATCGGCCGCTCGGATAAGGGGACGACATGATCGAGCCGGTTCGGTGTGGAATCGAGTTGGATTGGGAGGTCGAGGAGGGCCCCGCGCCCCGGCCGGGGGTCGCCGTCTGGTGGACGGGGCAAAGCGGGTTCCTGATCCGCTCGGCGCAAGGTCTTCTGGGGGTCGACCTTTACCTCTCCGACCACCTGACCCGCAAGTACGGGAGGACCGACCGCCCCCACGTCCGCATGACCCGCGCGCCGTTGCACGGAGAGGCCCTGAGGCGGGTCGACCTGTTGCTGGCCAGCCACAAGCATTCCGACCACCTGGACCCCGGCACGGCGCCGAATCTGTTGAAGGCGTCCCCCGGGGCGATGCTCGCCATCCCCGAGGCCATCCGCGCGCACGCCCTGGGACTGGGGCTCGACGAGGCCCGCCTGATCGGGCTCGACGCCGGCTCGGAGGTTTGCCGCCGCGGGTTTCGCGTCCGCGCGATCCCCTCGGCCCACGAGGGGTTCGACCGCGACGCGGAGGGACGATACCCGTACCTCGGCTTCATCATCGAGGTCGGCGGACTGAGGATGTACCATAGCGGCGATTCGCTGGCCTACGACGGCCTGGCCGAAACCCTGGCCGCGGAGCGGTTCGACGTCCTGTTCCTGCCGATCAACGGCCGCGACCCCGCCCGGGGCGTCCCCGGCAACATGAGCGCCGCGGAGGCCGTCGACCTGGCGGCGCGGGTCCGGCCGCGGTACGTCGTCCCACACCACTATGACATGTTCACCTTCAACACCGTTCCGGTCGGCGACTTCGAGGAGCAGGCGCGCCGCCTCCCCGCGGGGGTCGAGCCCAAGGTGCTGAAGTGCGGCGAACGCTGGGAGATCCAACCGTGAGCGTGACCATCGGCATCGACGTCGGGACGTCCGGGACCAAGACGCTGGCGATCGACGAGACCGGCGGGATCCTGGCGACGGCGACGTCGGAGTACCCATGCTCCCACCCGAGGCCCGGCTGGTCGGAACAGGACCCGGAACTCTGGTGGACCGCCACCAAGGAGACGCTCCGCGCGGTGCTGGCCGCCGGGACGTTCAAGCCGACGGACGTCGCCGGGGTGGGACTCTCCGGCCAGATGCACGGCTCGGTCCTGCTCGACGCCGACGGCGGGGTGGTCCGCCCCGCCCTGCTCTGGAACGACCAGCGCACCGTCGCGGAGACCGCCGAGATCGAGGACCGCGCCGGCGGTCGCGAGGCCCTGATCCGGGTGGTCGCCAACCGCTCGATGACCGGGACCACCGCCCCCAAGCTCCTGTGGGTCCGCCGTCACGAGCCCGCCAACTGGGAGAAGGTCCGCCAGGTCCTCTTGCCCAAGGACTACGTCCGATACCGCCTGACGGGGACCTACGCGACGGAGGTGAGCGACGCTTCCGGCACCACCCTGTTCGACGTCGCCAACCGGCGTTGGAGTCGCGAACTGATGGCCAGGCTGGACCTCGATCCCGCGCTCTTCCCGGAGTGCCGCGAGAGCCCGGAGGTCTCCGCGACGGTCTCGGCGATCGGCTCGAAGGCGACCGGTCTGCCCGAAGGGACGAAGGTCGTCGGCGGCGGCGGCGACCAGCCCGCCGGCGCGGTCGGCAACGGGATCGTGCGCCAGGGCGTCGTCTCGGCCACGATGGGGACGTCCGGCGTCGTCTACGCCCACGCCGAGCAACTGGGCTTCGACCCGGAGGGCCGGCTCCAGCGCGGCTGCGCGGCGGTGCCGGGTGAGTACCACGCGATGGGCGTGGTCCTCGCCGCCGGCGGCAGCCTCCAGTGGTTCCGCAACGAACTGGGCAAGGCCGAGGTCGCGCTGGCCAGGGAGCAAGGGATCGACCCCTACCACCTTCTGACCGGCGAGGCGGCCCTGGCCGGCCCCGGCGCGGAGGGCCTGTTCTTCCTCCCCTACCTCACCGGCGAGCGCTCGCCCCACTTCGACGCCGACGCCAAGGCGGCCTGGATCGGCCTGACCGTCCGCCACGGTCGCCCGCACATGATCCGCGCCGTGCTGGAGGGGGCGACCTTCGCGATGCGCGACAGCCTGGAGTTGGTCCGCGACATGGGCGTGGCCATCGAGCAGGTCCGCGTCTCCGGCGGCGGCGCCCGCAACGCGCTTTGGCGCCAGATCCAGGCCGACGTCTACGGCGTCGACGTCCACGCGATCAACGCCGGCGAAGGGCCCGCCTTCGGCGTCGCCCTGCTGGCCCAGGTCGGGACCGGCGCCTTCGCCACGGTCCCCGAGGCGTGCGACGCCACGATCAAGACCGTCGATTCCACGTCCGTCGATCCAAAGGCCAAGGACTACTACGACCGCGCCTACAAGATCCACCGCGACCTGTATCAAAATCTGAAGGGGAGCTTCCGCGACATCTCCAGGCTCGTCGAACGGGGATTGTGATTCGGATTCAAACGTGCTCGCTCTAAAATCCCTTCTCCCCTTGAGGGAGAAGGTGGCCGAAGGCCGGATGAGGGGTGGCGAAACCGGGAGCCTTTGGAATCCAGGGTCTTCCCCGAGACGCGACGCCGGTCGACCCCTCATCCGGCCCTTCGGGCCACCTTCTCCCTCAAGGGGAGAAGGCTTCAAGCGCCTCGTCCCCCAGGAGCCTCCGCTTGCCCCGCAAGCCTCGCCCCCAGCCCGCGGTTCCCGACGAGCCCCTCGCCGGCGAACCTCCCGCGCCGACGTCGAGCCGCAAGCGGACGTTCTGGATCGCCCTGGCGGTCGCGACGGTCCTGGGGGCCCACCTGGCGCTGGCCGAGCGCAGCTTGCTCTCGGAGAACGCCACGGTCGACGAGGTCGCCCACCTGCCCGCCGGGGTGACGTACTGGGACAAGCATACGTTTCGCCTGTATCACCACAACCCGCCGTTGGTGAAGATGATCGCGGCGCTGCCGGTCTGGCTGGCGAGTCCGGTCCTGGAACCCTTGTACCAACGTCGAGCCTGGACCCAACCCGAGCCGGCGCAGTTGAACTTCTCCCAGGACTTCGCCTACGCCAACGCCGACCGCTACTTCGAGCTGTTCGACCTCGGCCGCATGGTCATGCCCCTGTTTTCGGTCCTGGGCGGCCTGGTCGTCTTCGCGTGGTCGGCGAGGCTTTACGGTTCCATCGCGGGCCTCCTGAGCCTCACTCTCTGGTGCTTCTGCCCCAACGTCCTGGCCCACGGCCGACTGGTGACGACCGACCTGGGCTCGACCGCCGTCGGCGCGGGCGCGACGTTCCTCTTCTGGCTCTACCTGCGCCGGCCGTCGTGGGGGCGCGCGGCGGTTGCCGGCGTGGCGCTCGGACTGGCGCAGCTCTCCAAGTTCAGCATGCTCTTGCTGTACTTCGTCTGGCCGTTCCTCTGGGTCGTCCGGCTGGCGCTGGTCAAGGTCGACGCGCGATGGCCGCGGCGGATCGGCCTGGGGCTCGGCCACGCGGCGTTGGTGGTCGCGCTGAGCGTCTTGACGATCGACGCCGGCTATCTGTTCGAGGGCGTCGGCCGACCGCTGGGGAGCTTCGAGTTCGCCAGTTCGAGCCTCACCAAACCGCCGCCGGGAGGCGTCCGCGCGGCGCCCGAATCCGACAACCCGCTGTTCCGCATGCTCTGGCCGTTCGCCGAGAATCGCTTCCGCGGCACGCTTCTGGAACGCCTTCCCAGCCCACTGCCCGAGCACTACCTGCTGGGCTTCGACGAGCAGAAGGTCGAGGCCGACGGCATCCCCCTGCGCCTCCAGCGGGCCTACGGCCTCCTGGCCGCGGGCGACGTCGCCGGCGCCCGCCGCGAGGCCGCCTCGTCGGATCGCTCCGTCGGCGGCTACCTCGTGTACCTGAACGGCGAGATGCGCGGGTCGGGCTGGTGGTACTACTACCTGGCGACCCTCGCCTACAAGGTCCCCGAGGGGACGCTGCTGATCCTGCTGGCGTCGCTCGCGCCGACGGCGCTGGGCCGCCGCTCGCGCGAGGCGTGGGCCGACGAGATCGCGCTTTGGACCGTCCCGGCGGTCGTCCTGTTCGCCATGTCGTTCCTGACCGACATCAACCTCGGCTTGCGCTACATACTGGCGATATTTCCATATTTGTACATTCAAGCGGGGAAGCTCGCCCCCTGGGTCGAGGCCCGCGCGGGACGCGCGCGAGCGATCGCGCGCGGGGGGCTGGTCGGCTGCCTGGGTCTGACGATCGCGGCGGCGCTCTGGATCCACCCGCACTACCTGGCGTACTTCAACGTCGTCTCCGGCGGGCCCGATCGGACGCCGCCGCGACTGATCGACAGCAACCTCGACTGGGGCCAGGACCTCGTCAACCTGCGCGAGTGGTGTCGGGTGAACGTCCCGAACGAGCCGATCGGCCTGGCGTACTTCGGCCAGATCAACCCCGGCGTCTTCACGCTTCGCGGCGACCGCTTCGACTGGTTCCTCCCCCCGCCGCGGCCGGGAGCGCTGGAACGGATGGACGCGGGCGTCGACCCGATGCGGCGCGCCCCGCTCGTCGGGCCGGCGACCGAACTGAAGCCCGGCTGGTACGCGGTGAGCGCGACCCTGGTCCACGGCCTCAAGTGGCGGTTCTACGACCCCACCCCGCGGTTCCGGGAAGTGTGGGCCCCCGCGTGGTCCTCCGGCCCCGACGTCTACGGCTACTTCCGACTCTTCGAGCCGAAACGTCGCATCGGCCATTCGATCTATCTTTATCATCTGACCCCGGACGACGTCGCCCGCGCCGCGGACGTCTTCAAGGCCCCGGCGGCGGCCGGCCGCTGATTGATCCAGATCCGTCGCGGAGGCGCCCATGCCCGACGACTCCAAACCGCGCCCCGATCCCGAGTCGCCCCCGGAACCCGAGGCGCGCCGACCCGCCTGCCCGGTCTGCGGCGGGAAACTGGTGGAGATCCGCGGCAAACTGGTATGCTCGCGCTGTCGGACCATTTGCGAGACCTGTTGCGAGGGCGGACGGGGATGAGCGACCTTCCACCGGCGGACGCGCTTCGGGCGCTCGACCCCGCATCCCCCCAGTACGCGCCGGCCGTCGTCGACGTGTTGCTCGCCGCGGCGGTGACGGCCGGCGCCAGCGACGTCCACGTCCGCCCGATCGAGGACGGGCTCGACGTCCGCTGGCGGATCGACGGCGTCTTGCGACCCGTCGCCACGTTGCCCAAGGCCGGCGCGCCCAACGTCGTCGCGCGGTTGAAGGTGCTGGCGGAACTGCTGACGTACAAGACCGACGTCCCCCAGGAAGGCCGGCTCCGCCGCGGGCCCGGCGGCGTGGAGATGCGGCTCTCCACGTTCCCCACCCTCCACGGCGAGAAGGCCGTCGTCCGCCTCTTCGCCGGCCCCGGCCGGTTCCTCGTCCTGGACGACCTGGGCTTCCCCGCCGAGGTCCGCGACGCCCTCTCGCGCTGGCTCGACGAGACCTCCGGCGCGATCGTCCTGGCCGGACCCGCCGGCGGCGGCAAGACCACCACCGTCTACGCCTGCCTCCGCGAGTTGGTCCGGCGAACCGAGGGCCGCCGCAGCCTGGCGACGCTGGAGGACCCGATCGAATCGGCCCTCGACGGCGTCTCCCAGTCGCAGGTCAACCCAGCCGCCGGGCTGACCCTGGAGGCCGGCCTCCGCGCCCTGTTGCGGCAAGACCCCGAGGTGCTGGCCGTCGGCGAGATCCGCGACCGCGACACCGCCGAGACCACCCTCCAGGCCGCGCTCACCGGCCATCTGACCCTCACCACCTTCCACGCCGGAAGCGCCTGCGAGGTCGTCGGCCGGCTGCTCGACATGGGCATCGAGCCCTACGCGATCCGAAGCGGCCTGCTCGGCGTCGTCGCCCTGCGACTCGCCCGCCGACTCTGCCCGGAGTGCTCGCGACCCGCCGCCGACCCGGCCGAACTCCTCGGCCTGGCGGTCGCCTCCGCGCGAGTCGCGGTCGGCTGCCCCGCCTGCGACGGCTCGGGGTACTCCGGCCGCGTCGCCCTCGCCGAGATGCTCCCGCCCCTGGACGCCGAACTCGGCCGCGCCGCGCTCGACCGCGCCGACGTCCGCCGCATGGAGGCGATCGCCGCCGAGGCCGGCATGACCGGCCGTTGGGACCGCGCCCGCGAGGCCGTCGAACAGGGCCGAACCTCCCCCGCCGAGGTCCGCCGCGTCCTGGGCGTGTCCGACCGCTTCTTACGACAATCGTAGGAATTTCCGTCGCCGCCGATTGACGCCCTACGACAACAGTGATAGACTCGGTTCCGTCACAGTTGTCGTAGGGAGGGCGCGGCGATGGCGGACGGCGTTCCGGATGGCGGCGGGGGTCGGCCGGTGACGGTCGCGGAGTTGATCGCGCTTTCCGAGGAGATCGCGGCGCTCGCGCGGGCGGGCTCGCCGCTGGAGGCGGGCCTGGGCCGCGCGGGCGAGGAGCTTCCGGGGAGGCTGGGCGGCCTGGCGTCGACCCTTTCCAGCCGGATGCAAGCCGGCGCGAGCCTCTCCGAAGCGCTCGCGGCCGAGGGGGTGGCGGTCCCGCCGTTGTACCGCGCGGTGGTCGAGGCGGGGTCGCGCTCGGGTGATTTGTCGACGGCCCTGGCGGGGGTCTCGCGCTACCTTCGCGGGTTCGCCGAGGCGCGGGAGGCGGTGGGGCTGGCGCTCTGGTATCCGCTGATCGTGGCGACGATCGCCTACGGCCTGTTCATCGGGCTGGTGACGATGTTCGCCCCGCGGCTGGCGTCGGCGTTCGCGGCGCTGGGCCTGCCGGCGACCCGCGCGATGGACGTGGTGGGGCGGATCGGCGACACGGCCTGGCTCTGGTGGCCAGTCTGGCCGATCGCGCTCGTGCTGCTGGCGGTCGCCTGGGTCCGCTCGGGACGCGCCGGACGGTTCGAGGGGGGCTCGTGGAACTTCCTGAGCTTCTTCCCCTGGATGCGGTCGCTGGTCCGCGACCATCGCTCGGCGGGGTTCGCGGAATTGCTGGCGCTTTTACTGGAGAATCGCGTCCCCTATCCGAAGGCCGTGGCGCTGGCGGCGGAGGCGACCGGCGACGCCCGGATGATCGCCGAGGCCCGCGCGGCGGCGGCCGAGTTGGAGTCGGGAAAGTCGGCCGAGCAGGCGGTGACGAGTCGTTCGTTCCGCTCGCTGGCGCCGATGCTCCGCTGGGCGCTGGCGAGCGGCGCGAGCGAGGGTTCCGTCGTCCGGGCGCTCCGGAACCTGGCGCCGACGTACCGCGCCCGCGCCGCGGCGAGCGCGATGAAGCTGCGCGTGCTGCTCCCCTCGCTGATCGTGATCGCCGTCGGCGGCACGGCGGTCCTGCTCTACGCGGCGACCGTCTTCGCGCCCTTGACGGGGCTGTTGCGCGAGTTGGCGGGGCCGTGACCGGGGAGACGGGTGCAAGACGTCATCGGATCGTCGCGCGTTGGAGGTCGTTATGAGCGAATCCGAAGGAACGCCGGGACGGGGCTGGGGGATGTCCGCGGAGGAGGCGGCGCGGTTGTCGCGGCACGTCGCGGGCGCGTCGGCGTCGGGCCTGCCGCTGGGGCCGGGACTGCGGGCGCTGGCGGAGGAGTCGCGCCGCGGCGGGTTTCGTAACGCCCTGAACGATCTGGCCGATCGGCTGGAACGGGGCGAGCCGTTGGACGAGGCCGTCGCGAGCGGGGCCGGATGGGCGCCGGCGCATCTTGGCGGCATGGTTCGCGCGGGGGTCCGCGCCGGCGACCTGGGCGGCGTCCTGGAGCGGTTCCAGGCCGTGTCGCGGGTCGGCTCGGATCTTCGCCGCTCGTTCCGGATCGGCCTGGCCTATCCGATCCTGGCCGTGGCCTTGACGCTGGTCGTGTTCCTCCTGGTCGACATGCTGATCGTGGATCGGTTCGAGAACATATTCAGGGACTTCGGCGTCCCGCTGCCGACCATGACCATCGTCCTGCTGGCGATCTCGCATCTGGTCCGGTTCCTCGGCCCGTTCCTGATCGCGGGGTTCCTGGCGCTGCTGGTCGCGTGGGCGGTCTTCGGGCTGGTCTCGTCGCGAGCCGCGCGGAACGCGCTGATCGCGCGGATCCCGGTGGTCGGCTCGCTCTGGCGGTACACGGCGTGGTCGGAGTTCTGCCACCTGCTGGCGATGCTGATCGAATCGAAGGTGCCGCTGCCGGAGGCCCTGCGAATGACCGGCGAGGCGGTCGAGGACCGCGGGATCGACCGCGCCTGCCGGTCGATGGCCCGAAGCGTCGAGGGGGGGCGGGCGCTGTCCGCGGCGATGGCCGGGGGCGTCGGCGACCGCGACGACTCGGGGGCGATCCGGCGGGCGATGCCCCGCGGCCTGCCGCGGCTGCTGAAGTGGGCCGAGGACCGCGCGGCGGTCGCCGAGGTCCTGCGCGTCGCCGGCGAGACGTTCCAGGCCCGCTCCCGCGCCGAGGCGGCCTTCGGCGGCGCCGCCGCCGGCTTCCTCGCGGTCGTCGCGGTGATCGTCGGGTTCTTCGTCGTGGTCGTCGGCATGTTCCTGCCGCTCATCACGCTGGTCTCCAGGTTGTCGGGATGAACGGGAACGCATTCGATGGAGGTTCGATTCCATGAAAGCCTTGACGCGCTTCGCCGGGCTACGAATCTGGGACGACCGAGCCGCGGCCCGCGCCGTCCAGGGGGGCGCCTACGTCGCCGGAGTGGCGATCCTTGTCCTCGCCATCCGGGCGCTGACGCGGGTGGCGCGCACGGAGGCGGAGCTGCTCATCGGCCTGTTCGCCGCCCTGGCGCTCGCCGTGTCGATGATCTGCCTGGGGACGGTCACGGCCATTCATGAAGAAGTTCGGAGGCGATGAGATGATTCGCGGCCCGGGTGATGCTTCGGGGGTTGGAGCGGAGTGGGTCGATCGGCCGTGGCCGCTCGTCCGCGCGTTGCTGGCGGTCGTGGGCGTGGTCCTGCTCGTCTGGGTCGTTTACCTGTTGGGACCGCTGCCGCTCGTCCCGGTCGCGCTGGCCCTGATGGCGATCGTCGTCGGCTGGCTGTTCATGGCGATCCGGGGTTGGGACGGTCAACGATATTCGCTGTTGTGGATGCTGGCGATCGCCGCGGAGCGTCGGATGCCCATGGCGACCAGCGTGGAGGCGTTCGCGGACCAGTACCGCGGGGGCTTCCGCCGCCGGGTCCGCCAGTTGGCGGCGCTGCTGGAGGGCGGGGCGGGCCTGGCTTTCGCCCTTCGCCGCGTGCCGGGGCTGGCGTCGGGCGAGACGACGATGATGGTGGAACTCGGCGAGGAGAACGACCGGCTCGGCGAGGCCCTGCGACGCGCCGCGGATCAGCACCTGGACCGCTCGGGGGCGACCCGGCAGATGACCACGCTGGCGGCCTACCTGGGGTTCCTCCTGCTCTTCGGGACGGGGATCGTCTTCTTCATCCTTTACTTCATCGTGCCGAAGTTCGAGGCGATCTTCCACGACTTCGGCATCCCGCTGCCGGGCCTCACCCGGTTCGTGATCCAGGCGGGCCACTTCCTGCCGTCGCTTCTTCTGGCTCCCTTGTGGATCCTCGCGCTTCCGTTCCAATTCCTGGCCTTTCTTCTCTTGACCCAGGCGGATCGTTACCCGGCGTGGTTCTTCGCGATCGTCTTCCTGCTCTACATCTTCGCGGCCGCGGCGTTCGTGCTGGGTTTGCTGGCGTTGTTCAGAGCTTCCGCGGTTCGATTCCCGACGTGGTCGTGGCGGACGCGGCGGGCGGCCCTGATTCTGCGGGCGCTGGCGATGACGGCCGGGGCGAACCGGCCGATCGAGGCCGGTCTGCGCACGCTGGCGATCCGTTATCCGTCCTGGCGGGGTCGCCGCCGGCTCGCCGAGGCCGAGGACGACGTGAAACGAGGCGTCGACTGGCGCGACGCGCTTCGGCGTCGCGGCCTGATCCAGCCGGCCCAGGCCGAGGCGCTGACGACGGCCCAGGCCGTCGGCAACCTGCCATGGGCGATGAACGACCTGGCCGACGCCGCGCTGCGCCGGGCGAACCTGCGTCGCGCCCTGCTGGCGCAAACGCTCTGGCCCGTGGTCGTCGGCGCGCTCGGGGCGATCGTGTTGCTTCTGGCCGTGGCGTTCTTCCTGCCGCTGGTCGAACTGATCCGGAGGCTTTCCTGATGATCGCGAGGCGAAGGCCGCGGGCCCGCCGCGGCACGCTGCTGCTGGAGACGGCGATCGCGGCGATGATCCTGACGATCGCCATGACCCTCGCGGCGCAAGTGACGGCGAGCGTCGCCGCCCAGCGCCGGGAGTGGGACCGCCGGGGCGTCGCCGCCGTCGAGATCGCCGACGCGCTGGAGCGGATCGCGGCCAAACCGTTCGACGCCCTGGCCGTCGGCCCGGTCGAGGGCCTGGCGCTCTCGCCCGCGGCCAAGGCGAGCCTCCCCGACGCCGAGCTGACCGCCGAGGCCGTCGACGATCCCGTCGGCGAACTTCCGGCGCGGCGCGTGACGATCCGCCTCCGCTGGCGCAACCGCGCCGGCGACTGGGACGCGCCGGTCAAGCTCGTCACCTGGGTCCACCAGCGCAAGGAGGCGTCGCGATGAACGCATCGACGATGCGAAGGGCGCGCGGCCGCCGCGGCGTGACGCTCGTGGAGATGACGGTCATGATGGCGGCCGTCGCCGTGATGCTCGGCACCTGCGCGCTGATGCTGGGCCTGGCGATCCGCCTGCAAGCCGACGGCGCGGCCGGGTTCGAGCGCTCCGAGGCGCTCGACCGCGTCGCCGCCCGCTTCCGAAACGACGTCCACGCCGCGCGCTCCGCCGCCATCGACGGTCGGACGCTCCGGCTCGGGGGCGAATCGGGAAAGACCGTCGAGTACCGCGTCGGCGAGGACGGCGGGCTCTCCCGCGTCGTCGTCGAGGGCGAGAAGGACGCGGCGCGCGAGGCTTACCGAATCGCCGAAACCGCGGGCGCGAAGCTGGATCTCCGCGACGTCGACGGTCGTCGGTTCGCCGCGCTGGCGGTCGAGCTTCAAGGCCGTCGCGACCGAATCGACCCGGTTCGGACGTGGGAGGTCGTGGCGGTCGTCGGTCGCAACGTACCGCCGGAATCGAGGGAAGGAGGCCGGCCGTGATGGTTCGTCCGAGGCGTCGCCGGGGATTGACGACGGTCGCCGCGCTGGCCTTGCTGGTCGTGCTGGGGCTGATCGCCTCGACGCTCGTGAGCCTGAGCGCGACCTACCACGCGCGAAGCCGCGCCCGGGAGCGCGCCTTGCAATCCGAGGCGCTGGCCGACGCGGGCGTCGACCGCGCGTTCGCCCGCCTGGCCGCCGATCCCGACTACAAGGGCGAGCGCTGGGAGGTTTCCGCCGCCGCGCTTGGTCTCCCGAACGCCGACGGCCCGGCCGCCGTGGTGACGATCGCCGTCGCGGTCGAGGACGGGACGCGAACGCTTCGCGTCCAGGCCGACTATCCCGTCGTCACCGAGCGTCGCGTCCGCTCCAGCCGCCGCGTCGCGCTGTCCGAGAAACCCTGACCCTGGATCGAGGAGTGCCGATATGGGTTCGCGTAAGAAGCATGTGGGCGTCCGGCCTCGGCCGGGGTTCACGTTGATCGAGCTGTTGGTGGTGATCGCGATCATCGCCGTGTTGATCGCGCTTCTGCTGCCGGCGGTGCAAGCGGCGCGGGAGGCGGCGCGACGGTCGCAGTGCGTCAACAACCTGATGCAGATCGGCGTGGCGTTGCACAACTACGAGGGGGCCTTCGAGGTCCTGCCGCCGGGCGTCGTCGACGAGGGGAAGGGCCCGATCCTCGACCGGCCCGAGGGCTACGGCTTCGGCTGGCTGGTCCGGCTGACGCCGTACATGGAAATGAAGAACGTCTACAACCATTTCAACTTGAGCGCCGGGCTGTACGACGAGACGAACCAGACGACCCGCGCGCGGCTGCTGGCGAGCTTCATCTGCCCGTCGGACGACTCGTCGAAGCTGCGGAACGACCGGGGTGTTCCGGCGTCGAATTACGTCGGCATGCACCACGACGTCGAGGCGCCCATCGCCGCCGACAACCGCGGCGTCCTGTTCCTCAACAGCGCGATCCGCTACGAGGACGTCTCCGACGGCGCCAGCAACACCATCTTCGCATCCGAGAAGCGGAACGACGGCAAGGACCTGGGCTGGGCGTCCGGCACCAGGGCCAGCCTCCGCAACGCCGGCGCCACGCCCAACGCCAACGACGACGCGAAGATCCAGACCGAGGCCGGCCCGGTCGCCAGGTCGACCCTCGTCGGCGACGCCGCCGCGCCCGACGCCGTCGCGAAGTACGTCGGCGGCATCAGTTCGCGCCATGCCGGCGGGGCCAACACCCTGTTCGGCGACGGCGCCGTCCGCTTCATGAAGGATTCCGTGTCGGCCCAGGCGTACCGCCTGCTCGTCAACCGCGCCGACGGCGAAATCCTCGACGCGAGCTCGTACTGACCGACCGGCCCGCGGGAGGACGAACCATGAAACGCAAGGGCTTCACGCTGGTGGAGTTCATCGTGGTGCTGGGGATCATCGGGACCGTCCTGGCCCTTCTGGTCCCCGCGCTTCAAGCCGCGGCCGAGGCGGCTCGACGGTGCCAGTGCCTCAACAACCTGAAGCAGATCCACCTGGCGCTTCAGAGCTACCACGGGACGCACTCCGTCTACCCGCCGGGCGTGGCGGACCCCGTCCGGCCGTTCTCGGCCGTCGAGGCCACCCGCCGGGCCAGTTGGACGGCCATGCTCCTGCCCAACGCGGAGCAGACGGCGGTCTACAACGCGATCAACTTCGAGTTGGCCGCGACCGCCTCGGAGAACCAGACGGCCCGGCGAACCACCATCAGCATGTGGCTTTGCCCGGATTCCGGCCCTGGACGATCCGCGCGGCCGTGGCCGACGATCCTCCATCCGTTCGGCGGGTACGACCCCATGCCCGGGAACGGCG
>CALCIB010000047.1 GCA_937907525.1 uncultured Planctomycetales bacterium | reverse complement strand
GGGGGGGGGGGGGGGGGGGGGGGGGGGGGGGGGGGGGGGGGGGGGGGGGGGGGCGGGGGCGGGGGGGGGGGCGGGGTGGGGGGGGGGGCCGGCTTCGGGCTTGGGGCGGGCTCGACGTCGTGGGGACGCGGCTTCGGCGTCGCGGCGGGCGTCGCCGCGCGCTTCGGCCTGGGGTGGGCGCCGCAGACGGGGACGGTCAGGCCGCGCTTGGCGGGCGTCGGGGCCGGCGCGTACCCTTCGTCCCAGCGGGCGAGGTCGACGTGGCGGCCGGAGGCGGCGATCGTCGCCAGGGCGACCGCCAGCGAAAGCACGCCGTCGGGCTCGCGCCGGGAATCGGTCGCGACGGCCGCGGCCGGCTCGCCCTCCAGGATCGAGCCGACCAGGCCGGTCAAGACGGCGTCGGGGCCGACCTCGACGAACAGCCCCGCGCCGTCGCGGCGCATGGCCTGGATCATCGCGGCGAACTCGACCGGACTGGAGAGTTGCTCGGCCAGCAGGTCGCGGGCCGAGTCGGGGTCGTCGGGATAGACCTCGCCGGTCGCGTTGGCGTAGGTCGGGACCGGGCCGGGGCGGAACTCGACCGCGTCCAGGGCCTCACGGAACGGCGCCCGGGCGTCGGCCACCAGGCGGCTGTGGAACGCGGCGGAGACCGGCAGCCGTTTCGAGGCCACGCCCGCCTCGAGAAGGACCTGCTCGGCCCGGGCGATGGCGGCGGTCGGCCCCGACAGCACGCTCTGTCGCGGGCCGTTCTTGTTGGCCACCACGACGCCGGGGGCCTTGCCTTCGAGTAGCCCCTCCAGCCGGTCGGCCGGGGCGAAGGCCGCGAGCATGGTTCCGGCTTCGTCGCCGACGCGACGGCCCATCGCGTCGCCGCGGGCCGCGGCCAGGCGGAGCAGGGCCGCGGCGTCGTACCGGCCGCAGGCGTGAAGCGCCGTCAACTCGCCGAAACTGTGCCCCGCGGCCATCTCCGGCCGGACGCCGAAGTCAGCGAGGATCCCCAGCATCCCCAGCGACGCCGCCCCGATCGCCGGCTGGGCGAACCGGGTGTCGCGCAGGGCCTCCTCGTCCTTCCGCCTTCGCTCGTCGGAGAAGGTCGGCGGCGGGTGGATCCGATCGGCCGTCTCGCGCCCGACCGCCTCAAGCGCCTCCAGCATCCTCGGAAACCGGCAGGCCAGTTCGCGGCCCATGCCGACGTACTGCGAGCCCTGGCCCGGAAACAGGAACGCGAGCTTGCCGACCGCCGCGCCCCGGCCGCGGAAGACCCGTTTCGATCCCGTCGCGCGGTCGTCCCTCGCCTCGGCGATCAGGGCGACGGGGTCGTCGCCGCGACGGACGACGATCGAGACTCGACATTGACGGTCGGCGCGGAACGCGGCGCGGCTTCGAGCGGCCTCGGCGCGGACCTCGGCCCAGGGGGTCGCCTTCGTCCACGAGGGGAGCGCCGCGGCCAGCGCCTTCGGATCGTCGGCGGAGTAGGCGAGGATCTGGACGTCGCCGCTCCAGTCGACGGCGGGGCGATCGGGGCGGGCCTCCTCCAGCACGCAATGGAAGTTGCTGCCGCCGAAGCCGAACGCCGAGACCGCCGCGCGCCTGGGCGCGTCGCCGGAAAGCCACGGCCTGCTGTCGGTCGCGACGTGGAACGGCGAGTCCTCCGCCGCCAGGCGGTCGAGCGGGCGGTCGACCTTGATCGTCGGCGGCAAGACCTTGTGATGCAGGGCCAGGACCGCCTTGATCAACCCGGCGGCGCCGGCCGCCGCCTTCGCATGGCCGATCTGGGACTTGACCGACCCCAAGGCCACCGACCGCGGCGCGGCGCCCGCGGCCCGGTAGACCTCCTCAAGCGCCTCGACCTCCACGCCGTCGCCGACCCTGGTGCCGGTGCCGTGGGCCTCGATCAGCCCGATCGTCGCCGGGTCGACCCCGGCGGCCTCGTAGGCGCGCCGAAGGGCCCTGGCCTGGCCGGCCGCCTTGGGGGCGTAGACGGCCTGGCCGCCGCCGTCGCTGGACGTCCCCATTCCTTTTATGACCGCGTAGATTCGGTCGCCGTCGCGCTCGGCGTCGGCCAGCCGCTTCAAGACCAGGATCCCCAGGCCCTCCCCCAGGATCGTGCCGTCGCCGTCGGCCGAGAACGGCCGCGCGTCGCCGGTGGGCGACAGCGCCGGGGTCTTGCTGAAACACATGTACATAAATATGTCATTGAACGTGTCCAGCCCGCCGGAGAGGGCGACGTCGCAGCGGCCGGAGGCCAGCTCGTGCAGCGCCAGGTCGACGGCCCCCAGCGAGCTGGCGCAGGCGGCGTCGACGACGCAGTTGGTCCCTCCCAGGTCGAGCTTGTTGGCGATCCGACCGGCCGCCACGTTCCCCAACAGCCCCGGAAACGACGCCTCCTGCCAGCCGACGTAGGAGTCGGCGATCCTGCGGACCACGTCCTCGGCCGTGTCGCGGTCGACGCCCGCCTCGTCGAGCGCCCGCCGCCAGGCCGGATGCCCCAGCCGCGACGCCAAGGGGACGACCAACTCCAGCGTCCCGGTCACGCCCAGGATCACGCTGGTCCGGTCGCGGGCGAAGTCGCGCCCGCCGGGACCGTAGCCGGCGTCCTCGAGCGCCCGCCGCGCCACCAACAGGCCCAGGAGTTGCGTGGTGTCGGTCGCCTCCACGGCGTTGGGGGCGATCCCGAAGTCCATGAGCGGGAAGTCGACCGGCGTCAGGAACCCCCCCCGGCGCGCGTAGGTCCGATCGGCCGCCTTGGGGTCGGCGTCGTGGTAGTCGTCCGGCCGCCAGTGGGTCTCGGGGACCTCGGCGATCGCGTCCAGCCGGTCGCGGACGTTGGACCAGAACCGCTTCAGGTCCTCGGCCTTCGGGAACAGACAGCCCATTCCGACGACGGCCACCGGGACGGACGACGGTGGATCGGCCTGATTCAAGTCACTTCCCTTTCGAGCGTCGTTGCTGGACGAGTGGGACGTCTGGGTCGAATGGGCGACCGAGAGGCGTGATGGTTGATCACCCATGGTACGGATTCGCCGCCCGCTTCTCAATCTCATCGCGGGGCAGGGGGGCGAGCCGGGGGACGCCCTCGGGGAGGGTCGCGCCTTGCATGACGGCGACGCGGGCGCGCGAGAGGACCGCGGCGTGGTACAGGACGTTGAGCGCCACGTCGGCGACGCGACGGTTTTCCGGGGCCTCCAAAAACGACCCGCGGACCCAGTCGTTGAACGCGGCCATCGCCGGCCCGCACCAGACCTGGTAGTCGACCGTCCGCGACGGCTCCCCCTGGTTGGCCCATCGCGACGCCTGGCCGAGATACCAACGAAAGACCAGCCCCATCTTGACCTTGGGGTCCGCCTCCCCCCGCGCGACCTGGGTCGGGTCGCGCCGGGCGAAGAACGCCCGCGTCTGCTCCCAGACCTCCGAAAGCGGCAGGCGGAAGATCGTCTTCTCCAGGACCGCGCGGTCGGCCGCGGGGATCGACTCGATCCGATCGTAATTCCTGTAATATTCGTACAGCTTGGCGGCCCGCATGGCGAACATGGTCCCGCGCTTCAGGACCTGGACCTTCACCCCCATCTCGAACATGTCGGCGGCGGGGGCCATCGCCACGTCGGCCTGGCGCGCGCCGGCGAGCATCGCCCGCGCGGCGTCGGAGGTCCCGGCCTCCACGCACGCCTGGTTGACCGAGCCGGTGACGAGGTAGCCGGCCCCCATCGCCAACGCCCCGGCCGCCGCCCAGGGGGTCGAGATCCCTCCCGCCGCCCCCACCCGCAACGGACGGTCGTAGCGATGCTCGGCGGCCAGCTTGTCGCGCAAGGCCAGGAACGTCGGCAAGAGGACCACCAGGGGCTGGTTGTCCGTATGGCCGCCGGAGTCGGCCTCGGCGGTCAGGTCCTCGGCCATCGGGATCGTCGCGGCCAGCGCCGCTTGCTCGGCGGTGATCGCCCCGCGGCCGACCAACTCCCGCAGGATCTTCTCCGGCGGAGGCGCCAGGAACCGCGAGGCCACCTCCACCCGCGACGCCTTCGCCACCACCCGATTGGGAACGACCACGTTTCCGCGCTCGTCGCGATGAATCCCCGAGACCCGGTAGCGAACCGCCGCCGGCGTCAGGTTCAAAAACGCCGACGCCTCCACCAACCGCACCCCGCGACGCAAGTACAGGTCGACCACCGCCTCCTCGACCGCCGGCTCCTGGGGGCTGTGAATCAGGTTGAAACCGTAAGGCGCTTTGTCTCCCAAACGACTTTGGATCCGGTCGACCGCCCGCTCCACGGCATCGACGGCCAACCCGGCGGCGCCGAAAAATCCGAGCATCCCGGCGCGGCCCATGGCCTCGACCAGCTCCACCGAGGCGATGCCGTTGGCCATCGCGCCGGCGAGACAGGCGTAACGGACGCCGTGGAGCCGTCGAAACGAGGCGTCGCCCAGGAGTTCCAGCGGGAAGGGGGGGACGAACGCGGCCCCCGGCGGCGGCGCGAGGCCCGGTTCCAACGACCGCGGCCGACCGCCGTCGGCCGGCGCGACGACGCCCGCGGCGACCGCCCCCAGCGCCCGCTCCCAGTCCTCGCGATCAGTCTCGACGCGCTGCACGATCCTGCTCCGCCTTCCACCCGCGCGCGGCCTCCCGCGTCCGGACGACCCCCGCGCGACCGGCGCGCGGTTGACCGTCGGGGCGCCGCGTCGGGGCCGACGTCCCGAGAGGGAAACGAGTAGATATACCACCGCGCGGCCCCGGCCGACAGACGGGATTCGTCGTCGGCCTCCAGGTCCATACGACCGCGAGCCCGCCGGATCTCGCCCCGGCGGGCCCGCTCCATGATCCAAACCAGTTTGGGGTGCAAAGCCGAGCCGTCACGCCTCGCCCCGGCGGCTAGATCCGGCCCAGCACGCTCCCCGATAGATTGACGTGGGGCGAGGGGTACAGCGGCGCGGGGTCGGCGACGACGGCTTCGTTGAGGATGAACGGGGCGGGACCGCGGCGGACCTTCTGGGCGACCGCCTGGAACCCCGCGCGGTCGAGCAGCTCGCGGAATCGCCGGGCCGAGGCGTGGTGGACCTTCCCCTCGCGATAGGTCACGCAGACGTCGTAGATGAACCAGCCCCAGGGACCGTCGCGATAGCCGTCGATCAACAGCAGCCGGCCGCCGGGTTTCAGCACCCGCCGCATCTCGCAAACCGCGGCCTGCTGGTCGGGATAGTGGTGGAAACTGTTGGCGCAGGTGACGAAGTCGAAGGAGTCGTCGGCGAACGGCAGCCGCTCGCTATCCCCCTGGACGGGGTGGACGTGCTCGGCCAGCGCCTCCCACCGCCGCGCCCCCTGGCCGAGCATCTCCGGCACCAGGTCGACGCCGAACACCCGCGCCCCCGGAAGGGCCTCGCGGACCCGCGCGGCGAAGACCCCGGTGCCGCAGCCGACGTCCAAAATCGAGATCGGCCGGTCGCCGGCCACGTCGTCGATCCGCCGAATCAACGCCCGGTGCGAGGGACCGAAGAGGAGCCATTGCAAGACGCAACGGTCGTAGCTCTCGCTCCAGCGGCCGAACTCCTCGGTCGCCTGCTTCTTGTCATAAGCCATCTCGGCCCTCCGTCGTGCCCGGCCCTTGCGAGTGGTTCGTCGTCCCTGGTGGTCCGCCCGGTGCAATCGGCGTTCCGAAATCACGGCCGCGCGCGTCGCGGCCGCGCGCCTCCCCGGTGCGCCTTGTATAGTATGCCGAGAGATCCCACAAGCCGGAACCCCGCGCCGGTCCACGCGGCGGGAACGGGACGCCCAGGCCCATCGAGGGTCGAGGAATCCAGCATGCGAAGACCGCCCGTCGGAGGCTACGGCGATGCTCTGTCGAGAACCTAATCCTGATCGGAACCCCAGAACCACGGAAGACACGAAACGAGGGACGAGCCCGAAAGAAGAAAGCCGGTCCTCGTTTTAAAACCCATGATTCCCGTCATCGGCGAGCGCCATCTCCTCCGGCTCTTTCCGTGTTTTCCGTGATTCCAATTTCCCGGCGTCCCCGGTTTTCGACAGAGCACTACGGCGATCTTTGCCGGGCCGTCGGGTTTGCGTTGTCAGGCCGTCGCCGATTCCATAGCGTGTGGGCATGAGACTGAAGCCATTTACCGACGCGCCCGCCGCCACCGGGGGAGCGCCGTCCACGAACCCGCGATCCGCGGACGATAAGCGGGAGCATGCGCGCCAATGGCTGCTGCGCGAACTAGAGAATTCCTATTTTTTCCCGAGGGAATGGCTGCTTGAGCGTGTCGTTCCGCATGATGACGAGGACCTCTTCGGATTTTCCTTGAATACGACCCAGGGTGATGCGTTTTTCATCGCCTCAATCGAGCCGGGCGACGCCACGGAAGCGGAGCGGCGACTTCGCCAGGCTCTTCGCGACTCGTCATTCGCCCGGCTCGGCGTCAGCACGGATGGGGCCATCGAGGGCACGCGCGTCCTTCGGCGGCGAAGCAACTCTCCGGAATGCGACTATGTTTCGGAAATCGAATCGTTCGCCCCGCCATCCAGCCATGGCCTGTTAGGTCCGTACAAGGCGGCGGGCGGTGGGAAGGCGGCGGAGGGTCGACCGCTCGAGCCAATCTCGGAAGCCCTTGAGAACGTATTCTTCGAGGCGCACGGCCATATCCGCGATATCGACGGGCTTCATGCCGACGAGGCGTTGGACGAATTATGCAAGGTCTTGTACGCGAAGCTCTTTGACGAGGACACGACTCCGGCTGGGGCGGCATACGCCATGCAGAGGGGCGCGACCTGTACGGTCGAGGAATTCGCCGCGAGCGTTCGTCGTCTCTATCGCGACGCCAACGAATACGACGCGCGCGTGTTTTCACTGAAGATTCCCGGCCACGACCGTTCTCGCGGCGTCTTCAACTCCCCCATCCGGCTCTCAAGCCCCGCGCTGGCCAAGGTGGCCGAAACGATCGAGTCCCACTGGCTGGGCCAATCCAGCATCGATGTGAAGGGGCGTGCGTTCCAACGAGTTTTAGGGCCGACGCTGCGCGCGGGCATGGGGCAGTATTTCACGCCGTTGGAGGTGATCCAGTTCATCGTGAGCGTGATGCAGCCCGCGGTGACCGATCTCATTCTCGACCCGTTCTCCGGATCAGGGCATTTTCTGACTCAATCGCTCGACGTCGTCCGGTCGCGGTCGAGCGCGACTGATGATAAAATGCTACATGAATTCGCATTTAATAAATTGCACGGCATCGAGAAAAGCGATCGAATGGTTCGAGTGGCCATGACCGACATGCGCCTGCATGGGGATGGCCACGGCAACGTTCGATGCACCGACGCGCTGCTCGATTTCCAGAACTATCCGGACATCCGGCCGGAGTCGTTCGACATCGTGATGACGAATCCGCCGTTCGGCAGCTTGCTAGGTCCGGAGGCGGTCGGTCGTCTCGGCGGGTTCGACCTCGGGCGCGGGCGGAGGAACGTGCCGTTGGAGATTCTCGGCCTGGAACGCTGCATTCAATTCCTCCGCCCGGGCGGCCGACTCGGCATCGTGCTCCCGGACGGCGTCCTGGCGAATCGCGGCACGGATTTCGTTCGCCGTTGGCTCGCCGATCACGTCAAGGTCCGGGCGATCGTAAGCCTCCCCGTCGAGACGTTCTCCCCATTCGGGACGAACATCAAGACCTGTGTTTTGTTCGCTCGAAAATGGAAGCGAGGGGAGGCGAAGGCGATCGACTACGACGTCAGCATGATAAGCGTCAACAATATTGGATACGATGCCTCCGGGCGGCGACGGCCGGGCTCGGAGATGGCCGCGGCGGCGGAAGCCGTCAATGGCTTCATCGCCTCGGAGGGTTGGTGATGCTCCATAAGATCCTGCCGTTCTCTCGGCTCGTGGCGAAAGGGCGCTGGAAGGTCGAATTCTTCGTGTCGGACGGCGGCCGCGCGCGCGAGGCCGCCCATCCGCCCGTGAGGCTCCGGGACGTCCTGAGGGAACGGAGGGGGGCGCTCGACCCGCAACAATATCAAGATCATCTGTTCAATTACATTGGCCTGGAACATATTCATCCGGCGACGGGCGACCTCGTCGATGGTTTCGCTCCGAGGCGGGGGCGCGACGTACTCTCGCGCTCGAAGACGTTCCGGCGCGGCGACGTCCTTTACGGCAGGCTGCGACCGTCCTTGAACAAGGTGTTCGTCGCGGACGCTCCCGCGCCGGACGGTATTTGCTCCGGCGAGTTCTACGTCCTCGTTCCCGATCGACGACGTATCTTGCCCCATTTCGCGCGGGCCATGCTCGCCTCGCGCTATGTGCAGGATGCCGTCAGGAGCATGACCACGGGATCCGCCCTCCCGAGGCTGGGGTTGGACGACCTGCTGGAGATCGAAATCCCGCTGCCGCCGCTCGAGGTGCAAGAGCAATATCAGAGAGCGATCATCCTGCGGAACGCCGAGCGTCAGGTATTGACGGCGGAGTTGCGAGACATGCAGGCCAATGACCTGGGGACGATCGTGGAGGCGTTGGAGGGAGGGAGGGATTTGTCCTTCGACCGGCTCTCCGTTGTGAGGCGACCGCCCGAGGCGGCCAAGCGGCCCGAGACCGTCGCTCGACCCAAGCAAGCCGGGGGGCGACGCCCCCGTCATGACGACGCTTCACGGTCCTAGCGCGCGGATGTGGCGTGTCGGGCCGAACGGCGCGGCGGCTGGGTCGGGGGCCCGCCTCCTCCAAGGTACGATGATGACGACCTGGAGGACCACCGATGAGCGAGAACGGGCCGCGGCGCAAGCGGGGCGCCGCCGAGAAGCCGAGGCCCGTCCATGCGGGCTTCGCCGACGGCGGGCCGGTTTTGGAGGCGCGATCGCCGGACCCCCAATCCGGCCGGTGGGATTCCGTTGTGCTTGCGCCGATCGAACTGTATCATCTTGGTTGGAAGTCCGGTTCCGTCGATTCCGCCCCGCCTCGACTCCCGCCGTCGCCCCCGAGACCTGGACCCCGCTCTCCAGGAGGCCGCCGCCTTGAAGAAGCTCATCCGGACGATCGCCCGCGCGCTCGTGCCACTCGTCGGATTCGTCGCCGCGTGCCAAGGCGCGCGCGCCCAGGCGCAGACGACCGCCGCGGTGCGGGTGCGGGTCTGGTGCGAGGGGGGGACGACCTCGACGGTGTATCCCGAGGGCGTCGGCGCCGTCCTGGCCGAGACGGTGGCCAGGCGGCCGGACGTGGTCGTCACGCGCGGCGTGCTCGACGATCCCGACGCCGGCCTGAGCGACCTGGCGCTCGACCAGACCGACGCCCTGATCTGGTGGGGACGCGCCCGCCACGACGAAGTGCCCGACGACCGCGCCCGGGCGGTGGCGACCCGCGTCCGCCAGGGTCGGCTGGGTCTGGTCGCCCTCTACGCCTCCGGCGGCGGCAAGCCGTTCCGCCTCTTGATGGGCGGGATGCCCTGCGAGCCGGGAAGCTGGCGCGAGGACGGCCGGCCCGAGTACGTCGCCGTCAAGGCTCCCGACCACCCCCTGGCCGTCGGCGTCGCGCCGTTCACGATCCCCCGCAGCGACATGTTCTCCGAACCGTTCAGCGTCCCGGAACCCGACGCCGTCGTCTTCGTCTCGTCGTGGGAGCGCGGCGAGACCGTCCGCAGCGGCATGACCTGGACCGTCGACAAGGGCCGCGTCGTCTACCTCCGCGCCGGCTCCGACGCCTATCCGGTCCTCTTCCACCCCGCCATGCGGCAGGCCATCGGCAACGCCGCGGTCTGGGTCGCGCCCAGGCGCTGAGGCGAGGACGATCAGAGGCGGGGACGGCGCGCCTCCGGTCCGGTTGACCGCCTTCGCGCGACCCCTATAATCGGTCCAATCGCGACGGCCGATCCCGCCGACGGCTCGTCCGTCGCTTTCCGTCGCTTCGCCTGGCTCTGGGAGGACTCAAGGACCATGACTTCCAAGACCGCCCTTCTGACGATCGGCCTGGCCGCCTGCCTCGTCGTCGGCGTCCGAGGCGGCGAGCCCGTCGCCCTCAAGCCGCTGACCTGGTCGGAGTTCCAAAAACAGTTGGCCTCCCCGCCGGCGGGGACCAAGCTCACCGTCGTCGACGCCTGGGCCACCACCTGCGCCCCGTGCAAGGAGAACTTCCCCCACCTGGTCGAGATGCGCCGCCGGTACGGTTCCGAGGGGCTGAACGTCGTCTCGCTGTCGCTGGACGACGTCGAGGACGCCAAGGCGCTGGCCGCCGCCGAGAAGTTCCTCCGCGAGAAGCGGGCGGAGTTCGCCAACGTGGTGCTCAAGGAGGAGTACGGCGCGGGCTACGACAAGCTCGACATCAGCGCCATTCCCGCGGTCTTTCTCTTCGGCCCCGACGGCGAGGAGGTCAAGCGGTTCACCATGGACGACCCCAACGACCAGTTCACCTACGAGCAAGTCGAGAAGGAGGTCGCCGCCCGGCTCGCCGCGGCGAAGTGACCCCTTGGTGTCGCCTCCCGATCCTGCTAGAGTGGCGGATCGGTTCACGAATCGCATCCCCGACACACGTCCCCAAACGGAGTCAGCATCGATGCGTAAGGTCCTTCTGAGCATGGCGGCCGTGTTCCTGGCCGCGCCCGCGTTCGCCGGCGAGTTCAACAAGGTCCTCAGCGCCGGCGACAAGGCGCCGGATTTCGCGGGCCTGCAGGCGGTCGCCCCCAACGGCGAGCAGACCAGCCTCACCCTATCCGACGTCAAGGACGACGTGGTGGTCGTCGTCTTCCTGTCGAACCTCTGCCCGGTCGTGAAGGCCGTCGAGGACCGGCTCAACGAGCTGACCGCCGAGTACAAGGACAAGGGGGTCCGCGTCATCGGCGTCTGCACCAACATCCAGAAGGGGAACACGCTGGCCGACGTCAAGACGCGGCTCGACGACCCCGGCGACGGCAAGATCAACTACGTCTACGCCCACGACGACGCCGGCCAATCGATGGGCAAGGCCTACGGCGCGGTCGTCACGCCGAGCTGCTTCGTCCTGGACAAGGACCGCAAGATCGCCTACCTGGGCGCCGTCGACGACAACCAGATGAAGGAGGACAAGGTCTCCAAGCACTTCCTCAAGGACGCGATCGACGCCGTGCTTGCCGGCAAGACGCCCGAAGTGACCGAGACCCGCGCCACCGGCTGCGGCATTCCCTACGGCAAGTAAGGTCGGGTTCCCGCCGGCCGCGCCGCCGAAGTGGCCTTGCGCCGCGTCGCGTCGTTGTGATAGAGTAACGCTTTCGGCCGCGCCGGCCAGCCGGCGCGGCCGGTCCTCATGTTCGAGCCTTCGAGAAAAGACGAACGGCGATGAAAGACGGCATCCACCCCAAGTACGTCGAATCGACGGTCACCTGCGGTTGCGGCAACACGTTTCAGACCCGCAGCACCAAGCCGAAGATCGTGGTCGAGGTCTGCTCGAAGTGCCACCCGTTCTTCACCGGCTCGGTGAAGTTCGTGGACGCGGCCGGCCGGGTCGACAAGTTCAACAAGAAGTTCCAGGGGACCTACGGCAAGGCCGCCAAGAAGAAGGCCGCCGAAACCGCCGAGGCCGCCGAAACCGCCAAGGCCTAGCCCCGCTCCCGACGACCGCGCCGCGGCCCGCGCTCCGGTGGTTCCGGCGGCGTCGGGCCGTTTCGCTTGGCGCGGCTTCCGCGTCGATGGTTTCGGCTCTTTCCCTGACGGGGCCTTCCGCCCGTGTTCGAGAAGCTGCAAGCGGACTACCGACGATTCCAGGAGATCGAGCAAAGCCTGCTCGACCCGGCCGTCGCCGCCGACCCCGCGCGCGTCACGGCCCTTTCCCGAGAGCGCGGCAAGGTCGCCAAGCTCGCGACCCTTTACGGCCGTTATCTCGACCTGGGCTCCCGGATCGACGAGGCCGAGACCCTCGTCGATTGCGAGGACGACCCCGAGATGCGGTCCTACGCCGAGGACGAACTCGCCTCGTTGCGGACGCGCCGCGAGGCCGACGCCGAGGCCCTCCGCGACCTGCTCTACGACCGCGAGGCCGGCGCCGACCACGCCTCGCTCATCATGGAGATCCGGGCCGGGACCGGCGGTGACGAGGCGGCCCTCTTCGCGCGCGACCTCTACGAGATGTACCGCCGGTTCGCCGAGACCATGGGCTGGAAGTTCGAGATCGTCGACATGGAGCCGACGGAGTTGGGAGGCTTCCGCGAGGTCTCCTTCGGCATCGCCGGCGAGGGGGCCTTCCGCCTCCTCCAGTTCGAGAGCGGCGGCCACCGCGTCCAGCGCGTCCCCCAAACCGAGACCCAGGGCCGGATCCACACGTCGGCGGCCACGGTCGCCGTGCTCCCCGAGCCCGAGGACGTGGAGATCGAGGTCAAGCCCGAGGACGTCCGCATCGACCTGATGTGCTCCGGCGGCCCCGGCGGCCAGCACCAGAACAAGACCGAAAGCGGCGTCCGACTGACCCACCTCCCCACCGGGATCGTCGTCAACTGCCGCGACGAACGCAGCCAGCACAAGAACAAGGCCAAGGCGTTCCGCGTCCTCCGCTCCCGGATCTACGACCGACTCCAGGAGCAGACCCGCTCCCGGCGCGACCAGGCCCGACGCACCCTGATCGGCTCCGGCGACCGCTCGCAGCGGATCCGGACCTACAACTTCCCCCAGAACCGCGTCACCGACCACCGCGTCGGCCTGACCCTCTACAACCTCGACCGCGTGATCCAGGGCGACATGGGCGAGCTTCTCAAGACCCTGGTCGACCACGACCGCCGCGAACAACTGGGCGACCTTTGAGAGTCGGTCCCATAAGGGTGAACGACGACCATCACGGTCTTCCCCCCCTCGCGGGGGAAGACAGACGCCGAGGAACGCCGCGGAAACAACTTCCCGGAATGGAACCACAGAGTCACGGAGGGCACGGAGAGGAAATTGAGAATTGAAAATAAATGAATTTATAAATTCAATGATTAAAGACGGCCGGATCGCTCCTCGTTCTCTCTCTCCGTGTCCTCGGTGACTCTGTGGTTCCCTATCTTCGTCGCATGGATTCGACAAGTTGTTTCGGCGGCGTTCCAAGGCGCCGGATGAGGGGGAGGGCGCGAACGGAAGCCGTCGGCGAGTCGAAAGCCTGGCCGGACGGTTCGGGATTTCGACGGCTTTCTCGCTCGCCCCCCCTCATCCGGCCCTTCGGGCCACCTTCCCCGCGAGGGGGGAAGGCCGTTCTTCCGACGTCTTCCCCCCTTGCGGGGGAAGACAGACCGCGAAGCGGCCGGATGAGGGGGACGACGCGCGAGAAAGCCGTCGCGATCCAGGAGCCATCCCCAACCGCCTCGGATTCCAACGGTTCCCTGGCGCGTCCTCCCCCTCATCCGGCCCTTCGGGCCACCTTCCCCCGCGAGGGGGGAAGGCCGTTATTTCGCCCGCGACGCCCTTATGGGACAGACTCTGATCGGGCGTCCCGACCCTCGCGGCACGAGGCCCGCCATGCCCCCCGAAGACGAGTGGACCATCCTCCGCCTGTTGACCTGGACCGCCGACTTCCTCAAGCGCAAGGGCTCCGGCAGCCCCCGTCCCGACGCCGAGATCCTGCTGGCGCACGTCCTGGGTTATGAACGGGTTCAGCTTTACACCCATTACGCCGACGTCGTCGGCGACCGCGGCCGAAGCGACTACCGCGACCTCGTCCGTCGTCGCGCCGAGGGCGCGCCGGTCGCCTACCTGGTGGGGCGCAAGGAGTTCTACTCGCTCCGCTTCGACGTCGACCCCGCCGTGCTCATCCCCAGGCCGGAGACCGAGTTCGTCGTCGTCGAGTTCCTCGACGCGATGAAGGCCGTCGAGGCCCCGACGGCCGTCGACGTGGGGACCGGCTCGGGCTGCATCGCCGTCGCCTGCGCCAGGTTCAAGCCCGACGCGCGGTGGCTCGCCGTCGACCTCTCGGCCGACGCGCTGGCGGTCGCGGCCGGCAACGCGAGGCGACACGACGTCTCGGATCGGATCGAGTTCCTTCAAGGAGATCTGCTGGCCCCGGCCGTCGATCGCGGGCCGTTCGACGCGATCGTCTCCAATCCCCCCTACGTCGCCTCGGCCGAGATCGACCGCCTGGACGCCGACGTCAAGGACCACGAGCCGGCGCTGGCCCTCGACGGCGGCCCGGACGGGTTGGCGGTTTACCGCCGCCTCGTCGAGCGAGCCGCCTCCTTGCTCAAGCCCGGCGGACGGCTGATCCTGGAGATCGGCTTCGACCAGGACGAAGCGGTCGGGGCGCTCGTCGCGGAGTCGGGGGCCTTCGAGCTTCTGCCGACGGTTCGCGATCTTCAAAACCTCGCGCGCGTCGTCCGCGCCGTGAGAAAAGCCTGATCCGACGGCCGTACCGCCCGCGAGTCTGACGGACGAGGCGTTGGAGCGGAGCGCGAGCGTCTTTCTCAAAAGGAACCGAACCATGCCGCGACACGACCTGCGCTACAACCCCGCCAGCCCGGAAGACCACCGGCCCGCCAACGGCGAGGAGGCCCGACGCGCTCTTCTGGACGGGAACAGCCGCTTCGCCGAGTGGATCACCACCTGTCGCGCCGCGGTCCACGAGCGTGGGGCCGAAGCCTCCGCCGACGAGGTCAACGAACTGGTGCTGTCGTGCGGCGGGCTGGCGTCGATCCTCACGTTCGCCGCCGACGAATACCCGACGCAGAAGCCGTTCGCCGCGGTCGTCGGCTGCTCCGACGCCAGGGCGCCGATGGAGATGGTGCTGGGCCAGGGGTACAACGACCTGTTCGTCATCCGCAACGCCGGCAACGTCATGAGCGACGTCGCGGCGGGCTCGGTCGACTTCACGCTCAGCGCGCTTGCCGACTCCGTCCGCGCGATCGTCGTCATGGGTCACACGGGTTGCGGGGCCGTGTCGGGGGCCGTCGCCTCCTATCTCGATCCCTCGCAATACTGGTCGAAGGCGATCTCGCCGAACCTGCGCGTCATCCTCCAGCGGATCTTCGTCGCCGTCCGCGAGTCGGACAGGGCGATCCGACGGGTTTGGGGGGCCGACGCCGCGACCGACCCCCACTACGTCGAGGCCCTGAAGGAAGCCAGCGTCCATCTGAACGCGGCCTACACCGGCTTCGAGCTGCGCCGCGACGTCGAGGCGGCGGGAGTCGAGGGCATCGAAGTCTTTCACGCCGTCTACGACGTTCGGAGCCACCTCGTCCGCACCCCGCCGCGCTCCGGCGACCCAGCGGGGGGCCACCAGGGCCTGACCCCCGCCGCGAAGGAGCCCGAGGAACTCTCCGCCCTGGCCCGCCAGATGGCCGAGGCGCTGAAGCCGTCTTGATCCCGAAACGACGCCGGCCTCGTCTGAAAGGGGCGAGGCCGGCGCGCTGGTCGGACGGCTGAAACCCGGCGGTCAGAGTCTATCCCGTAAGCGCGGCGCGGGCGGCATAACGGCCTTCCCCCCTCGCGGGGGAAGGTGGCCCGAAGGGCCGGATGAGGGGGAGGACGCGCCAGGGAACCGTTGGAATCCGAGGCGGTTGGGGATGGCTCCTGGATCGCGACGGCTTTCTCGCGCGTCGTCCCCCTCATCCGGCCGCTTCGCGGTCTGTCTTCCCCCGCAAGGGGGGAAGAGCGATTTCATCCTTCCCCCCTCACGGGGGAAGGTGGCCCGAAGGGCCGGATGAGGGGGGGGCGGGCCAAAACGCCATC
>CALCIB010000046.1 GCA_937907525.1 uncultured Planctomycetales bacterium | reverse complement strand
CGTCCCCCTCATCTGACGCCTTCGGCGTCTGTCTTCCCCCGCGAGGGGGGAAGACCCTGACGGCCATCGTTCGCACCTATGAGACGGACTCTTACTCGCCGCGGCGGAAGGCGCCCAGCAGACGAGGGCGGCGCTTGGCCTCGGCGGGGGGCGCCGGGGCTTCGCCGGCGGTCTTCAGAAGCGCCTCATCCTTCTTGGCGGGGGGCTCGAGGTCGTCGGGGGGCTCGCCGTTCGCCTTCAGGTCGTCGGGGTTCAGGGCGGCGGGCTTGGAGTCGGCGGCCTCGGAGGCCGGCTCGGATCGGCCGCGGGTGAAGAGCCGGCGGAGGAACGAGCCGGAGGCCTGCTTGACCTCCGCGTCGGCCTTGGGGGGCTCGTCGCGGCCCAGGATGGCCTTGCTCAGGTATTCCACGTTCGCCTGGGGAACCGAGTCCACGAACAGCGGGCCCGGCAGGTTCTTCTGGCGGTCGGCCGCCTCGACGATCGCGACGACGTCGGGGTAGGTGGCCCCCAGCCTCGCGACGGCGCGGATCACCTCGCCCAGATCCAGCGAGCAGTGGATCTTCTCGTCGCGGTTGCCGTACTGGGTGGGGACGATCTTGGAGATGTCGACCGTGTCGTCGTGGTCGGCGGCGTTCAGGAGGATGTCCCCCTGGCCCAGGACCAGCGGCGTCTCCAGGTTCTGGCCGCGGCCGAACAGGACGATCTCCGAGCGCCGCGATCGCGAGACGTGGACCACCGGCGGGCCGTCGGATTCGACGACGTAGAGCGCGAACGGGTCCTCCACGCGGGGGCGCCGGCTCCGCACGGCCAGGGCCAACGCCATGCCGTCGATGGGATCGGACTCTTCCTCGTCGTCGCCGGGGCCGGGGTCGTCGAGGATCCGGACCTGGCCGAGCATGGCGTCGGTCGGGTCGAGGGTCCGAAGCGCGTTGAAGGCGCCGTAGCGGACCTCAATGTCGGACTCGTCCATCAACCTCCTGAGTCGGGCGCGGGCGGAGAAGTCCTCCATCGCGGCCAGGGCCGCCAGGGCGTAGGCGCGGTACTTGGGCTGCTTGACGGCCGTTTCGCCCAGGGCGTCGACGCCCGCCGGCTCGTTGAGGTAGGCCAGGGCCTCCGCGGCGAAGAACCGGACGTCGGCGTCGTCGCTTTCGAGGCCGGCGGAGAGCCGGTCGACCGTCGAGGGCCCCAGCGCCTCCAGCTTCAACGCCGCGACCCCCGACGTCTTGGGATCCAGCAGCTGGCGGGCGGTCGACTCCACCCGCCCCCGGCGCAGCTCCGGGGTGTCGACCATCGGCAGGAGCTGGACGACGCGGAAGTAGCGCTCCTGGTTCTGGTGGTAGATCTCCGGGACGCGCAGCTCCAGATAGGAGTCGGTCTTGGCGGTGGCCGCCCCTTTCTTCTGGCCGTGTTCGTTCTTGTTGAAGCGGGCGTTGACGACCGCCTCGACCATGGCGGCGTTGCGGACGAACCGGCGGTCGCTCTTCAGGAGGAGTTGGTAGGGGTGTTCCTTCTTGGCCCGGCCGCCGCCGAGGACGCGGCCGACCTTGCCGTTCAGGGGATCCTGGGCGTCGCCGATCATGATCGGCCCGCCGGCGAGCGCCAGGTCGCTGCCGGTGTGGACCCCGCCGCCGGCCTGGAGGACCTCGCGGAGCCGGGTCGGCATCAGGAAGCCGCCGGCGAGGCTCTTGACGGAGCTGGCCGGCGGCAGTTCCAGCTCGACGTCGAACCGGTCCCGCGGCGAGGCCCCGGTGGGGATCTTCATGCGGACGATCACCGCCGCGAACGACTTGTTCTCCAGGAACGCGGCCGGGCGCTCGACGCCCGCCTTGCTCATCTCGTCGAGCAGTTGCTTGCGATACCACGACTCCGGCGAGTCGCCGCCGGTGCCGTCGAGGTTGGAGACCAGGCCGACCCCCTCGACGGCCACCTCGCCGCCCTGGAAGACGTCCGCCAGGTCGCCGACCGACTCGTCGATCGCCGGGGCCGCCTTGTCGGCGTCCTTCTTGCCGAACGGGCCGGCGCCCGCCGCCGCGGCCGCAAGCGCGACCGCCGCTCCCAACGCCCAGGAACGCCCGGGGATCGTCCACCGCATGGACCCGCCTCCTTGCCTACCGACCACGCGGGGAGAACCCCCGGATCGCCCCTCGGGAATCCGACCGGGGCGGTCGTTCGCGTTCGAATTGCACTCGCGTCCGCGTCGGTCTCGCGACCGAGGCGGAGCGGATCCCGTCGGGACCCGCGCTCGGGCGGGACTGTAGAGAGAGCCCGCCGACTCGTCAAGTCGGGATCGACGGTTTTCCGGGACGCGCGACGTCCCATCCCCGCGCGCGGGCCAGCCGCGCCAGCCGTCCTCCAGGCCGGACCACGACCCCGCGACCCACCGCGGCGAGCAAGGCGCGGTCGCTCCAGTCGTCGGCGTAGGCGACGGCGTCGGCCATCGCCAGGCCACGGCGGTCGGCCCACGCTCGGGCCCGGACCAGTTTCCCCTCGCCGTGGCAGAGGGGCCCCTCGCCGACGCCGACCAGCCGGCCCCCCTCGACGACCACCGGCGTCGTCAGGGCGTCCTCGCAGCCGAGATGGACCCGCAAGGGCTCGATCACCAGCCCCGCCGACGACGAGACCAGCACCAGCGGCGTCCCCGACGTCCGCAGGCCGTCGAGATGCCCCACCACCCCCGGATAAAGCCGCGGCTTGACGTGGTCCTCGAAGTTCTCGCGCGCCAGTCGCTCCAGCTCGGCCACCGGGATCGCGGCGACGCTCCTGAGTCCGTGGGCCACCAGCGCCTCGTAGTTCAACCGGCCGAAACGATGCCGCAACCCATGGTAGAGGATCACAGGCAGCGACGAGCGCCCGACCAATCCCCGGCGCATCAGGAGCCTGGCGAAGAGATAACTGGTGGTCTCGGCCAGCAAGGTGCCGTCGACGTCGACGAACGCGACCGACGGCGGCCGGTCGAACCGCGGCCATCCGTCCGGCTCGGTCACGGCCCGGCCGCCTCGGCGAGCAAGCGGCCCGCCTCGTCGGCCAGGCCGCGGGCGACCTCGGCGTCGGGCCCCTCGGCGATCACCCGCGCGATCGGCTCGGTGTTGCTCCCCCGGACGTGGACCCAGCGATCGTCCCAGGAGAGCCGCAAGCCGTCGCGACGATCGGCCGCCGCGCCGGGGAAGCCCGCGGCCACGCGGTCCCAAAGCGCGCTCGCGCCCCCGGCCCCCAGCCCCGGCGGCAACGGCCGCTGCTCCTTGACCATGGCGAACCGGGGAAGCCCCGTCACCCAGGCCGAAAGCGGCTTCGACGCCGGCCCGGAGGCCAGCAGGTCCAGAACGAGCGCCATGCCGACGAAGCTGTCGCGCACCAGCCCGACGCGAGGGTCGATCACGCCGCCGTTCCCCTCGCCGCCGATGACCGCCTCCTCGGCCAGAATCCCGTTGACCACGTGGATCTCGCCCACCGGCGTCCGGACCACCGGACAGCCGCGGTCGCGCGCCAGCGCCTCGGTCGTCATCGACGTCGACAGGTTCAGGACCACCGGGCCCGTCTTCTGTTCCAGCCGACGCAGGGCGGCCAGGGCGAGCGTCAACTCCTCGCCGATGTAGCGGCCGTTCTCGTCGACCAGCGCCAGGCGGTCGGCGTCGGGATCCTGCGCGAACCCGACCGCCGCGCCGACGGCCGGGACGATCCGGGCGAACTCGTCGAGGTTCTTCTCCGTCGGCTCCGGCGGGTGATCGTACATCCCGTCGGGCTCGCCCCCCAGGACGATCGCGCGACAGCCCAGGCGACGGAGCAACTCGCGACCCATCCGCCCCCCCGCGCCGTGGCAGGCGTCCAGCGCCACGGTGAACCGACGCGCCCGGATGGCCTCCGCGTCGACCACCGCCAGCACCCGCTCCAGGTGGATCGCGTCGGGGTCGTCGAGCGTTCGGACGCGGCCCAGGCCGTCGAACGGGGCCCAGGCGAACTCCTTGCGGGTGAAGCGGTCGAGCGCGGCCCGACCCTCCTCGGGCCCCAGGACCATGCCGGCGGGCTGGAAGAACTTGAGGCCGTTGTATTCCGGCGGGTTGTGCGACGCCGAGATCTGGACCCCGCCCGCGGCCTTCAACTCGCGGACCAAAACGCCGACGGTGGGCGTGGCGGTCGCGCCCGCCTTCAATACTTCGCGGCCGGAGCCGGCCAAACCGGCGGCCACGGCCGCCTCGAACGTCGCCGCGGTGCGGCGGCCGTCGTGGCTCAGGACGATCGGCCCCGGCGCGCGTCCGGCCGCGTAGGCGGCGGCGAACTCCAGCGCGGCGGCCGGGTCGAGCCCGTCGCCGACCCAACCCCGAATGCCCGAGACGCTCGCGATCCGCGTTCCCTTCACGGCCTCTTCGTCCTTCCCTCGTCCCAGGCGGCCGGCGACCGCCGATTCAGGCCGCGCGCAGGTCGATGCCCAGCAGGATCAGCCGCAGCGCCTCGCGCTGCTCGGGCGTGATCCGCTCCTGGACCCGGAGCGCGTCCACGTCCTCCAGGCAGCGGTCGAGCGCCTCGCCCGCGACCGGGCGGATCGCCCCCCGCGCCATCCTTCCCACGCATTCGTCCACCCGCCCAGATCCGACGGCGACGCGCGTCATGGCCTTCCTCCTTGAAGCCCCGGAAGCGGGCCGGCTCCGTTTCATCGGCTCGGCCCGACTCGGCAGGATGCCCCAGCCCGTCCGCGGTGTCAAGCCGAAGGCGGTTCGCCGGCGTAGCTCTCGATCCTGGAGATCCATCGGAAACGATCTTCCCCCCTCGCGGGGGAAGACAGACCGCGGAGCGGTCAGATGAGGGGGACGACGCGCGAGACGACCGTCGGAATTCACGGAGGCCCGTCCGACAAGCCCTGGACGTCGAAGGCGTTCTGGCGCGTCCCCCCCTCATCCGGCCCTTCGGGCCACCTTCCCCCGCGAGGGGGGAAGGACGTTAAGTCCCGACGGCGTTTTCAGAAAATCGGGATTCGAGAGCTACATCCGCGGCTCCCCGCCCCCCGCGACGCCCCGCGACCACGCGTAAAGCGCCACGGCCGTCGCGACGGTCGCGTTGAGCGATTCCACCCCCGCGGCGATCGGCACCCGCCGCCGGGGGCCTCGCCGCAGACGGTCGGGAAGGCCGGGGCCCTCGACGCCCGCCACCAGGCCGAACGTCGCCGGGAACGGCTCGGCCTCCAGCGGCTCGCCGTCGGCGTCCAGCGCGATCAACGGATGCGACGACGACTCCAAATCCCGGATCGAAGGTCCGGTCAGCAACTCCACCTGGAACAGCGCCGGACCCGCGGCCCTGCTGGCGCGGGGGTGGAACGGATGCGCCGCCTCCTGGAGCAACACCACCCGCGCGACCCCGAACGCCGCCGCCGACCGAATCGCCGCGCCGACGTTCTCCGGATCCTGAAACGGCGCGAACAACGTGCAGCCGTCCGGCCAGGGGGCGGCGTCCGACCAGGCTTCGAGCCTCGGCGCCTTCGCCAGCAGTAGCGGCGCGCGGGTGCCGGCGACGTCGAGCGCCTTGAACAGCGGCGACGCCAGCCGATGCCAGGCCCAGGAGGAGTCGTCGGGAGGGGGGCCGTCGGCGTCGGTGATCCAGCCTTCGACGCGATCGGGAAACTTGGCGGCCACCTCCGCGGTGATCCGCGGCCCGGCCAGGATCGCCAGCCCGTGCTTGCGGACGCCCCGGCCGGTCAGAAGGTCGGCCAGCAGGCGGTACGTCGCGTTCGACTCGCTGGTGATCTCCCGGACGCGCCCGGCGAACGACCGCGCGACTTGCGCCGACGTCTCTTTCTCGACCAGCGGCGGATCGGCCCCGGTGCGCTTGTAGACGACGAGCCGGCGGTCGTGGGTGGTGCCGGGGATCGAGTAGGCGTGATCGGCCTCCAGGTGGAACCAGTTCGACCAGTCGCGGGCCTCGTCGATCTCGGGATCGCAGCCGGGCCCCTTCATGAAGATCATCCGGCCGCCGGGCTCGATGCACGCGGCGACTCGGCCGAACGTCTCGGCGATCGTCGCCACCGCGCGGGTGATGACGCCCTTGACCTTGCCGGGGTAGTCCGGTCCCAGCCGACGCCCGTGGACCTCCATCCCCGGAAGCCCGAGCTTTTCACACACCCGCTCCAAAAACTCCACGCGGGCCGAGCGCGGCTCGCAGAGGATCACGTGGACGTCGGGCCGGGCGATCTTCAGCGGCACGCCGGGAAGTCCGGGGCCGGAGCCCATGTCGATGATCGGCGAGGGGAGGTCCACGAGGTCGAGCACCAGGAGGCTGTCGACGTAGTGCTTCAGCACCATGTTCTCGAAGTTGTGGATCCGCGTCATGTTGAGTTCGGCGTTGGCGTCGCGGAGCATCCGGTGATAGCTCCAAAGCGCGTCGTACTGCTCCGGCGTCAACTCCACGCCGCATTCGCGCAGGATCGTCTCCAGCCCTTCCCGTCCAGGTCGCAACGACGCCTCCGCCCGCTCAAGCCACAAGGGGACCGTCCGCCGCGCCGCGGACGATCGCCCCATGATACACTCGCCAGGAGGTGGCGGCGACGTCGGGAAAGGAGGGAGATGATGGGAGGCCGCGGGAAGCGACGTCCGCCGCGTGATCGGCGCGGGCGACCGGCGGGCCGCGAGGACGGAGGCGACGAGGCGTGGTCGCGAAGACGGTCCCCCGTCATGGTCGTGATCTGGGCCGTCGCCGTGGTTCCGATCGTGACGGCGGCCGTCTGGGAGTGGAGATACGGCGAGGCGAGCGTCACCTACGCCCCCTGGCTGCTGGAGCAGGTGGAGCGGGGGAACGTCGAGTCGCTGAAGGTCCAGGGGACGCGCGTCGCGGGGCGGCTCCGCGCGGCGGCCGGCTACCAGACGCCGAGGATGCGACGGCCGATCGCCGTCCGTCGGTTCGTGGCGGAGGCGCCGTCGATGGCGGAGGCCGGGCGGTTGGTCGCCGATCTTCGAGGGCGGCCGGGACCAGGCGGCGAGCGTCCCCGGGTCGAATGGGGCCCGCCCGCGTCGTGGTGGTGGCTCATGACGACTTCGTCCTTCGTCGTCTATCTGGCGTCGGTCCCGATCGTCGGCCTGACCGGCTTCGCCGTGGGATATTTCCTCGGCCTCCGCGACGGCCGATCGGCCGGGCCTCCGGTCGACGATCGCGAGGAGGGGTCGAAACGGGCGTCGCCGGCGATCGGCCCTCCCCTTTCCGATCCGGGGCTTCCTACCCCATGACGTTCGGGCCGGCATCCGCTACAATTACCCGATAAGTGCGCGCCGAAGCCGCCGCGCGACGGGTTGGAACGTCCGACGTCCGATATTGGTCCTTGACGAGTGAGACCGCATGGAGAACCGACCTCAGCAGCAGGAATCGCCCCGACGGCCCACGCCCCCGCCGGCGCGGAAGCCCAACGGCGCCTCGGGGCCGCCGACGCCCCCCTGGCTCTGGGCGGTCCTCCTGGCCGGCTTCGCCTTCATCTTCTACCAGTTCGTCCCCCCCACCGAGACCCCCGTCGCCTACGCCCCCTGGTTCCTGGACCAGGTCGAGGCCGAGAACGTCAAGAACGTCTCGCTCATGGGGCTGGAGATCCAGGGCGAACTGCGCGAGCCGCGGAAATACCGGACCTCGCCGACCGCCACCAACGAGATCGAGGTCCGCAAGTTCGTCACCTACTTCCCCTCCGAACGCGCCATCCAGCCGATCGTGGAGAAGCTCGGCAAGAAGCCGACCAAGGCCGGCGTCGAGCCCGTCCGGATCGAGTCCAACCCCCCCAACCAGGTTTGGGGGATGGTCTGGATGCTGTTCCTGCTCCCCATGCTCCTGGCGCTCGGGTTCATCTACCTGATGATGCGCCGGGCCCGCGACCAGTTCGACGGCGGGATCCTCGGCAGCTTCACCAAGAGCACCGCCAAACGGCATGACAAGTCCAAGCAGCGCACCACCTTCGAGGAGGTCGCCGGGCTTGAGAACGCCAAGGCCGAGCTGCAGGAGATCGTCGAGTTCCTCAAGAACGCCGAGAAGTTCCAGCGCCTGGGGGGCCGGATCCCCAAGGGGGTGCTTCTGATCGGCCCGCCGGGGACCGGCAAGACCCTGCTCGGCCGCGCGGTGGCCGGCGAGGCGGGGGTGCCTTTTTACTCGATCTCCGGCTCCGAGTTCATCCAGATGTTCGTCGGCGTCGGCGCCAGCCGGGTCCGCGACATGTTCAAGACCGCCAAGGAGAACAGCCCCTGCATCCTGTTCATCGACGAGATCGACGCCGTCGGCCGGATCCGAGGCGCCGGGCTCGGCGGCGGCCATGACGAGCGCGAGCAGACGCTCAACCAGATCTTGACC
The DNA here is from genome assembly GCA_937907525.1 of uncultured Planctomycetales bacterium. GTDB lineage: Bacteria > Planctomycetota > Planctomycetia > Isosphaerales > Isosphaeraceae > Paludisphaera. The sequence goes on along the minus strand of CALCIB010000046.1, from coordinate 11,096 downwards.
GAGATGGACGGCTTCTCCCCCAGCGAGAGCGTCATCGTCCTGGCGGCCACCAACCGCCCCGACGTCCTCGACCCGGCCTTGCTCCGCCCCGGCCGGTTCGACCGCCACGTCACCGTCGACCTGCCGACCAAGAAGGGCCGGCTGGAGATCCTCAAGGTCCACGCCCGCAACGTCCCCCTGGCCGCCGACGTCGACCTGGACCGGATCGCCCGCAACACCGTCGGCATGTCCGGCGCCGACCTGGCCAACCTCGTCAATGAGGCCGCCCTCCTGGCCACCCGCGAGGACAAGGCGGCCGTCGAGGACGTGGACATGGAGGCCGCGCTCGACAAGGTGATCCTGGGCGCGAAGCGCGAGGAGGTCATCACCGCCCGCGACAAGCAGGCCACCGCCTACCACGAGGTCGGCCACGCCCTGGTCGGCTGGCTAACCCCGCGCTCCGACCCGGTCCACAAGGTCACGATCATCCCCCGCGGCCGCTCCCTGGGCGTCACCCAGTTCATGCCCGAGGAAGACCGCGTCAGCTACCACGAAAGCCAGATCCTCGCCCGGCTCTACACCGCCATGGGCGGTCGCGCCGCAGAACGCCTGATCTACAACGATTTGAGCACCGGTGCCGCCCAGGACCTCGACCACGCCACCCGGCTCGCCCGCAAGATGGTCACGCAGTGGGGGATGAGCGAGCGCGTCGGCCCGGTGGCGTTCCGCACCAGTTCCGAGCACCCATTCCTCGGCCGCGAGATGTCCGAGCCCCGCGACCACTCCGAGCACATGCAGCAGATCATCGACGAGGAGGTCGGCCGCATCCTCCGCGAGGCCGAGGCCCACGCCTACAACCTTCTCGAAGAGAACCGCGACGCCCTGGAGCGCGTCACCGAGGCCCTGATCGAAAAGGAAGTCCTCACCGAGGCCGAATTGACCGCGCTCATCGGCCAGCGCCCCGTCCACCCCGAGCCCGGCCCCGAAGTCCGCCCCCCAGTCGACTCCCAAGAGCACCGGGGAGACGAGGTGGTCGCCTCACTGGACGACCCACACTGAGTCCGAGGGTTCCCGATGAACCGACTTCCCAATTCGGACGACTCCCCGGTCGTCCGAACCGACTTCTCCGACCAGGCGGCGTGGGTCGCCGTATGCGAGGCTGTTCGGACCCCCGTCCGCGAGGGGCCGGACGAATTCGTGGCGTATGTGGATTTCATCGACGACCCGTCCTTCGAGGGCCTTACGCCCGAATCGCTCCGCTCGGTGATCGACGAGGGTTGCGATCCTCGGATCGTCTTCCTCGTGGATCGCGTGACCCTCGCCCATCCCGATCATCCCATTCTCGTCGTCGACCTGGACAAGAAGGAGTCGGGCCCCTTCCGCGTCATTCCTTCCTTGGTGTGGTCGGTCGAGAGCAACCTGTCCATCGGGAACATGGACTACGAGGAATTCGCCGGCGCGGTCGGCCCGGACGGCGTCTTCCGTGGATTCTAAGATGCAATCATCATGATCGATCGTCAACGAAGGGAATTGCTGGACGCCCTGGCGGAGTTGAGCGAGGCTCGTCCCAAGTACCGCCTTGGGCAGATGCTCGCCAACCTCGTCATGCTGGCCAAGGGCGACGCGGAGGGGGCGGTCTGGGACGTGGAGGACGACGAGCTTCTGGAGGCGGCCAGGAAACACCTCGCCGACGCGGAAGCCCGCCGGTAAGTCCGCCGTCGAACGCCACGAGGCAGCGAAGCCGGTCGCTGGAGGACGCCCGCCATGATCGATCCGCGATCGCGAAAGCTGTTTCGCTTTATGCTGGTCTCGGGCGTGTGGTCGCTGACGACCGCCGCTTGGTTGCTTCTCAGGCGTCAGGCGTATTATGAACCCCATTATTCCTTCGCGGCTTCGGACGTCCTGCTCTACGTAGGGATGAATTTCGTCCTGATGACGCTGCTGGCCGTGTTGGCCTCGCTGGTGGTGTTTGGGATGGCGACCCGAAGACTGGGATTGTGGTGGACGCTGGCGTTGCCGTGGATCTTCCTGGTTTTCCTCGTATGCATGGGAGGCGTTAAGAAGTGGATCCACGATCAGGAGTGGCGCCAGAACATCTCTGAGCGTCAACTCGGGTCGTCCACGGCGTCGCCCCCGCTCGAATCTTGCTCCATCGCCCCGCGCTGGTATGGTGAAAGCCGCCCGAGTTGACGAGCGAGCCGATCACCTAACATTTTTCGCGGGGACCATTCAGCCGTGTCGACGCCTTCCGCCTCCTCCTCCCGCCCGCCGGTCGTCTCGGCGGGGATGGTCCTGGTCGACCACCTGACGCCTCCGATCCCGCGACTGCCGCGGGCGGGGGAGTTGATCGCCGTCGATCAACTGCATCTGAACATCGGCGGCGGCGCGGCCAACACCAGCATGGCGCTGGGGAGGCTGGGGGTGCCGGTGTCGGTCTCGGCCCGGATCGGCGACGACGCCTTCGGCCGGTTCATCGTCGAGTCGCTGCAAGCCGGCGGTGTCGGCACCGAGTTCATCACCGTCGACGCCGAGCGCGAGACCAGCCAGACGCTGATCGTCAACGTCCAGGACGAGGACCGGCGGTTCATCCACACCCTCGGCGCCAACCGCGGCTACGTCGCCGCCGACATGGACGCGGCGATCGCCACCCCGCCGAAGGTGTTGCACATCGGCTACTTCCTGATCCTCCCCCAACTTGACGGCGACGAGCTGGCGAAGCGGTTCGACCGCGTCCGCAAGGCCGGCGGTCATACCGTGCTGGACGTCGTCACGCCCGGCGAGGGGGACTATGTCGGGCCCTTGAAAAAGGTGCTCCCCCACACCGACGTCTTCAAGCCCAACAACGACGAGGCCGCCTTGATCCTGGGCGAGCGCGACCCGATCCGACAAGCCCGCGCCTTCCGCGCCATGGGGGCGCGTCGGGTGGTCGTGACCATGGGCGACGGCGGCCTGATCTCGCTCTCCGACGACCACGAGGTCCGCCTGGGGGCGTTCCCCGTGCCGTTCGTCGACGGCACCGGCGGCGGCGACGCCTTCATCGCCGGCTACATCGTCGGGCTGCTGGAAGGCAAGTCGGAGATGGACTGCCTGACCCTCGCCAGCGCCGTGGGCGCGAGCTGCGTCCGCCAGGTCGGCGCCACCCCCGGCGTCTTCCGCCGCGCCGAGGCCGACGAGTTCCTCGCCCGACACGAGATTCCCATCCAGCGACTGACGCCAGCGTGACGGGGAAAGGAACCGCCGAGATACAGAAAAGAGAGGAAGGGAGGGGAGGGAGAGAAATGAACCACAGAGTCACGGAGGACACAGAGAAGAGAGGGAGAAAAACGAGAAAGATCTAGATCGAATATAATTCGACTTTTCTTCTTTTATTTTTTCTCTTCTCCTCCTTCTCTCCTTATTATGCTCTCTCTTCTCTGTGTCCTCCGTGACTCTGTGGTTCCCTTTCCCTCTTTCCCCTTCCGATCCGACGTTCATTCCACGAAGCTGGCGAACAGGCCGTTGAGGCCGCGGGCGAGGGTGGGGTGGGCGAACATATCGTCGCGGAGGCGCTGATAGGGCAGGTCGCCCATCATCGCCACTTGCACCATGGACATGATCTCGCCCCCCTCGAAGGCCAGGGCGGCGCAGCCGAGGATTTGATCGGTCTCGGCGTCGACGACCGCCTTGATGAGGCCGCGATCCTCGCCGATCTCGATCGCCCGCGACACCTGGTTCATGGGCATCCTGGCGATCCGGATCCGCCGGCCCTCCTGGCGCGCCTGCTTCTCGGTGAGTCCGACCCGGCCGTACTGGGGGTCGGTGAACGTGACCATGGGGATGAGCCGGCCGGTGGTGACTCGGCCGGCGTCGCGCAACAGGTTGTCGCGGAGGATCCGGTTGTCGTTGTGGGCGACCTGGGTGAAGGCGGGACCGCCGTTGACGTCGCCGGGGGCGTAGACGCCGGGGACGTTGGTCTCCAGTTTCTCGTCGACCTTGATATAGCCGCGGTCGTCGGTCTCGACCCCGGCCGCGGCCAGGTTCAGGGCCTCGGTGTTCGGCGACCGTCCCACGGCCACCAGCAGATGCGTCCCGGCCGCCTCGCGCTCGCGACCCTCGGTCTGGTAGGTGACGCGGACGTCCCCGGCGCTTCCCGAAACGCGGGTGGCCTCGGCGTTCAGGTGGATCTCGATCCCCTCGCCGCGAAGGATCTCGGCGAGAGCCGCGGCCATGTCGGGATCCTCGCTCGACATGAGTTGGTCGTCCTTCTGAAGCACCGTCACGCGACCGCCGAAGCGCTGGAACATCTGGGCGTACTCCAGCCCGATGTAGCCGCCGCCGAGGACCGTCAGACGCTCGGGGACTTCGACCAGGTCCAGCATCCCCGTGGAATCGAGCCAGGGGACGGAGTCCAACCCGGGAATGTCCGGGCGGGCCGGCAGCCCGCCGGTGTCGATGACGACGACCCTGGCCGCGAGCCGCCGCTCGCCGCCGTCGTTGAGCTTCACGAGGACGGCGCGGGGGCCGGTGAACGAGCCCTCGCCGCGGATCAACTCCAGGCCGTTCGTCGCGGCGAGCTCGCGCTCGCTACCGGTTCGAAAGTCCTTGACGATGCCCTGGGTCCGCTCGCGGACCTCGTCGAGTCGGACGACCACGTCGCCGACGTGGATGCCGAACTCGGCCCCCCGTCGCGCCTGATGGGCGACCCGGGCGCAGCCGATCATCGCCTTGGTCGGCGTGCAACCGACGTTGGCGCAGGTGCCGCCGACGTCCCCCTTCTCGATCAAGGCGACCTTCCATCCCCCCCTGGCCAGCGTCCGGCCGAGCGGGTTGTTCGTCTGCCCCGCGCCCAGAAGGATCGCGTCGAACGTTTCCGGTAGAGTCGGCATCGCGGGTCGCTCCCAGATCTGGTCCTGGCGTCTCTTCGCCGTCATGAAAACCGCGCGTCGACCGCCCTTAGATGTCCACGATCACCTCGGCGCGCCAGCCGTCGGCGGTACGCTCCATTGTAAGGCCGTGGTGGGTGGCGGCCTTGACCTCGTGGTCCAGGACGTGGCGATCCGGGTCGATCGGCTCGCCGGCGATCGCGCCTTGGAGCGAGCGGCCGTCGTCGGCGACCTCGACGTCGAAGCGGGCGTAAAGCGCGTGGCGGGTCTCGACGCGGAAGATCAGTTCGTTGAGCCACTCGACCAGGAGCAGTTCGGGTGAATCCGCCGTCAGCGCGACGGGTTCCTCGTCGCGGGCCTCGATTGTCGAGCGGCCGGCGGTGACGACGTCGAAAAGCCCCTCCGCGGCGGTTCGGAACAGGTCCGACAGATCGCCGGCCTCGATCCGCAGCCCCAGGTCGGCCGTATGGTCGAAGACTTCCACCCGTCCCACGTCCATCCTCCCCTCGACGGCCCGCGGCGATTCGGGCCCGTGATCAATTCCGCTTGCCGGCTTTTACGAATTCCTGGAGTCGCCCGAGTTCATGCTGCCAGAAAAGCGCCACCCCCATGACATGATGGCTGTACGTCAGGCAAGACAGATCGAACATACCGGAGACTACGGCCCCGGTGATCGTTCGCACGTCGAACCGCGCGCCCCACTCGGTCCACTCGAACTTCTTGCTCACCACTTCGGCCTTCAGCCTTTTCCAGCCGTTCCTCTCACTGTTGGACACCTTGCATTCGAGCACGAGAAGACTTCCGTCCCACAAGCGAACCGGAATGTCGCATTTCTTGTTGGCGATGTAGGTTTCCCTGGCGAACGAACCGGGAGGCAACTCGGCGGGGTCCATGAGCCTGCTCCCCTTCACCTCGATCTTGACGAGACCCGCCTCCTCCAAATTGGTTTGGACTTCGGCTTCCTGCTCCCCGCTCGCCTGGTTTCTGCGTTCGGTTCGGAATTGCTCGACGGTTTTCAAGGTCGCGGCGCTCGCGATCGCCGCCGACCTCTCCTCCTTGGTCGGCTTCCGATCCTCGGACAGCCAAGGGCAGAGTTCTTTGTTGAAGGCGATCTTGAAGACGTCCAAGGCCCTGACGGCTTGCTCGTCGTTGAGCGTCTTCTTGTTCGGAGGACGGTTGATGAGAGTGCTCAAGTCGTCCTGGCTGATCGGCGGCCCGCACAAGTACCGGCTTACGTCCTGCATGTCCTCGGACTCGGATAGCAGCGAGGCGTCAATGGATCGGAGTGAATCGGTTTTAAGGAAGAATCCCTCCGCCAACGCCCTGTTCCGACGGAAGTGGACGCGGAAGCCCTCGGGATCTTCCGCCATGCGGGATTCGATGAACAGTTCCCTCGACTTGGCGTTGAAGACTCGTAGTTCTTCTTCCGTGTATAGGGGCGGATCGATCGCCAAAGTAGGAGCCTCGCGTCAGAGCCAAACCGGATTCGCGCGACTCTCTTGATTCACCCGGTTTTCGCTGATGGTCTTCTTGATCGCTTGAACCAGGTTCCTCGGGGTCTCCGCGGATCGCGGAGCCGGCGCGTTTTTGTCGAGGGACTCGGCGGCCTCCCGTAAAACACGGCCCAGGTGGAACGCCAGCGGAGGAGGCACGGCGTTGCCGATCTGCTTGAACTTGCCGCTTCGGGAGCCGACGAACTCCCAATCCCCAGGGAACCCCTGAAGCACGGTGCATTCCCGCCAGGTCAACCGCCGCAGCCTGCCGGATCGGTCGTAGATCCAGTCGGGGGACGGTAAGGTCCGAATAGTCCTGGAAGGAATCGACGTATCTGCGACGAAACAGTCCTGTCGATATCCCCAGTGGCCTCCCGGCCGGTTCGCTTCCACGATGGCCCCGGTCTTCAAGCCGGTCCCGGGCGTCAGTTCAAGGAGTCGCGCCTCAAGCTCGGGCTTGGGGCGATCCACTTCCGAATCATCCGGATCCGGCATGCCGCCGATCGCCTCCCTGATACCGACCCAGGGCTTCGCCGAGAACAAGGAAGGTTCGGACGCGGCCCTCGCGTGCGTCGGTTCAGGGAAAGCGGGCAATTCACCGTGGCGAGCGGCGATGAGGAAGAAGCGGACCCGTCGTTGCGGCACTCCGTAGTCCGCCGCGTTCAGCACGGCCACCCGAACGCCGTACCCCAGCGACTCGAATTCCGCGCGCACCAGCGCGAGAACCTCGCCGGGAATTCCCTTGGGGCCCTTGGCCGTGACCAGCCCCTGGACGTTCTCCAGCAAGATCAGCGGCGGCTTGAGCGCGTCCGCGATCCTGACAAACTGGCGGAACAGGTTGCCGCGCGGGTCTTCCAGGGACCGCAACTTCCCGGCCGGGCTGAAGGGCTGGCACGGAGGCCCCCCGGCCAACAACGCGACGCCCTCGCCACGCAGGCTTTCGGCATCGACCGTCTCGATCCTCGCGTGGACGATCCGGGCGCCGTGGAACGCCCGAATCGGGCCCGACGGCGATTGGACGACTCTCTCCTGGTTCGCCCTCAGGGAAGCCACGCACAAGCCGTCGGCCTCCACCATGGCGACCGTGTCGAACCCGGCCATCTCAAGGCCAAGGTCCAGTCCGCCGACCCCGGAGAACAACGACACGACCTTCGGCCGTTCTCTCGCTTGTTTCATGACGCTCCATCCGAGGAAGCGAGACCGTTTTCGAAAACCGCGTTAGAATCTCATCTGACGCCGAGACCGACGGACTTCAACGAAATACCGGCCTCGCGGCGTCGCGCGACCGCCGAGTCACTTTAACCCGGATTCTGACCGTTTGTCAACTTCACGTCGTTGTCGAGCGCGAACGACTATTTGAGACGAGGGCCGTCCCATGATTCCTGAAGGCCAACCCGCCCCCGATTTCACCCTGCCGGACCAGTCGGGCGCGGAGACAACCCTCTCCGGCTTGAGAGGTTCGCCGGTCGTCCTCTATTTTTACCCGAAAGACGATACGTCCGGCTGCACCAAGGAGGCGTGCGCGTTTCGCGACGGCTTCCCGGACTTCCAGGCCGCAGGGGCGGTCGTTTTGGGGGTCAGCCCGGATTCGTCGGCGTCGCACGCGAAGTTCGCCGCCAAGCACGCGCTGCCGTTCACGCTCCTGGCCGACGTCGACAAGGCCGTCTGCGAGACCTACGGCGTCTGGAGGGAGAAGAGCATGTACGGCCGCAAGTACATGGGCGTCGAGCGGACCACCTACGTCATCGACCGCGACGGCAAGATCGCCCGCGTCTTCCCCAAGGTCAAGATCCCCGGCCACGCCGAGGCCGTTCTACAGGCCACCCGCGCGTTGAGTTGAAGCGAGACGCGGCCGCTCCGTCGAACGCCTGATCCTGATCGGAGGACACGGAGAGGGGGACGAGATCAAAAAAAGAAATCGCTTTGTGCTTTGTATCTGGTTTTTTTCATAATGATCTCCATCGTCTCTGAATCATCTCCGTGTCCTCCGTGACTTCGTGGTCCGAATTTCTCCGAATTCCAGGTTTTCGATGGCGCGGGCGGGCCGTTAGAACTGCTTGCGCTGGCGGCTGGAGGGGATCATCAGGGCCTGGCGGTACTTGGTGACCGTCCTGCGGGCGACCTTCACGCCGTGGCGACCCATCTCCAGGACGATGTCCTCGTCGGAGAGGGGGTTGGTCTTGTCCTCCGTATCGACGACCTCCTGAAGCTTCTGCTTGACCGTGTCCCAGGCGATCTCCTCGCCGTCGGCGGTGACGGTGCCGCCGCCGAAGAACCGTTTCAGGGGGAAGACGCCGCGAGGGGTCTGCGCCCATTTGTCATCGACGGCCCGGCTGACGGTCGTGACGTGGACGCCCACGCGGTCGGCGATCTGCTGCATCTTGAGGGGTTCGATGAACTCCGGGCCCTGATCCAGGAACGGCCGCTGATGCTCGACGATCGCGCGGGCCACCTTCAAGAGCGTGGACCGCCGCTGCTCGATCGACTCGATCAGCCACCGGGCCGACTGGATCCGCTTCTGGATGAACTCGCGGGCCGCGGGGTCGGTCCCCTTGTCGCGAAGTTGCTTCTGGTAATAGCGCGAGATCGACAGGTTGGGGGTGTACTCGTCGACCAGGCGGACGTCATAACCGCCGGCGTCGTCCGCCTCGACGATCAGGTCGGGGACGACGTACTGGACGTTCTCGCCGGGGTCGAACGAGGAGCCGGGGCGGGGGTTGAGCCGCCGCAACTGCTCGACGGCCTCCTTGATCGCGGCGATCGTCAGCCCGGTCTTCCGCTCGATGGCCGGCAGTCGGTTGTGCTGCAAGTCGTCCAGGTGATCGGCGATCAGGGTGTAAAGCGCGTCGCGGCGGGGGGTCTCGGGGGTCAGTTGCAGCAGAAGGCATTCCCGAAGGTCGCGAGCCCCCACGCCGGGGGGATCGAGGCGCTGGACCAGCCGCAGGGCCGCTTCGACCTGCTCGGCGGTCACGCCGCGGCCGAAGTCGCGGGCGACGTCGTGGACCGTGACGTCCTTGGGGAAGAAGCCGTGGTCGTCCAGATTGTAGATGATGTACTCGGCCAGGTCGCGCAGGATCGGATCGCAATCGAAGAAGCCGAGCTGCTCGTTCAGATCGTCGTGGAACGAGCGGGGCCGAGACGCCATGTTCTGCATGGCCTCGAGTTTGCGATCCCCCTCCTCGCTCAACGCCGCGCGGCTGCGGCGGGGCCCTTCGTCGTAGATCTCGCTCCAGTTCTCGTCGAGGTTGATGAGGCTGTCGAACTCGTCGGGCTCGGATTCGGACTCCGCCGGTTCGGCGGGGGCCGGCGCGCCGTCCTCGCCGTCCTCCGAGGTCGGGGCGGATTCGCGAAGATCGACCAGGACCGGGTTCTCGCTCAACTCCTGCTCGATCCGCTCCTGCAACGCCATGACCGGTAACTGAAGGATTTCCATCGACTGAATCATCCGAGGCGCCATGCGGAGGCGCATCTCGGTTCGCATCTGTTGGGACGTGTCGAGCCGCATATCCTTGCATCCCCAGGGCCGATCGACGTGCCGCCGCGGTCGCCGCGACGGCGGGCGAGGCTCGCGAGGGTCGGCGACGCCGTGTTCCTCCGCAAGTATTATGCCGCGCTTTCCAGAGATTCAAGGCCCGACCGCGCGATCCGGTCGACGATCACGGCCCGATCTCGGCAAGTCCATCATGAATTCCAGGATGCGTCGACCTAAAATGGTCGGCGCCCGCTGACGGCGTCGGCCAGCATGTCGCGGCTGGCGAATTCCAGGGTGCTCCCTGAGGCCAATCCTCGCGCCAGCCTGGTGATCTGGACGGGCTCGCCCTGAAGCCGCTGGGCGATGTAAAGCGCGGTGCCGTCTCCCTCCAGGTTGGGATTGGTGGCCATGACGATCTCGCGCACGCCCCCCGCCCGCACCCGAGCCTCAAGCGCCGCGACGGTCAACTGTTCCGGTCCCATCCCCTGCAACGGGGCGAGTCGTCCCAACAGGACGTGGTACGCGCCGGGGAACGAGCCCGACTTCTCGATCGCCAGCAGGTCCCGCGACTGCTCCACGACGCACAGCAGACCCGCGTCGCGACGCGGGTCGCGGCAGATCGCGCACAGTGGCTGGTCGACCTCCGTCAAATGAAAGCAGCGCTGGCAGTGGCGGACCTGCTCCTTGGCGGCCCGGATGGCCTCGGCCAGTTCCAAAGCCTCTTCCGGAGGGCACTTGAGCAGGTGATGCGCCAACCGCTCGGCCGATTTCGCGCCGATGCCCGGCAGCCGCCCCAGGGTGGCGGTGAGGCGGTCGAGGGCCGCTCCATAGCCCGCCATGTCAGGAGCCTCCGCCGCCGAAGACGTTCGGGAGGTTGGGCATTCCGCCCAGGGCCTGGAACGATTGCGCGGCCGTCTCGCGGACCTTCGCCAGGGCCGCGTTGGTCGCCGCGACGACCATGTCCTCCAGCAACTCGACGTCCGCGGTCAGCTTGGGGTCGATCCGAACCGACGTCACCTCCATGCGGCCGTTCATCGTCACCACCACGCCGCCGCCGCCAGCCTCCCCCTTGACCTCGATCCGGCCGAGTTCCTCGGCCGCCTTCTCCATCGTCTCGCGGATCTTCCCCGCGTTCTTCATCAGGTTCGCCAGGTCGCCGAGATTGCCGAACATCGCGCGTCGCTCCCTTGCGAGGATTCGAGTCGTCCATAAGATCGTCAGGTCACCCAGACCGCCCATTCCGTCCCCTCTCCCGCCGGGAGAGGGCGGCCGCGCCAGCGGCGGGTGAGG
>CALCIB010000045.1 GCA_937907525.1 uncultured Planctomycetales bacterium | reverse complement strand
TCTGAAAAAGTGTCGGGTCGTCAGCCCGCCGGGAGAGGGCGGCCGCGCCAGCGGCGGGTGAGGGTCGCGGCGCTTCGCGGGCGCCGACGGCCATGCCGGACGTACGCCGACGCTCGCTCCGAAGCGCGGCGACCCTCACCCGGCCCTTCGGGCCACCCTCTCCCGGTGGGAGAGGGGACGTCGCGCGCTTCGCGAATTTCGAGTCGAACTCGGGGCTTCCTTCCAACCGACCGCGAATTGCCAAAGAGTCGATGGTCCTCGCGATCGTATGATCCGCGGCCGAAGCGCGGAGGTTTCAGGAATTCGAAAAGAAAATCGATCGCCGGCCGCGGCTGTTATGATCGGGCATACATTGGAATTCGCGATGATCGGCAACAACAAGGAATGAAGCCATGACGCGATCGCTGACCGTCGGTCTTTCCATCCTCTTCGCCGCCGCCGCCTCGGCGCAGACCGTGGAGCGTTCGCCCTGGACGGTTCGCGACCACCTGCCCATCGGCGAGTTCGTCATCCAGGCCCACCGGGGCGCGGGGGACCTGGCGGAGGAGAACACCGTCGAGGCGTTCAAACTGGGCTGGAGTCTGAATTGCATCCCCGAGGCCGACGTCCGCGCCACCAGGGACGGAGTGATCGTCGCGTTCCACGACGACAATTTCGCGCGGGTGGTCCTGGGCGCCTCGCCGGAACTGGCGAAGAAGGGCGTCGCCGATCTCACGTTCGCCGAGCTTCAAAAGCTCGACGTCGGCGCGTGGAAGGGGGATGAGTTCAAGGGGAGACGGGTCGGCGCCCTGCGCGAGGTCTTCGACCTCATGGCCAGGGACCGCTCGCGGCGGCTCTACATGGACGTCAAGCAGGTCGACCCGGACCAACTGGCCCGCGAGATTCGCGAGGCCGACGTCGCCTCCCAGACGATCCTCGCATCGACCAAGTATCCGATGATCCGTGAATGGAAGGCGTTGGTCCCGGAATCGAAGACGCTGCTTTGGATGGGGGGGACCGAGGAGGCGCTGGCCAAGCGGTTCGAGGAGTTGCGCCGGGCCGATTTCGAGGGCGTCGACCAGCTTCAGATCCACACCAACCTAACGATGCCCGCCGACCGGATCGACCGCGACGCGAAGGATCCGTTCAAGGAGTCCGACGCCTTCCTGATCGCCCGCGGCGAGGAGTTGAGGAAGCGCGGGATCGTCTACCAGACGCTCCCCTGGAACGGCGCCGCCCCCGGCGTCTACGCGAAGCTGCTGGACCTCGGCTTCATGTCCTTCGCCACCGACCACCCCAAGATCACCTGGCGAGCCGTCCGAAGCTATTACGAGGCGGAATGACGGCGGCCCGTCGTCTGGTAAAATGGCGATGACGGGACGCGGACGGAGCTTTCGGCTGGAGACGCCGCCATGGAAACGATCACTCTTGAGAAAGCCCAGGCCGACCTGGCCGAACTGGTCCGCCGCCTCGCCCCCGGCGAGGGCGTGACGATCGTCGAGGACGGCCGCCCCGTGGCGCGGCTGGTGGCTCCCCTGATCGCCCCTCGAAGCGAGCCCCGGCCCCGACCGCCGGTCACCGGCGCGCCGAAGGCCGGGCTCTACGAAGGGCGGCTCGTCGTTCCCGACGATTTCAAGGAGCCACTGGAAGAACTGCGCGAGTACATGGAATGAGGCTGTTGCTCGACACTACAGGCGGAGAGCGATCCCATGCGTCGCGAGTTGGGCAAGGCGGTCAGGAAGCGATTCGAGGCCCGGCTCAAGCGGGAAGCGCCTCAATTTCTCCCCGCGACGACCCAGGAGGTTCCCGCCGGCTGCCGCGGCTTCGTCTGGCCGATCGCGCCGGACCTCTCCGCCTTTCTCCTCCTGGTGATATCGCGCGAGAATCGCTTCACCGTCGAGGGAGCCTTGTCACGCGACGGTCGATTTCCCGGTCAGTCGCTTCCAATCTCGCCCGAAGATTGCATGGTTAATCTAAATGTTCATGGCATATGCCGTTTCCGAATCGCGGGGCTCTGGCGGCCGCGCGGGATTGATCCATGGTGGGAAGTGATTCCCAGGCCGTCGTCGTCCGAACTAGACGACCGTCTGGATCGCATCGTCCGAGGCGAGGACGAATACTCGTCAATCGAGATCGAGAAGGCCCTCCAGCGAGTCGAGCCGCTTGTTGACGACGCCGTCCAGAGGACCGTTTCCGTCGTCGTCCCCTTCTTCGCGCGGGTCGCTCGATCGTTGGGAGTTTCGATGCGCGACGACGGATCTCCTCCGTCGGCTGGGAGCGAAGGCGGCGGGTTGAGATGAGAAGGAGGGGTCGAAAGCCGACTCTGGGTGTCACCTCATCTCATGGCGCGCCGCGTTCCATGCCATCGGCTCCCGACGCCTTTTCCTCCCAGGCGAGCACGGCGGCATAAGCCAGCGCGGCGCGAACGTCGTCCAACGTCAGTTGCGGGTAATCGTCGATGACTTGCTCCGGCGTCAGGCCCTCGGCGAGGGCGTCGAGCACGATGGCGACGAAGACCCGCGTGCCGCGGATCACCGGCTTGCCGCCGCATACTTGTGGGTCGATCTGAATGCGCTGAAGTCGCTCGGTCGTCGTCATGGCGTCCCTCCCGATGATCGCGACGCCGCCGGTCGGGCGTCGGCCCGAGGTCTTGAAGCTTCGCGTCATTCATTTTGGCGTGGAATCGCCCGCTGGTCCAACGATCGGCGCCATCTTTTCAATCGCTCGCGTCGCGGTCGACGCCTAACTTTCCAGACGCCCCGGCGAAGGGCATGATGGGAACGGTCCCTTGATGGGAGGGGGGCGCGGTCCCGAAGGGAGGGGGGGCGACATGGCGAGGGCGATGGGGCGGTGGCGGCTTTTGGGGAACGTCGCGTTCGCGGCGGCGGTTTTGGCGGCGGCGGGGGGCGGGGCGTTCGCCATCGCGCAGAGGCGTTGGCAGGTCCAGCCGACGTTCCACGTCCGCGCGCGGTTTCCCGACGTCGTCGGCGTCGAGCCGGGGCACCGCGTCCGGTTCCAGGGGATCGACGCCGGGGTCGTCGAGCGGGTCGTCGCGCCAGGCCGGCCCGGCGATCCGGTCGAATTGGTGCTTCGGATCGACGAGAAGCTCAGGCGGCTGGTCCGCCGGGACGCGACGGCCAGGATCGTGATGGAGGGGATGATCGGGGCGCGGGTGGTCGACCTGAAGCCGGGGCTTCCCGACGCGCCGGCGGTCCTCGATGGCGGTTTGATCGCGTCCGAGCCGGCGACGGACCTTGGCGAATTGATGCGGCGGACGGGCGACTCCCTGCGCGAGTTCGACGCGACCGCCAAACAGGCGCGGGTCGGGCTGGAGCGGCTGTCGGCGATCGTCGCCGACGTCCGGGACGGCAAGGGGAGCCTCGGCAAGCTGGTCCGCGACGACGACGTCTACGACGGCCTGGTCGCCCTGACCGTCCGCGGCGGCAAGGCCGTCGACAAGCTCGATGACGATCTCATGGCGATCAAGCAGACCTGGCCGATCTCGCGGTACTTCGAGGCCCGATCGTACTACGAGCGCGACAAGATCCTCTACCGCCCCGGCGCGCGTCGCGAGGCGCGGAGCCTGACCGCGGAGGACCTCTTCGAGCCCGGTCGCGCCATCCTCACGTCCGTCGGCAAGACCCGGCTGGACGAGGTGGCGCGGTGGGCCAAGACGCCGGATCGGCTTCGGGCCGAGATGGTCGTCGCCGCCTTCGCCGACCCCGGACTCGACCCCGAGACGGCCGAGGCGCTGACGCAGGAGCAGGCCGACGCCGTCCGCCAGTACCTGATCGACCGTCACGGGATCGACTCCGCCGGCTGGTTCCGCAAGCGGAAGGTGGCCGCCGTCGGCTTCGGCGCCAACCCGCCGCGGCTGGACGACCAGGCCGCCGCGGCGCCGTCGCGGCGCGTCGACGTCATCCTGTTCTCGCCCCAGACGTGAACGGCCGCCGCGATGACCGATTCAAGGAACCGCCGAGACGCCGAGGACGCCGAGAGGAAGGAATCAAGGGAGGACCAAGTCGGGGGACGGCTCGGTCTCGTGATCGATTTCCTTCGTCCTGGGTCTTTCTCTTCTCGGCGTCCTCGGCGTCTCGGCGGTTCCAATTCCGACGGCCGTTGACGCGCCCCGCGATCCGGTTGGGACGACGCCCCGCCGGGAGCGCCTTTCAGTCCGTTGACGCCGCCGCGGGCGTGGGTTACGTTGACGTGATCGGGGACCCCGAACGGAACTTCCACGCGCGCGAGGAGATCGAACCGCCGTGGCCTCCTTGTTCGTCATCCAGGGAGCCGACCAGGGGAAGCGGTTCGAGTTGCGATCGAGCCCGGTCGCCCTGGGACGCGACCACTCCAACGCCGTCCGACTCAACGACACCGAGGTCTCCCGCCGCCACGCCGAACTGAGGCTGGACGACGAGCAGTACCGGGTCGTCGACCTGGGCTCGGCCAACGGCACGTTCATCAACGGCCACATGGTCGATCAGGCCCCCCTGCGCGCCGGCGACCGCCTGCAGCTCGGCCAGACGGTGATGCTCTACAACGAGGGGGCGCTCGCCGGCCGTCGCGACCTGACCGCGCGGGTCGACCTGTTGAGCAAGAGCAGCCCGGAGGACCGCTCGGCGATCCTGCGGAGCATCCCCTCCGACGAGGGCTCGCGGGTGCTGGCCCAGCCCGACGGCGCCGCCGGCTGGCTCCGCGAGCGACTGATGAGCCTTTCGGTGATGTACCGGGCCACCCAGGCGGTCAGCAACATCCTCGACGTCGACTCGCTCTTGCCCCAGGTTTTGGAGTTGGTCTTCGAGTCCATCGGCGCCGACCGCGGCGCGATCCTGTTGCGCGACCGATCCGGAACGCTGGTCCCCAAGGCCGTCCGCTGGCGGGCGCCGGCCGACGCCGACGAGCGGCTGACGATCTCCAGCACGATCACCGACTACGTTTTGGAGCAAGGCCAGGGGGTCATCACCACCGACGCGCCCGGCGACCAGCGCTTCGGTCCCGCCGAGTCGATCGTCGACTTTCGGATCCGCGAGGCGATCTGCGTCCCGGTGCAAGGCCGTCACACCACCCTGGGGGTGCTTTACGCCGACATCCAGGCCGACGGCTCGGCCTTGATCCCCGCCGGCAAGCCGGGACGCCGGGGCAAGTTCTCGCAAGACCACTTGATGCTGATGGTCGCCATCGGCCACCAGGCGGGGTTGGCGATCGAGAACACCACGTTCTACAACGACAAGATCCAGGCCGAACGGCTCGCGGCGGTCGGCCAGACCATCGCCACGCTCTCGCACCACATCAAGAACATCCTCCAAGGCGTGCGCGGGGGAAGCTCCCTGATCGACCTGGGACTCAACGAAAAGGACGAGTCGATCGTCCGTCGCGGCTGGACGATCGTCGAGAAGAATCAGACGAAGATCTACAACCTCGTGATGGACATGCTCTCGTTCTCCAAGGACCGCGAGCCGGCCCTGGAGCCGACCGACCTGAACGAGGTCGTCGACGAGGTGGTGGAGCTGATGCGAAGCCGAGCCGCCGAGTTCGAGGTGGCGCTCGACTGGACCGCCACGCCCGACCTGCCGCGGATCTGGGTGGACCCCGACGGGATCCATCGCGCCGTCTTGAACGTCGTGACCAACGCCATCGACGCCGCCGAAGGGGCCGAGGACGCCCGCGTGACCGTCTCGATCGACCGCGACGTCGACGCCGGGCTGGTCCGGATCCACGTCCGCGACAACGGCCGCGGCATGGACGAGGCCGACGTCCCCGGCCTCTTCGAGATCTTCTCCAGCAACAAGGGTTCCCGCGGCACCGGGCTGGGCCTTCCCGTCTCCCAGAAGATCGCCCGCGAGCACGGCGGCGCCATCCGCGTCGTCAGCCGCCCCGGCCGGGGCGCGACCTTCACCCTCGAACTCCCCGCCCTCCGCCGCGGCGAACCCGAAGCGGCGGAAGCGGACGACGCCTGAACGTCGGGGGGCCCGGCGACGATCCCGACCGTCCGCCGTCGCTTCAATCGAAAACGACGGAAATCAAGATCACTTGTTGATCGTGAGTCGACGTTCTGGTTGAATCTGGATCAGCGTGCCGATTCGTTCGACAGCCATCCGGGATCCAATCCGATGAGAATCAACGGCGTGAAATCGTTCGTCTCCCGGGCTTTGCTCGCGGTCGCGTTTCTGGGCGGCGGCCGCGGGTTCGCCCAGCGGTCGGTGGAATACGTCGCTCCGGGATCGACGGTCTACGGCGACGCGAAGCGCGGGGAGGCCCAGTTCCTCAAGGGCCTGGCGTGGTACGAACTGCACTCGGCCCGGGCCCGATCGATCGAGGCCGCCACCCAACGGGCGAACGAGGAGTGGCTGAGGAAGAGCTACGAGTTCGATCAGGCCCAGCGCGCCGCCCGGATCCAGCGCAAGAACTTCCGGACCCAGCAGGCCTACGAGGCCCGGCTTCGCGAGACCGCCAGGAACGAGGAGCGGTGGCGGTCCTCGCCGACGGAGCGGGACGTCCTCAGCGGCGACGCGCTCAACGCGCTGCTGTTGGACCTGTCGAACCCGACCATCCCGCCGTCGGCCTGGAGATACGCCGGGATCGACCTTCCCGCCGAGACCTCGATCCGCTCCCTGGTCTTTCGGTTCATCCCCAAGCTTCAGGACAAGGGGAGCCAGGTCCTCGGCGGCAGCCTGATCGCCCTGGGACGGCTCGACTCGAGGAACTGGTCGTCGACCCTCTCCGGCAAGGAACTGGAGAAGGAGGTCAAGGACTACCAGGACGTTTACGAGGCCGTCATCGCGCAGAGCGTCGCGGGCCGGATCGACTTCCAGACGATCCTCAAGATGGACGCGGCCCTGGCCGCCGTCGAGGCGAAGGCCCGAACCGAGATCCCCACGGAGCGGAACTATCAGGCGACCGCGCTGGCCGCGCTTCGAGACGTGAAGGCCGCCACCAAGATGTTCGACGCCGAGACCCTGGACTTCGTGCGCGAGATCATCGCCGACACCAACGCCCACGACGCCCAGACCGTCGGCGAACTCGTCGCGTTCATGCGCAAGTACCGCCTGGCGTTCGCCGACGTCCAAAAAAGCCCGAGCGGCGGCGAGGCGTACCACGACCTTTACCGGCTGATGCGCGAGCAGAAGGAGAAGCTCGGGGTCGGGTCGAGCCACGCCGTCGCGGGGGCCGACGACCCGTCCCGAAACGCCCCCTCCGAGGGCGCGGCCGCGGCGACGATCACGGCGGGACGTTGGAGGATCGACGGCCAAGACCTGCTGCTCGACTCCGTCGGAGAGGACGAGTTCTGCGTCTTCGGCGATCCCTCCTGGTCGGATTACGACATTGAGTTCCAGGCGCGAGTCGTTCGCGGCAAGGAGGGCTTCGTCGTCCGGATCGGTCAGGCCGAGGACGACCGTTACGCCAAGGCGGGGTTCGGAACCTACTCCAACCACCACCATGTGATCCAGATCACGACGCCGCAAGACGCGCATAAGATTCTGGCCCGATTGGACGGGAGCGTCGACCAGACCCAAACCTATTCCGTCAAGATCTCCATGCGCGGCAAGACGATCCGTTCGTTCCTCAACGGCGGGAAAATCCTTGAGGCGACCGACGACCGCTTCACGCCCGGGAGGGTCGGCGTCGGCGCGTATTTCACTTCGGTCCGCTTCCGGAACATCGTCGTCACGTCCGCCTCGGGACAGGTGTTGTTCAAGGGCCCGCCGGAGCTTCCCGGCGCGACGGCGTCTCGGCCGTCCGCCGCGACGGACCTGGTCCGGGCGGGCTCGGTCTGGAGCACGGACGTTCGCTCCTTGACGATCCTGGAGCGGGACGGGGAGCGTTTCCGCGCCCGATTCGAATCCCCGACCCAGATCCGCGACGTCACGGGCCGGATCGCGGGGAACGAGATCGTCTGGCTCGGACGCGACGTGGTCGCCGTCAGGGGGGGGCCGGGCGACGACAACTTCGGCGTGATCCGAGGAGACGAGCTCGACCTGAAGTGGGGGACGTATCGGGGCCGCGTGAAGGGGGAGTTCAGGCTCAAGCTGCAACGGTGACGAGGGTGGCTCCGCTTTCGTCCCCTCTCCCGCCGGGCCGACGACCCGACACTTTTTCAGCGGCCATGGCGATCATCGCCTTCTCCCCTTGAGGGAGAAGGTGGCCGAAGGCCGGACGGGGGGTGGGCGCGACCGGAAGCCATCGGATTCGAAGTCGCTTTCAAAGCCATGGCTTACGCCGAAACGCGACGCCGGTCGATCCCTCATCCGGCCCTTCGGGCCACCTTGTATCTCCGAAGGAGCCAGAGTGGCGGTGTTGAAGCCTGGGATTTCCGCTAAAAACAACCCTCGCGGCATCCCAGGCGGAAACACAGCCGCTTCTCCCTCAAGGGGAGAAGGCCGTTTGGCGCCGGCTTGCGGGAATGTCGCTTGTTGATGCTTCGGGCTTGTCTCGGACGGGTCTCACCGCGCCGGGAGGAGCCAGACCTCGGCGATTTGGCGGCCGCGGCCGTTGCGGCCGAGGTCGGGGTCCGACGTCCAGGTGAGTTCGAGGCGGCCGTCGGCGGTGGTCTCGGCGGGGAGATCCACCTCGAAGGGGGCGGTCGGGGCGGGCTTCTTCATCAAGGGGTGAAGCTCGACGCCGTCGGCGTCGAGGCGGATTCGGATCGGGACGTCCTCGCCGGAGTAGACCACGAGAAGGCGATAGGGCGTATTGGGGGCCAGGCCGTCGTAGCGCATGCGAAGGGGGACGCCGTAGAGGCTTTCGGCCGTCCGCCGCCAGGCCAGGGGCCAGTCGGGACGCTGGTGGAAGCCGGTTCGAGCCACCCGGAGCATGGGGTCGGCCGCCAGGCCGGGGCCGGGGACGAGGTGGGGGCGTCGGCGAGGGTCGCCCAACTGGTCGTAATAGCCGCCGGGGCCGGGATCCTCTCGACGGAGCAAGGCGTCGATCGCCTTGAGCCGCTCGGCCTCGTCGGCGATCCTCTCGATCTCGTCGAAGCGGTCCTCCAGCCAGCGGCGATCGTTCAAGGGGACGTCGATCTCGTCAAGGTTCGCCCCCCGGTCGGTGGCGATCGCCCGGTACCTGGGCGCGCTCAGTTGCATCCGGACGCTCTGGAAGAGGGCCTCGCCCAGCTCCAGCACTCGGGCGCGCAGGTCGGCGGCGATCGGCTCGGCGGTCGCCTTCGCCAGAAAGCCGCGGGCGCGGTCGATCGCCCCCGACGAGCCCAGCCGCGGCGCGAGCCGCAGCGCCTCGCGGGCCCGGCTTTCAAGCTGGGTCTCGTATTCGAGCCGCTCCTTGACGTAGGCGTCGTAGTACGCGCGGTAAAGGGCCTGCTGGAAGCGCCAGTTCAACAGGTCGCGTGGCGCGGCGGAGCGCTCCATGTCCTGGAACTTGGCGAGGGTCGTTTCAATCGCCTGGTGGCCCAGGGCGGGTCCTCGCCAGTTGCGCTCCAGGTCGCGGAGACCGACGGCGAATCCGTTCTCATATCTGGGTCCGATGAAGTAACGGGCGTACTCGCGGAGGACCGCGTCGACGTCGGCGTCGGGATCCCAGCCCAGGGCCGACCAGACGATCTTGTTGACGTCGTCGTTGCAGCCTTCCGAATAGCTCACGAAGCCGGGCGTCCCCGGCGCGATCGCGCGGAAGATGGTCGCCTGGTCCTCGGGCCTGGGGTTGATCGGCTCGCGGCCCTCGGTCATGAAGAAGGCGAGGTCCCAGTCGGGGACGGGGAACTGGCTTTTCACGGTGTGGGTGATGTCGGGATAGAGCCGGATCGGGTATCGTTTGGGCGTCGCGGCCCGAAGTTCGTCCAGGGTCGCGCGGGTGTGGGGACCGTAGACCACGCCGGTCAGCCACGAGGGCTCGGGTTTGAGCAGGTCGTAAAACGCATCAAGCCATTCCTGGTCGAACCCCTGGCAGGAGACCCACATTTGGGCCTTGGGGTGGAACTCGCGGACGACGGCCGCGGCTTTCTCCAGGAAGGGGAAGAGGTCGCGGGGGTGGGAGCGGCCGGGGTCGCCGCCGGGGACGAAGACGGCGTTGACGCGCGGCAGCGCGCCGATCACCTCCCGCCAGCGGGCGAGGGTCGCCTCGACGACCCTCGGGTCGTCGGCGCCCCGGTCCATGGCGGGGTACCATATGCTCACGTCCAGGCCGTAGTCGTCCAGGAGCCGGGACATGGCGGTCATCATCTCAAGCGGCGGGCGGGGGAAGTGGGGGCTTTCGGTCTCGTCGTCGGACTCCGGCGGGATCAGTTCGACGGTGTTGGTCCCGAAGACCGCCAGGTCGCGAATGTAGCGTTCCCACTGGTCGACGTCCCAGCCGTCGTAGGAATTGGTCTTGGGCCGGTAGCCCAACTGGTGGCCCCGCAGCGGGAACCGCGGGGCGGAGACGATCTTCAAGGGTTCGGGAAGCGAGACGAAGTCGCGATCCATCCGAAGCTCGCGCAGGAGCCTCCCCACGCCGAAGAGGACGCCGCGGGCGTCGTTCCCCTCCACCGCGACGACCGCCCCGCCGGCCGCGGTCCAGAGCCGGAAGCCCTCGTCGGGCCGGTCGCCGACGGCCGCCGCGCCGGGGCCCTCGCCGAGCTTCTCGGCCAGGGGCTTGAGCGTCGCTCGCGAGCCGACGACCACGCGGGGGCCGGCGTCGTCGTCGCCCCATTCCTCGGCGACTCCCCAGGTCAGGCGGGTCCGGCGGCGGACCTCGTCGACCAGCATCGCGACGGCTTTCCGCTCGGGCCTGGAGAGTCCCGGCGGGGCCACGACGCGCGCCCTGGACAGGTCGGCCGCGGCCGCCGCGTCGGCGGCCGCCGCGGGTCGGGAAGCAAGCCCCAGGGCGCCGGCGCAGAGGAGGGCCAGGCCGATTCGGAACGAGGATCCGATCGGCCGCGAAAGACGACGGGATGCGATCATATCGATGTCTCGACGCGAATGAAGGAGTGTTCCCGGCGACGTCGGATCCATTCGAACCCGACGGGCGCGCAACGTCCAGGGCTTTCCCGCCGGACCTCAGCGCTTCGTCGTCAGCAATTCCTTGAGGGTGGCGACGATCTCGGGGGTCGTGACGCGGTCCTCGCCCAGGGGGATGTAGGCTTTCTTTTCGTCGGCGATTCGGACGCGGCCCTTGTGCCGCGCGGCGAGGGTCTGGATCCGACGGGCGTCGGCGTAGGTGAGGACCGCGTATTCGCCCTCGACGTGGATCCGGTCCACCTTCCAGGCGCCGGCCAGGATGCGGACCTCGGCTTCCGACAGCAGGTTCTCGGTCGGTTTGGGCGGGGCGCCGAAACGGTCGCCGAGTTCCTTGCGGAAGTCGGCCAGGTGGTCGAGCGTCCGCAACCGCGCCAACCGGCGGTACAACTCCAGCTTCAGCCGAGGCGCGGGAACGTAGTCGCGCGGCAGGTACGCCCGCCACTTCAACTCGACGGAGCAGTCGAACAGGGGCTTGTCGGGCTTGCCGGTCGCCTTCCGCGCGGCCGATTCCAGTAATGAACAATAAAGCTCGTAGCCGACGCTCTCGATGTGGCCGGACTGCTCCGCGCCCAGGATGTTGCCCGCGCCTCGGATCTCCAGGTCGCGCAGCGCGATCTTGAAGCCGGCGCCCAGCGAGGTGAACTCCTCGATCGCTTTGAGCCGCTTGACCGCGTTGGGCGTCACCGAGCGGTCGGGTTCCAGCAGCAGGTAAGCATACGCGCGATGCTTGAAGCGGCCGACGCGGCCGCGGAGCTGGTGCAGGTCGGCCAGGCCGTACTTGTCGGCCTCGTCGATGAAGATGGTGTTGGCGTTGGGGATGTCCAGCCCGCTCTCGATGATCGTGGTGGCGACCAACACGTCGAACTCGCGGTTGATGAACCGGATCATGGTCCGTTCCAGCCTTTCGCCGCTCATCTGGCCGTGGCCGTACTCGATGCGGGCGTCGGGGACGATCGAGCGCAGCCGGGCGACGACCTGCTCGATGTCGTGGATCCGGTTGTGGACGAAGTAGACCTGGCCGTCGCGGTTCAATTCGCGGTTGATCGCGCGTCGGATCGTGTCGGGGTCGAACCGGAGGATCCGGGTCTCGATCGCCTTGCGGTCGGAGGGGGGCGTCTCCAGGTTGGAGATGTCTCGGATCCCCAGCAAGCTCATGTGCAGCGTGCGGGGGATCGGCGTGGCGGAAAGGGTCAGGACGTCCACGGTGGTCCGCAGGGACTTGAGCCACTCCTTGTCCTCGACGCCGAAGCGCTGCTCCTCGTCGACGACGATCAATCCCAGATCCTTGAACGCGACGTCCTTTTGCAACAGTCGATGGGTGCCGATCAGGACGTCGACCTTGCCGTCGGCGACGCGGCGGAGGACGTCGCGGATCTCGGCCCTGGGTCGGAAGCGGTTGACGACCTCGATGACGAAGGGGTACTCCCCCATCCTGGCGGCGAAGCTGCGATGGTGCTGCTCGGAGAGGATCGTGGTGGGGACCAAGATCCCCACCTGCTTGCCGGCGTCGACCGCCTTGAACGCGGCGCGGATGGCGACCTCGGTCTTGCCGTAGCCGACGTCGCCGCAGATCAGGCGGTCCATCGGCCTGGTCTGGGCCATGTCGTCCTTGACCGCCGCGATCGCCGAGAGTTGGTCGGGAGTTTCGTCGAACGGGAAGGCGGCCTCGAACTCGGCCATCCAGCGCGAGTCGTCGGCCGGATAGGCGAAGCCCGGCTGGTTGGCGCGATCGGCCTGGATGTTCAGAAGCTCCTGCGCCAGATCGACGACGGCGTCGGCCACCCGCTTCTTCCGCTTCTCCCAGGCGGACGAGCCGATCTTGGAGAGCGGCGGCGCCAGCTTGCCGCCGCCGACGTACTTCTGCACCAGGTCGATCTTGGCGATGGGGACGTACAGCTTGGTCCCCTCGGCGAACTCCAGAAGCAGCGTCTCCTCGGCGTGGTCGCCGGCCTTGTCGACGAATTGAAGACCTAAATATTTGGCGATGCCGTGGTTGACGTGGACGACCAAATCGCCTTCGTTCAGATCGAGGAAACTGTCGATGGCGCGGGTTTCGTAGCGTCGACGCGAGGTGGCGCGGCGGACGTCGGCGCGGGCGAAGAGTTCGTGGTCGGCGATGACGAGGGAGTCGACGTCCCCCTCGGTGAGATGGAACCCGGCGCGGATGCGGCCGACGGCGGTGACGAGGCGGCCGTCGCGGGCGACGTCGGAGTCGGCGAAGACCTCGCGGAGCCGGTCGGCCTCGGCCTGGTTGTGGCAGGCGATGACGACGCGGTCGCCGCCGGCGGCGGAGTCGAGTTCGACCTTGACCTTCGCCAGTTCGCCGGAGAACCGTTCGACGCTTTCGATCCGAAGATGACAGGTCGCCTCCAGCGAGTCGGCCGCGAGGGTCGAAAGCGCGATCGTCGGCCGGCGGACCAGGCGCTCGAAGGTGCTTTCGACGGTGTGGAGCCCGCGGGGGTCGTCGACTCGGGAGAAGTAGCGCCGGCCTTCCTCCCGAAGGTCTTGTTGCTCGACGAGGACGATCCAGGTCCCCTCGGGGAGGCAGTCGACGGCCGAGCCGAAGTCGTCCAGGCGGTCGGGGTCGAAGACGGGGGGGACGGCGATCGTCACGTCGTCCCAGCGGTCCAGCGAGCGCTGGGTCTCGGCGTCGAAGGGGCGGATCGATTCGACGTCGTCGCCGAAGAACTCGACGCGGACGGGATCGGTCGAGTCGGTGGGAAAGACGTCGAGGATGCCGCCGCGGAGGCTGAACTCGCCGGGGACCTCCACGACCTCCACCCGCTGCATGCCGCGGTCCAAAAGCCAGGAGGCCAGTTCGTCGACGTCGGCGACGTCGCCGACGCGGATCGTCCGCGACGCCCGGCGCAGGACGTCGGGCTTCGGCGCCGGTTGCAGCAGGGCCTGGATCGAGGTGACGACGACCTTCGGCGGCGTTCCGCCGGCCAGACGGCCGACGACGCGGGAGCGCGCGCCGAAGACCTCGCCGCGGGCGTCGGCCGCGCGGGGCGTCTTGTCCCAGGCGGGGAGGACCTCGGGCTTGATCCCGGAGAAGACGGCGACGTCGTCGCGGAAGTCGTCGACGTCGCCGACGTGCGCCATCACCACGACCAGGCAGCCTGGCGCGTGAAGCGCGAGCGCGCCGGAGATCAGCCCCGCGGCCGACCCCCAGGCGCCGTCGATGGTGGCGGCGCGGCCGTTGCGCAGGGCGGCGACGACCTCGGGGAAGCCGCGGGCCTTCTGGATCAGGCGCGTCAGGTTCTTCAGTTCGTCCCCGGCGGGCGGGGCGGCGGGCGGTCGGCGCGAAACCCTGGGCATCGGCGGCTCGTCGTGGGGATGGGGGGATGTTTACGGGTCGGCCTCGACGACGCGCGAGAGCATAAGCACGTCCCCTCTCCCACCGGGAGAGGGTGGCCCGGAGGGCCGGGTGAGGGTCGTCGCGCCTCGGAGACGGCCCTGCTTCGGTCATCGCGCGCCCGACATGCCCTCCGAAGCGCCGCGACCCCCGCCCGCCGCTTCGCGGCGCCCTCTCCCGGCGGGAGAGGGGACGTGCGAATTTCGCGCCTTAACAGGTCTGGGCCGCCCACGGCCTTGGCCGCGCGACCGGCCCCGCGGGGGTGGCGTGGGCGGGCTCGGCGCGGGGGCGGGCGGGGGCCTTGGCCATGCGATCCAAAGCGTCGATCAGGTCGTCGAGCGCGCAGGGAAGGTCCAGGCATGCCGCGGCGCCGGCCCGACGCGCCTGGGAGACGATCGCGCGATCGGCGAAGCCCAAAAGCGCCAGCACCGGGCCCGCGCGACATCGATCGCCGAGTCGTTCCTCCCAGCGCGGTTCGAGCGTCGGCACGTCCCAGACGGTCAGCGCCCGGCCGTCGGGCCTCGTAGCCGGCGCGTCGGCGTCGGTCGCGTCGTAGCCGGCGTGGGCGACGGCCTCGCGAAGCACCCGCCGCAGTTCGTAGTCGGTGCTGACGACCTCCACCGCGGTCGAGCCGCGGCGGGCGCGGTCGGCCCCGCCGGGGGATCGTTCCAGCATCCGCTCGATCTGATGCGGCAAGACGTCCGCCGCGGTGGCCTCGGGGACCACCGTCTCCACCAACGGCGCGCAGCGCTCGATCTCGGCGTAACGGATGTACGGGCTGACGCACAGGACGATCCGCGGCCAGGCGTTCGGCCCGCGTTCGCGACGGAGCCCCTCCAGCCGATCGACGTCGGCCGGGGAGAGTCGCGAGCGGTGCATCACGAGGATCGCGACGGGCGCGTCGGGGTCGAAGGCGCGCGTGGGGAGTCCGCCGTCGGACTCCTGGCAAGAGACGGCCTTGAACTGGGAAATGGCTCGGGCGATCGCCGCGACCCAGGGGTCGCTCAAATCGCCCGCGAATCCGATCGTCGGCGTGGTCGCGTCCATGGGGATCCCTCCCTGGATTGTTCCAGGGTCATCTCCTACCAAAATCGCGAGCGTTCGGCAATCGGGAACCCGTCGCGGCGGATTCCGGGAAAATCCGTATCCGAGGCCGCCCCTCGCGGCATGATGGATACGGACCAGGGGGACGAGGAGCCGACGACTCATGAGCCGGGGACGAATCGCGACGCCGATCGGGATGCTTTTCGAGCGCGGGAGCTTCGCCGGGCTGGACGACGCCCGGCTGCTGGAGCGGTACGCGCGGGGGGGCGACCGCGACGCCTTCGAGGCCCTGGCGGCGCGGCACGGGCCGATGGTGCTGGGGGTCTGCCGGCGGATTTTGGAGGAGCCGTCGGACGTCGACGACGCCTTTCAGGCGACGTTCCTGGTCCTGATCCGCCGCGCCGGGTCGCTGGGGCCCCGCGACGTCCTGGCGGCGTGGCTGCACGGGGTCGCGACCAGGGTGGCGCGGCGGGCGCGGATGGACCGGGCGCGTCGGCGCGCCCGCGAGCGCGACGGCCTGACCGTGGAGCCCGGCCGCGAGCCGGACGCGCCCGACTTCGCGCTTCGGGAGGCGGTCGACGAGGAGGTCGAGCGCCTGCCCTGGAAGTATCGCGCCCCGGTGGCCCTTTGCTACCTGGAGGGGCTGACCCACGAGCAAGCGGCGGCGCGGCTGGGCTGGCCGCTCGGCACGGTCAAGGGTCGTCTCGCCCGCGCGCGGTCGCTGTTGGGATCGCGGTTGAGTCGTCGCGGCGTGACGGCCGGCGCGTCGGCGGTCGCGCTGGACGGCCTGGCCTCGGCCGCCGTGCCGGACGCGCTGGCGTCGGCGGTCGCGACGGCCGCGGGGAAAGTCGCCGAGGGGATCGCGTGGGGGTCCGTGTCGTCCTGTTCCGTCGTCAAACTTGTGAAAGGAGCCCGTGGGGCCATGATCGTCACCAAGTCCGCGGTCGCCGGCCTGGCCGGCGCCGCTCTGATCGCCGCGGCGGGCGTCGGCATCGCCGCCGCTCGATCCGGCGGCCCTGGGCCGTCGGAGGCCGCTCCGTCGATCGTCGAATCCAACCCACGAGACGAAGACGCGCCTCGCGACTCCAGCCCGAAGACGGCGGCGATCCTGAAGAAGCTCGACGCGCCCCTGACGATGAGCTTCCCCAACGAGACGCCGCTTGAGGATATTTTGAAGTACATCAAGCAGGCGACCCAGGGGCCCAACGACTTCGGCATTCCGATCTACGTCGACCCCAAAGGGTTGAGCGAGGTCGACAAGGTGGTCGGGTCGGTCGTCTCCATCGACCTTGAGGGCGTGCCGCTGCGGCGGTCCCTCCAACTCGTGTTGGAGCAGCTAGACCTGGTCTATTACGTCGAGGACGGCTTCCTGACCGTCACGTCGGAGGAGCGGGCGCTGTTCGGCCTCCCGCCGGAAACGATCCGTTCGCCCGTCGCCTTCCGCGAGGAGATCGCGAAGGCCGCGCGCGGGGACATGGCCGTGGAGGAGATGGAGAAGCTCGCCCGCAAGCTCAAGCTGATCGACGAGATCCGAGCGGCCGTGAGCACGCCCAGGCCGACCGGCAAGCGGGGCGGGTTCCAGTAACGGGCTCATTCCCGCGAGAGGGACATCATTCCAGGATGTCCCGTTTGTCCTTCCGACAATCGGGAACCCGTCGCGGCCGATTCCGGGATTTCGAGAAAATCAATGTCCGCGGCCGCCTCCGGGGCATGATGGATGCCGCGGGCGTCGCGAGGCGCGTCGTTCCGCCTCGTCCCGGCGTCGTTCACGCGAAAGGAGCCCGTGGGGCCATGATCGTCAACAAGTCCATGGCCGCCGCCCTGGCCGGCATCGCCCTGATCGCCGCGGCGGCTCGATCCGAGGCCGAGGAGACGGCCCCGGCGACCCCCGAATGGCACGCGGCGACGGCGGCCGATCGCCTGCTCGTTGCCGCGCGAGATGCCTTCCGAGCCGCGGCCAATGATCTCAAGACCGACCCGAGGGCCCTCGATCGCGCCTATCGGGCGTCGGGGCTCTGGCGCGACGCCCAGCGCGCCTCGGCGACCGACGCGGACGGTCTCAAGGCCGCGTTCGCGGGGCATCGCGATCGGATGCGGCTGCTCGCGCGAGCCCGATACGCGGGACGCGACGACGCCGACGCGTCGATCCCGACCGGGGCCGACGTCGCCGCGCTGTTCGCCGAGGCCGAATTCCGGGCGGCCGGCGAAGGCGACCCCCTCCGCTCCGACGGCCCCGGCGACTCCAACCCGAAGACCGCGGACATTCTGAAGCGACTCGATGAACCGCTGGCGATGAACTTCCCCAATGAGACGCCGCTGGAGGACGTCCTGAAGTACGTCAAGGAAACCGCGAGGACGCCCGAGGGGGGCGGCATTCCGATCTACGTCGATCCCTTGGGGATGAGCGAGGCGGAGAAGACGACGACGTCGCCCGTCTCCATCGACCTTGAGGGCGTGCCGTTGCGGCGGACGCTTCAAATCATGCTCAAGCAACTCGGCCTGGTCTATTTCGTCGAGGACGGCGTCCTCGTCATAACCTCGTCGGAGTCGGCGGAAACGGGTCTTGGGCCCGACATGGCCCGACCGTCCCCGCTCCGCGAGCGGATCGACAAGGCCACCCGCGGAGAGGCGGCGCCGGAGGAGATGAAGGAGTTGGCGGAGCGGCTCAAGCTGATCGGAGAGATCCAGAGGGCTCGCCGCGCCCTGGAATCCGCCGCGGGCGAGAACCCTCCCGATCGCTCGCCCGCGCCGCCGCCCGCCTCCCCCGACCTCGGATCGAAGCCGTTGATGTGATCGGTCGCCGCGGCGGCCGGTCAGGGGGCCTCGACCTCGACCTCGATCTCGTGTTCGAGGCGTTCGACGGTCTCGGGATCGACGGCGCCGGCGTCCCAGACGGAGGCGTTGGCGACGGCGCAGGCCATGGCGCGGCGGATGGTCGCCTCGGGGTCCAGGCCCTTGAGCCGGGCGTCGACCAGGCCGGCAAGCAGCGAATCGCCCGAGCCGATCGGGTTCTTGACGTGGATCTCCGGCGGGAAGGCGCGGTAGAGGACGTCGCCGGCGAGGAAGAAGGCGGGGGCGGGGCCGTCGGTGACGACCCCGAGGGCGACGCCGCGGCGACGCCACGACCGCAGCAGGTCCGCGACGTCGTCGTCGCCGGCCGGCTTGCCCAGCCGCATGCCGGCCTCGCGGCGGTTCATCTGCAAGACGGTCGGCCAGAAGCCCCAGATCGCCTCGAGCGCCGGGCCGTAGGTGTCCAGGAAGACCGGAACCCGGCGGGCGCCGGCCAGCGAGATCAGGTCGCTGTAGACCCCGTGGGTGGTTGTCGAGGGGCTGGAGCCGGAGAGCGTCAGCGCCTCGACGCCGGGCTCGGCCAGGGCCGTTTCGACCTTGGCGACGAGTTCGTCGGCCTCGGCGTGGGTGACGGCCGGGTCGGGGTCGAAGAAGGCGGTTTGGTCGGCGGTCCCCTCGGTGGCGACGGTCAGGATCACCCGCGTGGGCGCGGCGGTCGCCACGGCGATCGGCTCCAGGCCGTCGGCCTCCTTCAAGAGCGTCCGGCAGGTCTCGCCGACGGTCCCGCCGAGGAACGTCACCGGCCTGGGGTCTCTTCCCAGCCGCTTCAAGGCCCGGGCGACGTTGTTCCCCTTGCCCCCCACGACGTCCCGACTCGACCGGCCGCGGACCAGGTCCCCCGGCCGCCACGCCGGGACCGAGAGCGTCTTGTCCAAGCACGGATTCAGCGTCACGCACAAGATCATGGGCGGCTGGACCATCGGTTAAGGGTGACGGACGCGGAAGGGGCGAACCGATTCCGCCCCGACGTCCGCGCCGGGCCGGCGCGGAAACCGATGATACGGATTCGCTTGGGCCGATTCCAGGCCGGAACGCCGGATCCGCCGCCGGCTCGCGCGGAGGCGGGGGCGATCAGTCGAGGTTCACCCCCATCGCGCGCAGCTTCGCCTTCATCAGTTCGGCCCGGCGACGTTCGGCGAGGGCGCGGGCGTCGGCCTCCTCGGCGCGGGCGTCGGCCTCCTCGGCGCGGGCGTCGGCCTCCTCGGCGCGGGCGTCG
>CALCIB010000044.1 GCA_937907525.1 uncultured Planctomycetales bacterium | reverse complement strand
GGGAGAAGGCCGTTCGGAGCCGGCTTGCATGAGGATCACGCGCCGGATCCGATAAGTGTCGGGTCGTCAGTCCGAAGCGAGGGGGGCGGGGGCTTCTGGAACCCCCGCCGCCTCCCCCGGACGTTCACGCCCGAGCCGATGACCAGGTCGCGGTCGTAGGCCCATTCGTAAAGCCGGCCGGACTTCATCGGCCGAAGCTCGCGAAGGTCTTCGAAGCCCTCCTCCTCGAACCATCGAAAAAGTTCGGACAGAGTGTGGTGCGATTGGTATTTGGGCGCCCACCAGTCGAAGTTGTCGCAGACCCGGAGCGTCCAGTCGGGATGGGCGGAGAAGTTGAAGACCTTGTTTAAAGTGCGATTGACGACCGGGACGCTCCCCAGGACTCCCAGGGCGACGCACAGGGACTCAAGCGCCCGCGCGGGGAGTCGGGTGGAGACCAGGCGGACGCCGGAGTTGATCCACTCCTGAGGCGCGGTATTCTTGCGATAGAGCCACACCGCCAGCCTTCCGCCGGGCTTGACCCGTTTGGCGATCTGGGCGAACGCCCGTCGGGGGTCGGGCGCATGGTGCAGGACGCCGATGGAGAAGACCAGGTCGAAGGCGGCCTCGGCGACGGGAGGGTCGAGCAGGTCGCCCTGGACGATCTGGACGTTCGGCAGGGTCCGACATGATTCGGACGCCTTTTTCACGGCGCCGCTGAGGTCCAGTCCCAGGACCCTGGCGCCGGCCTCGCCCAGGATTCGGGCGTAACGTCCGCCGCCGCAGCCGGCGTCGAGGACCAGCTTGCCGGCCAGTTCGCCGGGGGCGACGCCCGTCTTGACCGCGAAGACGGCCTCGTCCTCCTCGGTCCGGGCGACGTCGTAGCGGTTCCACTGGCGGCCGAAGCTGCCGACGTAAGCCTCTCCCGCCAGCCTGGGGACGCCACCCGTGATCGGGAACCGCTCCTCGCCGTCGTCCGAGACCAATTCGTCCCCCTCGAGCCGCAGCGGCGATTTCGATCGGGGCGACCGCAAAAGCGCGATCAACTCGGAGTTCATGAAGATTTCGGACATTTTCATCTCGCCGGGGAGGTGGCCGCCGGCGTATCTTACAAGTTATGGAAAAGGATTCGACTCCCGATCATAGCTGCCTTCCCGCATGGCTGGGAACGGTTCGTCGCCGGGTCGCCGACTGGCTGGCGGAGGGCGTCGGCCGGGGCTGGGTGGTCGCCGTCTCCGGCGGCGGCGACAGCGTGGGGATGCTCCGGGCGCTGCTGGCGCTGCGCGACGAGTTCGACCTGCGGTTGAGCGTCGCCCACCTGGATCACGGCGTCCGGGGCGAGTCGGCGCGTCGGGACGCGCGGTTCGTCGCCGAGCTGGCCGAATCGCTGGATTTGCCGTTCGACCTGGGCGTCTGGCGGCCGACCCGCCCCGGTCATTTCGAGGCCGACGCGCGGGCGGCGCGGCTGGAGTGGCTGGCGGAGATCGCCGCGGCGCGGGGCGCGTCGGCCGTGGCGGTCGGCCACACCCGCGACGACCAGGCCGAGACGATCCTCCATCGGATCGTCCGCGGCACGGGCCCTCGCGGGCTGGCCGGCATGCCCGCGCGGCGCGCGCTGGCGCCGGGGGTGGACCTGATCCGTCCGCTCCTGGAGGTCGCGCGGGAGGAGGTGCGCGAGGACCTGGTCCGAACCGGCCGCGAGTTCCTGGAGGACGCCAGCAACCGCGATCGCTGTCGCACCCGCTCGCGGATCCGCCACGACCTGATCCCGGGGCTCAAGGCCGATTACAATCCGGAAGTCGTCGCGGCGGTCGTCCGCCTGGGGGAGACGGCCGCGGCCGAGCGCCGGCTGCTGGAGACGCTGCTGGCGCCGATCGTCTCCAAGGTGGTGCTTTCGATCGCGTCGGATCGGATCGTCTTCGATCGTCGCGCCGCGTCGTG
This sequence comes from uncultured Planctomycetales bacterium, assembly GCA_937907525.1. Lineage (GTDB taxonomy): Bacteria > Planctomycetota > Planctomycetia > Isosphaerales > Isosphaeraceae > Paludisphaera. The sequence continues at coordinate 8,230 of CALCIB010000044.1, read as the reverse complement.
GCTTTTGGGACCCGCGGCCGTTGAGATCGTCCGCGGCGCGTGGCGCGAGGCGGGCTGGCCCGAGGGGGCGATGTCGGCCGGGCGCTGGCGGCGGCTGGCGGCGGGGCTGATCGCCGGCGCGCGGGTCGATCATCTGGGCGCGGGCGCCAGGCTCCGCGCCGCCCGCGGCTTCCTGGTCCTGGAGCGCGACGGAGCGCGCGCGTCGGACTCGTCGGCGATCGAGCCGGTGGCGCTGTCGGGGCCCGGGACCGTCCGCGTCCCCTGGGCGGCCGGGACGTTCGAGGCCGACGCCACCTTGACCTCCGAATCCTTCGAGGAGGTGGTCGACTGGGCGCGCGTCGCCTTCCCCCTGATCGTGCGGACGGCCGCGGCCGGGGAGCGGTTCGACCCGTTGGGGATGCGGGGGCGGCGGCAGCGGGTGTCGGACTTCCTCCGGATGCGGGGCGTGTCGCGCGAGGACTGCGGCGCCGCCCCCGTCGTCGCCGATCGCCAGGGGATCGTTTGGGTGGTCGGCCACCGGGTCGCCGACCGCGTCAAGACGACGGCGTCCACCCGGCGACGGCTGAGCCTGCGCTGGCGGCCCGATCGGGCTGAAGTTGACGCCCCGGGCGGATTCCTCTAGGATTCGCGCCGAACTCGGCCGGTCCCGCGGGGGGACGTGGGCCGGTCCACGTCCCGAGCGAGGGAGGCCGGACATGCCGCGATCGTCCGGCCCGCCGTCGCGCGGGCCCGCCTGGCGACGTCCCCTGGCCCTCGCCGTGGAGATCGGACTGCTGCTCCGCGTCCTGGCCGCCGACCTCGTCCAGTGGCGCCTCGATCGCGCGGGCGACGGCCGCGTCTGCCTGCTGCCCGACTCGGAATACTACTGGAGGCTCGCCCAGACGATCCGCGACGGCGAGGTCTTCCAGATCGTCGAGTGGGGCGACGTCCCCCATTTCGCCCTCCGAACGCCGGGCTACCCGCTCTTTTTGGCCGCCTGCCGGCTCGCGACGGGAGACAATCCCCTGGGCGCCCGGCTGATCCAGGCGGCGCTGGGCGCGGCGTGCGTCTGGCTGGTCTATCGGCTGACGATCGCGACCCTCGGCGAGGACCGTCGATCCGCGGCCCTGGTCGCCGCGGCGCTGACGGCGGTCCATCCTTATTTCATCGCGACGTCGGCGCTTTTGCTGACGGAGGCGGTCTTCGTCCCGTTGCTTCTGGTCTTCCTGTGGGCGGCGGCCGTTCTCTGGGATCGCCAGTCCGCCCGCGGGGCGGTCGCGCCGGGCCTGGCGGCGGGGGGCGCGGCGGCCGCGGCGGTGCTGGTCCGGCCGTCTTGCCTGCTGTTCTTCCCCATGGTCGTCGCGGCCTGGTGGGCGAGTCGGTTGGCGGCGCGGCGGGCGCCCGGGCCGGTCCTGGTCGGGACGCTGGCCATGGCCCTGGCGTTCGTCGCGACGATGGCGCCCTGGTGGGTCCGCAACGCGCGGGTGTACGGCGAGTTCGTCCCCACCGCCCTCTGGATGGGCGCGAGCCTGTACGACGGCCTCAACCCCGACGCGACCGGCGGCAGCGACATGATGCGGTTCCTGGCCGATCCCGACGTCTGGCCCCTGGACGAGCGCGATCAGGACCGGCGGTTGAAGGCTCGCGCGGTCGCCTTCGCGCGCGAGAACCCCGGCCGGGTCGCGAGTCTGGCCGTGGTGAAGCTCGGCCGCTACTGGAGCCCCTGGCCCAACGCCGAGGCCGCGGGCCCGGCCTGGGTCCGGATCGCCGCGGGCGCGGTCATGACGCCGCTGTTGGTCCTCATGGCCTTCGGCCTGTGGACGCTCCATCGCGACGCCCGCGCCTGGGCGCTTCTGGCCGGGCCGATCCTCTACTTCGCCGCGGTCCACGCGGTTTTCGCCAGTTCGATGCGGTATCGGACCCCCGGCGAGTTCCCGGCCATGGCGACGGCCGCGGTCGGTCTGCTTCGCGCGGCTGGGGATCCCAGGCGCGGAGTGGACCGTCGCACTTAAGAAGGTGGGTTCGCTTCGTTGGAGACCATCGAGAAATAGTGATGACAATCATCCCTTCTCCCCTTGTGGGAGAAGGTGGCCGAAGGCCGGATGAGGGGGGCGTTTCCAGGGGCTTGCGGTCGCGCCCACCCCTCATCCGCCCCTCCGGGGCGCCTTCTCCCACAAGGGGAGAAGGGATTAAGCACGCTCGCTCGCGGTGGATTCCAATTAAGAAGGATTCACCTTCTCAACCGCGACGGTAATAGGAGTGACGGATCGAACCCACGGAGGGGGCGCGGCGATGGGATGGCGGCGGGCGGCGAAATTCCTGTTCTGGATCGCGACCCTCGGGCTGGTCCTGTCGGTCGCCGCGGTCTGGTTCGCCTACGCCTTCGTCACCGACGGCGGCACCGTCGCGCGGATGCTCCAGGCCGAATTGCGGCGGTTCTTCCCTCACGCCGAGTTCGAGTTCGGCCGGGCCGAGTTCCGCCCCTTGCGGGGGCGGGTGACGCTCAAGAACGTGACCGCCGTCCAGACCGTCGAGGGCGCGCCGTTCCCCTCGGTCTCGATCCTCTGGCTGGAATTGCACTTTGACCCGTGGAAGCTGTTGGAGGGGAAGCGCGAGGTCGGCGACGTCATCATCAGCCGCCCGACCCTGCGGCTGGTCCGCAAGAAGGACGGCGGCTGGAACCTGGCGGACCTGCCGGCGAACCCCTGGCCGACGACCTCGATCGAGAACCCGCCGCCGGTGGACGTCGTCAACGGCGTCGTCGAACTGGTCGTCGACCCCGACGCCGGCTCGTCCTCCTCCCGCGGCGCGGGCGGGGACGGCCGCGGCCAGGCCGCCGCGGCCGTCCTCCGCGACGTGGCGCTTAAGATCCGGCCCGACGAGGAGGGCCGCCTCCGCTTCGAGGGCTCCGCCCGCGGCGACGTCTTCGACCACGTGGACTTGAAGGGGACCGTCGACCCCAAGACCGGCGACGTCGACCTTCAGGGCCGACTCGTCGACCTGACCGTATCCGACGCCTTCCGCCGCCGACTCCCCCCGGAGGCCGGTGCCGCCCTGGACGCCCTGGCGCTGAAGTCGGGCGACGTCGACGTCGAGCTGGCCTCGCTCCGCTTCCGACCGGCCGCGGCCCCTGGCGAACGACTCGTCTACGACCTGAAGGCCCAGCTTCGAGGCGGCTCCTGCCGCTGCCCCATGCTGCCGTTCCCCATCGACGACCTCTCCGCCCGCGTCGGCTTCGACGGTCGCGCGCTCGCGATCGACCACGCCGAGGGCTCCAACGGCCCCGCGCGCCTGCGCGCCTCCGGCCGCGTCGACGTCGGCGACTTCGAGACGACCGCGTTCGCGATCCACGTCGAGGCCGACGACCTGGACCTCGACGACCGCCTCAGGCGCAAGACCCCCGCGGAGTTCCTCAAACTCTGGGACGACTTCCAGCCCCGCGGCCGCGTCGATGTCAAGGCCGACGTCGCTCGCGAGCCCGGCGGCCCGATCGTCGCGTCGGGATCGGCCCGGCTCAAGGACGTCTCGGCGCTTTACAGCCACTTCCCGTATCCGCTGAAGAACCTCACCGGGACGCTCGCCATGGAGGGGAGGCGGGTGACCGTCGACGTCCGCGGCCCCGTCGGCGACCGTCCCGCGCGGCTGTACGGCACGGTCGACGAGCCCGGCCACGACGCCGTCGTCGACCTCCAAGCCGACATCGAGTCGTTGCCGATCGACGCGACGTTCCTCGACGCGCTTGAGCCGAAGGCCCGCCACTGGGTCGACATGTTCAAGCCCTCCGGCGCCGCGGCGGTCCACGCCCGGATCCGCCGTCGGCCGCTGGCCGGTCCGCCCCCGCCGCCGGGCTGGGAAACCGGAGAGTTGCGGCCCGAGGGCCTGCTGGCGGTCCACGCCGAGGCCCGGCTCGACCCCGCCAGCAGCGAGATGACCTGGCGGGGGCTGCCGTTCCCCGTCCGCCGCCTCGGCGGCCGGTTGGAGATCCACCCCGACCACTGGGTCTTCCAGAACATGACCGGGCGCAACGGCCAGGCCGTCATCACCGGCTCCGGCCGGGTCGAGCTCATGGACGCCCCGCCGCTGCCCGACGGCGCCCCGCCTTTGAAGATCGCGTTGAACCTCTCGGCCCGCAAGCTCCCGTTCAGCCCCGAGCTTCGCGACGCCTTGCGGCCGGCCTGGCGGAAGTCGTGGGAGGTCATCAACCCCGACGGCTTCTGCGACGTTGATGTCGCCATCGCCGCCGAGGCCCGCAAGCCCCAGCACGTCGTCGTCGCCGTCAGCCCCCTTCCCGGCTCCCACGTCCGCCTGGTCCTCCCCAGGCCCCCCGGCGCCGACGCCGAGGCGGGCCCCACCGTCGAACTCCGGATGCAGGACGCGCTCGGCTCCTTCCGGTTCGTCGACGGCATGGTCGGCATGCGCGACGTCCGCTTCAACTTCCACGGCGCCCCGGTCGACTTCCGCGAGGGCGTCCTCCGCGTCGAGGACAGCGGCCGGTTCGCGCTTCGCGTCGCCGATCTGAAGGTCCACAACCTGCTTTTAAGCGCGTCGTTGCGGCGGATCATGCCCCCCTTGATGGCCCAGTTCGCCTTGCGGCTGGACGACGGCAAGCCGTTGACCGCCTGGGGCGACCTGGCCGTCGGCTGGGACGGCGTCCCCGGCGTCCCGGCCTGGTGCGCCTGGGAGAAGACCCAGGTCTTCCTCCTGGACAACAAGCTCGCCGCCGGCGTCCCCCTGGAGCACCTCAACGGCAAGCTCACCGACGTCCGCGGCCGGCTCGACGGCCAGACGCTCGAGCTGCACGGCACGCTCGACGTCGCCAGCGTCAAGGTCGCCGGCATACCCCTGGCGGACGTCCAGGGGCCGCTTTCGATCCAGGGGGGCGCGGCCCGTCTCCCCGGCGTCAAGGGGAAGCTGCTGGGGGGCGAGATTTTCGGCGAGGGCTGGATCACCCTGACCGAGTCCCCGCGCTACGCCGGGGCGGTTCGGATCAGCGGGGCCGACCTTCAGAAGTACGCCGCGACCCTCCCCGGCCGGCAGTCGTTCCGCGGCCTGGCCGACGCCGACGTCGAATTCAACGGCCTGGGGGGCGACGTCCGAAGGCTTCAAGGCCGCGGCGCCGGCAAGGTCGTCGACGGCGACATCGGCGAACTCCCCTTCGTCCTGACCCTCGTCCGCGGCCTCAACAAGATCCTCGCCCCCAACGTCGTCCGCGGCCGCGACAAGGCGCTGTTCGACTCCGCCGACGTCGCCTTCCGGATCGTCAACGGCACCACCTTCTTCGACGTCTTCAAGCTCACCGGCGACGCGGTCAGCCTCAACCTCAGCGACAAGGGCCGCAAGAACACCCGCGATCCCTTCGACAAGATCGACCTCACCTTCGACGTCGCCTACGGCCGCAACGAGCGCAAGCTGCCGATCATCTCCAACCTGATGCGCGAGGCCGGCGCGGGTCTGTTCCAGATCGACGTCGCCGGCACCCTGGCCCAACCCCAGCCCAAGCCTCGAATCCTCCCCTCCTTCACCGGCATCGCCCGCGACCGCGATTGACGCCGGCCCGATTCGTAGTAGACCGCCGCACTTGAGAATATGGGTTTCTTCGTTGAAAACCCTGAGCAAGCATGATGGCCATCGTCCCTTCTCCCCTTGTGGGAGAAGGTGCCCCGAGGAACGCGGCCGAAACAACTTCCCGCGAAGGACTTGGGAGAGAATATCCGCAGATTTCGCAGATTAACACAGATTAAATTAAATTGTCCGATCCGAATCTGCGTCAATCTGGGAAATCCGTGGATGAATTCCTCGACGGGGAAGGCGCGGGCCGTATACGAGGCGATTGATTCCTCGGTCTTATGTTTCGAAGCCAGGCGAGTCGGCCCCGAAGGATTCCCGGAAGTTATTTCGGCCGCGTTCCAAGGGGCGGATGAGGGGTGGGCGCGACCGGAAGCCTTTGGAAGCGCCCCCCTCATCCGGCCTTCGGCCACCTTCTCCCTCAAGGCATAGGTATGGCCACAACTTTTCGATTAGGAATTTGGAGAGCATAGGCAAGCTCTATATTGACCCAGATCGCCTATTCCGTCCCCTCTCCCACCGGGAGAGGGCAGCCGCGCAGCGGCGGGTGAGGGTCGTCGCGCTTCGCGGGGAGCGTCGGGTCGGCATGACGCAAGCCCAGAGCGTATCCCGAAATGCGACGACCCTCACCCGGCCCTTCGGGCCACCCTCTCCCGGTGGGAGAGGGGACATCGGACGCTTGCCTATCCTTCCCAGATTCCGAGTCGAAAAGTTGTGGCCATACCTATGCCCTCAAGGGGAGAAGGGATCGCGCGTCTCCGTTCGTGTCGGATTCGTGAGAGCGGACTCATGTTTTTAAGCGCGGCCGGTCACGACGAAGACGTTGACGACGTTTGGCGTGGCGCCTTGTCTTCCCCGCGTCGATCGGTGGTAAAATTGCGGCTCGTGGCGATGAGCTGAGGGCGGTCGACCCGACGAGGAGGCGGACCATGGGGGGCTCGACGTTGGAGCGGGACCGGAAGCGGGAGCGCCGCGGCTGGTTCCGCGGCGAGGCCGCGGCGTATCGCCTGAGCTTCCTGGGGCTGTTGCTCGTCTTCTCGGCGTTGACGTTCGCGGCGACGTCGTCCGGGTCGGCGTCGGACGTCGCCAGGCGGCCTCGGCTGTTGACGACCCTGCTGACGGCGACGGGGCCGTTCACCGGGGCGGTCGCGCGGCGCGGACAGAGTTGCTGCCTGGCGTCTTCGACGCGGTTGGCGACGTGGCTGGCGCCGGCCCCGGCGGTCGCGCTGCTGGCGCGATGGCTTCTGAAAGGCCGGCGCGGGGTCGCGGGGACGGCGGGCGTGGTCCTTTGGACGCTCGGCTGGTTCGTCTGGCTGGCGGGGGGGATCGTGTCGTTCGGGCACGCGCTGAATTAATCGATCGTCGGGCGCGCGGAAAACCCCCGGGCGATCGACGGGATCGTCCGGGGGTTGGGATGAGGCGTCGTTCGTCGTGTTCGGAGGCGGCTCAGGCCGTCTGGGGGGCGCGGCGCCTGGAGAGCCGGCGGCGGAGGGCCAGACCGCCCAGGGCGGTCAGGGTCAGGGCGATCATGCTCGGTTCGGGGATGGGGGCGACGGTGGAGGTGATCTGGGCCTCGGCGGTGGTCACGCCGCCGTTGGACTGCGACGGGACCAGCAGCTTGTCCCCCTTGGGGAAGCTCAGGGCGATGGTCCGCGAACCGTCCAGGTTGATCTTCCCCTCGGGTTCGTTGAAGGTGGCGGTGACCGTCGAGTGGTAGGGGCTGTCGACGACGCCGTTGAGGACGCCGGTGATCACCTGCGAGACGCTGGTGATCGGCTGGTCGTCCAGCGACTGGGGCAGGAAGGTGATGGCGAACGGGACGTTGTCGTAGACGGTCTGCGAGCCGGCGGCCGGGGGGGCGACGACGAACGTCCCCAGTCCGGCGTTGACCGACCCGGAGGCCAGGTCCACGCCCGCGGAGGAGGCCGGGGTGAAGCTGATCAGGTTCGGGCCGGTGATGCCCTTATCCAGGTTGATCGCCGTGGCGGTCTGGTACTTGAGGATCGCGGCGGCCTCGACGCTCGTCCCGGCGCCCGCGACCAAGCCCGCGGCGAGGGCCGCGGACCACAGCCTCGTCAGTCCCTTGGTCATGCTCATCTCTTCCTCCTGAACAAGATTAGGATTGTCACGACGCAATCCCGGTTCCTCGGTCGCTCCGTCTGGCTCGCGTCGTGACGACCTCGCCCGCTCGGAAGGGCGCGGCGCGGTTCTGTTCGGTCGTCGCGAGGCCCAAGGCCCACGACCCGTGACGTCCCGAGGCGGCGGATCGAATCCGCCGGCGGACTCGGCGAAGAAGGGATGGATGAGAGCGGATTTCGGTCGCATCCATGCCCGTCTCCGCGTGGGGCCCGACCATGAGCCCCGGCCTCGGAAGTCCAAGGTCGTCAACCAACGGCGGGGAGGATACCCCCGTCCGCCGGGGCTGTAAACGCGAATTTGTCGCGCTTTGTCGAAATTCCCCTGAAGACGCGCCGGCTCTTCGCCGATCGCGCGAGCTTGACGACGCCTATCACGTTCCTCCCCCCTCGCGGGGGAAGACAGACCGCGAAGCGGTCGGATGAGGGGGACGACAAGCAAACGCGCCGTCGGAACTCGCAAGCCCGTCCGACCGGCTCGGGATTCCAACGGCTCTTGGCGCGCCCCCCCTCATCCGGCCCTTCGGGCCACCTTCCCCCGCGAGGGGGGA
>CALCIB010000043.1 GCA_937907525.1 uncultured Planctomycetales bacterium | reverse complement strand
GCCACGCGAGTCGACCCCGGAGGATTCCCGGAAGTTATTTCGGCAGCGTTCCAAGGGCCGGATGAGGGGGGGACGCGCCAGACGACCGTGGGATTTTCACGTCGCGTGGGCGGGCCTTCGCGAATCCCAACGGCTTTCTCGCGTGTCGTCCCCCTCATCTGACCGCTTCGCGGTCTGTCTTCCCCCGCGAGGGGGGAAGATGTATTCGTCTCTCCCGAATCCGTGACGTTCAGGCCTTCCGCGTCGTCACGATCGCGCGAAGTCCCCTCTTTCCCGCCTCGTTCGCGAGGGCCGGCGCGAATCGCCTCGACGGCCGAATCCCCGCTCGCGTAAGATCGTGGGGATTTGCAAGGACCGTTGACGATCTGGGAGCGAGGGCCCGAACCGGGCCCCGGGAGCGACGATGGGCACGGCGAAACTGGCGCTCGAGGACGGAACGGTGTTCACGGGCCGGTCCTTCGGGGCGCAGGGCGAGACCGACGGCGAGGTCGTGTTCAACACCAGCATGACCGGCTACCAGGAGATCGTCACCGACCCGTCGTACAACGGTCAGATCGTGACCATGACCTACACCGAGATCGGCAACTACGGCGTCAACGGCGAGGACGTCGAGAGCCCCAGGCTCTGGATTCGCGGCTTCATCGTCCGCGAGCCCTCCCCCCGCGTCAGCAACCATCGCGCGGAGAAGTCGCTGGAGGCGTACCTGGCGGAGAACGGCGTCGTCGGCCTGGCGGGGATCGACACCCGAGCGCTGGCCCGGCGGATCCGGGTCCAGGGGGCGATGAAGGGGGTCCTCTCCACCGTCGATCTGGACGACGCAAGCCTGGTCGCCAAGGCGCGTGAGAGTAGGGGGCTGGTCGGCCGCGACCTGGCCAGCGAGGTCATGCCGAAGACCGCGGCCGTCTGGGAGCCGGGACTCGACCGCGCGTATCAGCTCGACTCCTCCGGCCGCGGCGGCCACGGCCGGCCCCAGCCCGGGGAGGGGAAGCGGCCCCACGTCGTGGCCCTGGACTTCGGCATGAAGTGGAACATGCCGCGGCATCTGGTCGATTGCGGCGTCCGGGTCACGGTCGTCCCCGGCTGGAGTTCGGCGGAAGCCGTGATGGAGCACCAGCCCGACGGCGTGTTCCTCTCCAACGGCCCCGGCGACCCCTCGGCGCTGCCCGACGCGGTGGCGACCGTCCGGGCCCTCGTCAAGACCGCCGCGGAGTCGCGGGGGATCCCGATCCTCGGCGTCTGCCTGGGCCATCAGCTTCTCGGCCAGGCGTTCGGGGCCAGGACGTTCAAGCTCAAGTTCGGTCACCGCGGCGCGAACCACCCGGTGCGTAACGAGGCCACGGGAAGGGTCGAGATCACGACCCAGAACCACGGCTTCGCCGTCGATCCCGCCACCCTGCCCGGCGATGTCGCCCAGACCCACGTCAACCTCAACGACGGCACGCTCGAAGGGCTTCGGCATAATCGGCTGCCGATCGTCGGCGTCCAGTTCCACCCCGAGGCCGCCGCCGGCCCCCACGACAGCCAGTACCTCTTCGACGACTTCCGCGCCGCCATCGGCTGACGCGGGCGCAACGTTCGACGGAGCCATGACGATGGACGTCGCGATACTGGCGCTCGAGGACGGCGCGGCGTTCGTCGGCCGTCCCTTCGGCGCGCGCGGCGAGACCGACGGCGAGGTCGTCTTCAACACCAGCACGACCGGGCATCGCGGCATCGTCGACGACCCGGCCAACCGCGGCTTGATCGTGGTCATGACCTGCTCCGACGTCGGCGACTTCGACGACGACCGCGGCGACCGCCGGCCCTGGCTGCGTGGGTTCGTCGCCCCCGGCGCGTCCCCTCGCGGCGTCAACCGTCGCGCGGAGGAGTCGCTAAGCGCGTACCTGGCCGATCGCGGCGTCGTCGGTCTGACCGGGATCGACGCCCGCGCGCTGGCCCGTCACCTGCGCGTTCACGGTTCGATGAAAGGGGTCGTCTCCAGCATCGAGGCGGACGACGCCGTCCTGATCGCCAGGGCTCGCGACGCTCGGGGGGTGGACGGGCTCGACCTGACCGGCGAGGTCATGCCCGCGGCCGCGACGGTCTGGGCGCCGGGCCCCGCGCGGTCCTACCGCGTCGCCCCGCTCGGCGGCGAGCGCCTCGATCCGGAGGATGAGAAGCGGCCCCGCGTGGTGGTCCTGGACTTCGGCATGAGGCGGGACGCGCCGGGGCGGTTGGTCGATCTCGGCTTGATCGTGACGGTCGTCTCCGGTCGGATCGCCCCCGAGGCCGTGATGGAACACCAGCCCGACGGCGTGTTCCTCTCCGACGGCCCCGGCGACCCCTCCGCGCTTGGGGACGTCGCGGCGAGCGTCCGAACGCTGGTGAAGGCCGCGGCGGAGTCGCGAGGAGTGCCGATCCTCGGCGTCGGCCTGGGCTGTCAGCTTCTGGGGATGGCGTTCGGGGCGCGGACGCTCAAGCTGAAGTTCGGCCATCGCGGCGCCAGCGTCCCGGTTCGCGACCTGGCCGCCGGCAAGGTCGCGATCACCAACCAGAACCACGGCTTCGCCATCGACCCGTCGACCCTGCCGGGCGACGTCGCCCCCAGCCACGTCAACCTCAACGACGGCACGCTCGAAGGGCTTCGCCACCAGCGGTTGCCGATCGTCGGCGTCCAGTTCCACCCGGAATCCGCCGTCGGCTCCCACGACAACCAGCATGTTTTCGACGACTTCCGCGCCGCCGTCGGCTGAGCGAGGATGATGGAACGCAAAGACGGGTTCGAGGAGCGCGATCATGGCCGAGGTCGAATTCACGCTGGTCCTCAAGGGTCGTTGGGACGATTTGACGTTCGAGATGGCCGACGCCTTCTACGAGGCGGGCTGCGACGACGGCACGGTCGCTTATAGCGGCGGGCAAATCTCGATCGCCTTCGGTCGCGAAGCGGAGTCGGCCCAGGCGGCCGTCCTCTCCGCGATCGCGGACGTCCGCGAGGCGGGGTACGAGGTCGAGCGGATCGCGGAGACGGACGCGGTCGCCCAGGCGGACATGGCGGCGCGGCTGGGGAAGTCCCGTCAGTACGTCCACCACCTCGTCACCGGCGCGCGAGGGCCGGGCGACTTCCCCCGGCCGATCGCCGCCGACGGCCCGAAATGGTCCTGGCGGGAGGTCTCGGCCTGGCTGGCGGACGCCGGACTGGCCGACGCCTCGCTCGCCGAGACCGCCCGCGTCCTCGCCGCGGTCGACGCCGCCCTCGCCTACCGCGCCGTCAAACGCGACTCGCCCAAGCTCCTCAAGGCCGTCGAGGCGGCCGTCCGCTGATCCGCCGAAGTCGGCCGCGCCGCCCCGTTGACGGCGTCGCGGCGGTTCCGTACCATGTGACTTTACGATGCCAAGCGACCGACCGAGCCGGGTCGCCAGCCGCCTGGGAGCGCGAACCGTGGGATCGACGTGCGTGGTGGGCCTCCAGTGGGGGGACGAGGCCAAGGGAAAGATCGTGGACCTGCTCTGCGACGACCACGACGTGGTCGTCCGCTACCAGGGGGGGGCCAACGCGGGGCACACCGTCGTCCACGAGGGGACGACGTACAAGCTGTCGCTGGTCCCCACCGGGATCCTCCGGCCGCGCGTCCGGGCGGTGATCGCCAACGGCGTGGTGATCCATCCGCCGGCGCTCTTGAAGGAGATCGCGACGCTTGAGTCGCAGGGCGTGGACTTCAAGGGCAGGCTCCTGATCGGCGACCGCGCCCACGTCATCCTGCCGCACCACCTGGCCGAGGAGCGGCTGACGGAGGAGTCGGCGTCGACCGCCGACCACCTGGGGACCACTCGCCGCGGCATCGGCCCGTGCTATCGGGACAAGGTCGGGCGGGTCCACGGCGTCCGCGTCGCCGACCTCTACCACCCGGCCCGGTTCCGCGAGCGGCTCAAGCGGATCGTCGACTTCAAGAACCGCCTGCTCGCCGCCATGCTGCCGGACTTCGAGCCGTTCGACGACGTCGCGGTCGCCGAGGAGTATCTCGAATACGCCGAGCGCTTCCGCCCGTTCGTCGGCGACGCCACCGAGGCGCTGCACGACCATCTGAACGCCGGCCGTCGGCTGATGTTCGAGGGGGCGCAGGGGTCGCTCCTGGACGTCGACCACGGCAGCTACCCCTACGTCACCAGCTCCAATTCAAGCGCCGTCGGCGCGGCGCCGGGCTCGGGAGTGCCGGCGCGTTACATCGACCGCTGGATCGGGGTCGTCAAGGCGTACACGACGAGGGTCGGCGGCGGGCCGTTCCCGACCGAGCAGGACAACGAGGTCGGCGAGCGGATCCGGCGGGTCGGCCGCGAGTACGGCACCGTCACCGGCCGTCCCCGCCGCTGCGGCTGGTTCGACGCGGTGGCCACGGGTTACTCGGCGCGGGTCAGCGGCTCGACCGAGATCGCCGTGATGCTCTTGGACGTGCTGAGCGGGCTCGACGAACTGCAAGTGGCCGTCGCCTACGAGCGGAACGGCCGGACGGTCGCAACCCTGCCGGCCTCGCTGGCCGACCTGGAGGAATGCCGCCCGGTCTACGAGACGCTTCCCGGCTGGAGCGAGGACGTCACCGCCGCCCGAAGCTGGGACGAGTTGCCCGAGGCGGCGCGACGGTACGTCGAGTTCCTGGGCCGGAAGGTCGGCGTGGCGGCGTCGATCGTCTCGGTGGGCCCCGACCGCGACCAGACGATCCGCGTGCCCCGGGCGCGTTGAACCGACCGGCGGGGCCGCGGCAGGACCTCCCCCTCAAGGATTGGGCGTGGCACGACTCATGCGACTCGACGACGATCCCGCGCTGAACGTCACGGAACAAGGGCTGGCCCGGCTGGAGGAATGGAACCTCCGGCCCGAGCAGCTTCCCCGACACGTCGCCATCATCATGGACGGCAACGGCCGATGGGCCCAGCAACGCGGGTTCCCGCGGGTCGCGGGGCATCGTCGGGGCGTCCAGAGCGTGCGGTCGATCGTCGAGGAGGGGGTTCGGCTGGGCCTGGAGCAAGTCACGCTCTACTGCCTGTCGGTGGAGAACTGGAAGCGGCCGGCGCGGGAGGTCCGGTTCCTGATGCGGCTGCTGCGCCACTTCCTGCTCGCCGAGCGCGCCGAGCTGATGGAGCGGAACGTCCGGCTGACGACGATCGGCCGCCGCGACGGCCTGCCGCCGGAGGTGCTGGCGGAGATCGACCGCGCCGTCGCGGCGACCGCCGGCAACACGGGGCTGGTCCTTCGGCTGGCGATCAACTACGGCGGCCGAACCGAGATTCTCGACGCCGTGAAGAAGATCGCCGAGGAGGCCAGGGCCGGCCGGCTCGACCCCTCGACGCTCGACGAGGCGGACTTCGCCGCGTATCTGGAGACCGGCGCCGCGGCCGACCCGGACCTCCTGATCCGCACCGCCGGCGAGATGCGGATCAGCAACTTCCTGCTCTGGCAAGTCTCCTACACCGAGTTGTGGGTGACGCCGAAGCTCTGGCCCGACTTCCGCGGCGACGATCTGCTTCAGGCGTGCGCCGATTACGCCGGCAGGACCCGGAAGTTCGGCGGCTTGCCGGCCTCCTCGCTGGCCGCGGGGGCCCCGGCCGGTTAAAGTGAAACGGAGACGGTCCCGTCCGGCGGGCCCGGTTCTCAAGCCATTCGCTCGCCACGCTGGAATTCATGCTCCGCACCCGCATCCTCAGCGCCGTCACGATCGTCGCGGCGTTGGTCGTGGTCATGTACGTCGACCAGGGGCTGGCCCCCTGGTTTCCGCTCTGGTTTTTTGTTTCGGCGCTGGTGATGGCGGCGGCGGCGCGGGAACTGGTCGATCTGCTCTCCAGCGGCCACGTCCGACCCGACCCGCGGGTCGTCGGCGGCGGCCTGTTGGCGATCCTGACGGCCCACTGGCTCCCCCACCTGGTCGCGGCCTGCCCCACCCACGAGCGGTTCTCGGCGATCATGTCCGAGCCGTCCTGGTCGATCGGCGTCTTCGCCTGGCCGTTTTTCAGCTTCACGGCGGTGGTGATGGCGGCGTTCGTCGTCGAAAGCCTGCGGTTCGAGCGGCCCGGTGGCGCGGTCGACTCGATCGCGGCGACGATCCTGGTCGTCGCCTACGTCGGGATGCTCGGCGGCTTCATGGTCCAGATGCGCTGGCTTGAAGGGTGCAAGCACGGCTTGATACCATTGGCGATGCTGATCGCCACGGCCAAGGGGGCGGACGTCGGGGCGTACGCGATCGGCCGGCTCTTCGGGCGTCGCAAGCTCTGGCCGAGCCTGAGCCCGAACAAGACCGTGGCCGGCGGCGTAGGTGGACTGATGTTCGCGACGCTCGCCACCCTGATCGTGGAGTGGGTCGCCCAGGACCGGGGGCTCGTCGCCCTGGGCTGGATCGGCGCGACGGCGTTCGGGCTGACGGTGGGGTTGACGGCGCAGGTCGGCGACCTGATGGAGTCCCTGATGAAGCGCGACCGGGGCCGCAAGGACGCCTCGGCGACGATCCCCGGCTTCGGGGGGGTACTGGACGTGGTCGACTCGCTTCTGTTCGCCGCTCCGGTCGCCTACGGTTTCTGGGCCGTGCTGGGGCCGTGAAATGAACTTCGAGTCCGCCTCGTCTTTATGCGGGCGGGAGATGGGCGAGCCACCACGCGGCCTCGGCCGAACTCGCGCGCGGGACGAACTTGGCGTACCGCCGAATATCCGTCAGGATCTCCGCGATGGCGGCGTCGGTCGCTTTTGCGCGCTTCGCCCAGCGCTTCACTAGCTCGGCCGTGGTAAGTACGGCGACTCCTTCCTGGATCGCCATGCGCGCGGCGAGCCGATCATCGGTCGCCAAGCCCCAGCCTCGGCCTTTGGCCACGGCCAGGCATGACGCCTCTCCATCGTCGAGTCGGGTCGCATAGTTCACCAGCAGATCCGACTCCGCCTCGCCCTCCACGTCGCACGGCCTCAGAATTCCGCCCGTGAGATAGGGTCTCAGGTCGATGGACGTCTTGACGAGACGATCCGGATCGTCCGGGTCCGGCTGGTACATGTAGTAACACTCGTCCGTCACGACGGTCGGGACGTGGAGGACGAGCCCGAGCGGGGAGGAATCCGAGGCTCCGGCCGCGCCCTTCGAGACTTCCTCCACGTCTCCCGGTTTCGGGAGCACGCATCCGGCGGCCAGCAGATTGATCAGGCAGCAGGCGTCCAGGGCGACGTCCTTCATCGAGGATCGGGCTCCTCATTTGACTTCGGCCAGGAGCGACCGCTGAAACTCGGTGAATTGAAAGTCGCGCTGTTCGCCGTCGTCCCCGACGAGCGGGCTCGCGAGACAACGGGCCACGATCTCCCTGGCCGTTACGGGGTCGCACCGCAAGAACCGCGCGAGTCGGCCCTGGCTGATCTTCTCTTTCTCGAAGGCGAGCGCGGCCAGGTTCTTATAACGCTCGGGAAACGGCTCGTTCGACGCCGGATGCGAGGGCAAATCCAGGAGTCTCGCCGCCGTCTGGGGGGCGAGCCCCGATTCCTTAAGGCTTTGCCACATGCCTCGAGGGGTCAGGCCCAACTGCTCAAGGCGGAGGCACATCGCCTCGACCGACACGAAGTAGAAGTGACTCAGACGGCAGAGGTCGGCCACGGTGAAATCGTCCGTCGAGGTGACGATGGCGTTGAACTGCTGCCGCACCGAGTTGGCGGGCATTAAAAAGCCTAACGCGAACCCCTCGGCGAACCGCTCGTTGGCGGGCTTGCGACCCGAACGGCTCAGGTAGTCGATCCCCGGTTTGTACCGGTCCACGATGAGGTGGCCGTATTCGTGGAGCAGCGAAGCCCGACGTCGGACGGCCGGATGCTTGCGGTTCACCAGGATGCAACAGCCAATCTCCGGGGTGTAGGCGTACATCCCGGCGACGGCCGAGGGAAGGGCCCAGTAGAAGATCCGCAGACCGACCACCCATTCGAGAATCCCGCGCAGGTTCCAGACGGGCTGATCGCCCAGCCCAAGCCTCAACCGTTCCTCCATGGCGACGGTTTCAGCCAGTTGAGTTACGTCAAGCCGAGCGCTCAGTTTGACCTCGGGCGGATAGTTCATCCGGAGCGGGGCGTTCATCAACGTCTCCAACTCCCGGTAATCCTCGGCGAACCGCTGGAGTTCGTCGATACCCTCCGACAAGGCGGACTCGTCGCGCTCCCGCGTCCTCCCGACCGCGGCGCGCAGATGCGGCCGCAACTCGACGACCGGCTCGCCGGGGCGGACCAACTCGTGAACCCGTCGTCCCAGCAACCGGGCCAGTCCAAGGAGTTCGTCGGACTTGAGCGGACGGTCCCCTTTCTCGATGGCGATGTAGGTCGGCCGGCTGCATCCGAGGTGTCCGGCGACCTCTTCCTGCGTCATCCCTCGCGCCTTGCGAGCCTCGGCGATGCGCCGGCCCAGCGCCCTGGGGTCCACGGGATCAAGGGACGGCATGACTTGCCCCCTCTCGGGCCGGGCGGGATCGCGCCACGAGCCTGGCCCATGAAATGCCCAGCGATTCCGCCTTCATGGCGATCGTTCTCCATTCGTCCCGATAATCGCGGAGCAGCCGGACGACCGCATCGCGAGACTCGACACCAGGCAAGATGCCCGCGCCGATCAGGTGCCTATATAGGAAGCGAGGCGGCGACGGGACGTCGAATCGCGCGTCATTAGAGGAAGTCGTCGCCACCATGCCACCATTCGAATTATCGGCCCGGTATTTTACAAAGTCAATCCTGGATCGCGATTTTTTGGTGATCGTGTAAAACCTCTGGGGCCGTGTCGAGCGTGCGCGTGATGCGGGTTCGCGACCTCGTCGGCGTCCTGACTTCCAACCGGGAGGGGAGCGTCAAGCCATTCCGACCTTCGAGGGAGGACGACGAGGGATCCGTCATCCTCCGAGACTTCTTCCTGGGTTCTTCCGCGTCGTCTTGCCGGCGGGGGCGTTAAGCGAGTAATAATATGGGATCGATCGACGGAGTCCGAAAAGCGTCGCGCCGGCTTTGGGCCGGCGAAAGGGGAGGCATGCCGGAAGTCACCATCGCGCTGGAGGGCCAGGACGAGGAGCTGGCGGTCTTCGGCAGCCGCGACCAACACCTGCGACGGGTCCGGGACGCCCTGGGGGTGAAGGTGCTGGCCCGCCGCGGCGAGGTCCGCGTCGAGGGGGACCAGGCCCGCGTCGAACAGGCGCGGGAGGTCTTCGAGGGCTTGCGGTCGCTGCACCGCGCGCGCCGATCGATCGGCGCGGCCGAGGTCGGCGACCTGATCGAGCGCGCCACGGCCGGCGGGGACGAGTCCGGGGGCGTGGAGATCCGCGAGGGGAACCGGGTCGTCCGCGCCCGCACCGGCGGTCAGGAACGCTACCTGAAGGCGCTTCGGGACCACGCCCTGGTCCTGTGCGTGGGGCCGGCGGGGACCGGCAAGACCTACCTGGCGGTGTCGTTCGCGGTCCAACTTTTGCGACAGGGGAAGATCAAGAAGATCGTGCTGGCGCGGCCGGCGGTGGAGGCGGGCGAACATTTGGGCTTCCTTCCCGGCGACCTGGAGGCCAAAATCAATCCGTACCTCCGGCCGCTGCTTGACGCCTTGCACGACCTGATGCCCTACGATCAGATCCGCCGCTACATGGACAACGACCTGATCGAGATCGCCCCCCTGGCGTACATGCGCGGGCGGACGCTCAACGACGCGGTCATCATCCTGGACGAAGGCCAAAACGCCACGGTCTCGCAGATGAAGATGTTTTTGACGCGGATGGGGCAGGAGTCGCGGATCGTCGTCACCGGCGACGTGACCCAGGTCGACCTTCCCCCCGGCACCACGAGCGGACTGGCCGACGCGGCCGAGCGGCTGGCGAGGGTTCCCGGCGTCGCCGCGGTGACGCTGGACCGCTCGGACATCGTGCGCCACCCGTTGGTGCAGGCGATCGTGGACGCCTACGAGGCGGTGGAGGTCGTCCCGCGGGAGTTGGACGAGACGATCGGCATCCCGGCCCTTCCCCGCGACCGCGGTCGCGGTCGCGATCGCGGCGGCGACGGCGAGCCGGATTCGCCGGCCCCCGAGCCGGCGGCGGGATGACGCCATGAGCTTTTTTCCGACCGTCCCGGATTCCGTGGCGGTGAACATAACGGCCTTCCCCCCTCGCGGGGGAAGGTGGCCCGAAGGGCCGGATGAGGGGGGGC